>JAIPCU010000051.1 GCA_021738045.1 Candidatus Methylopumilus sp. | reverse complement strand
CGCCTGTGCGTCAACGATGTGTCGGTGATTTAACAACATCAGCGTTTCGCCAAATGAGTCGCCGGCACCGAACATCTCGATGACCTTGCCGTGCCGGCTTCGCGCAATAGGGATCGAGGCTTTGATTTGACCTACGGCAACGAGATAGACTCCAGTGGCTGCATCGCCGCGCCGGTACAAATATTGATTCTTCAGAAGGCGATGAACCTGCGCCGAGCGCGCCAAAATTTCACACCAATTTCGATTTAATGAGGAAAAAAGTGGCACACGAAGCAATAGTTCGCAAATATCAAGTTGTTTAGTCACCGTGATTCACCTAAAAAAATGATTCAAACGCGTAAAGTTGACGGGTAGATCAAAATAATTTAGTGGGTTAAATAACTCGCGAAAATTTTGCGAGGGATTTGGCTTCGCGCAAATGGCGATCAAAACGCATCGCAATGATGCGCGCCAAAAAACGGCCGCGCGGGGTGATATCGATTGAGTCGTCTGTGAGCTCAACTAAACCATCGTGCTCAAGCGTTTGCATCTGCACAAGTTCGGGCGCAAAGTATGTCGCGAAATCAATCGCCCAGACTTGTTCAAAGCTTGCTATCTTGAGCATCGATTGACACAACAAATCATGAATCGCTGCGCGTCTGATTTCATCATCACGCGTCATCACTAAGCCTTTTGCAAGCGGCAGTTGTTGCTGATCCAATGTGTTGTAGTAATCAATCAGGTCTCGGTGGTTTTGTGCGTAGGTATCGCCGATTCGGCTAATGGCTGATACCCCTAGCGCAATCAAATCGCAGTCGGCTTGGGTTGAATAGCCATGAAAATTTCGTTGTAAAGTGCCTTGCTCGAGTGCGATCGCCAGATCATCTTCTGGTAGCGCAAAGTGATCCATGCCAATATAGACATAACCTGCTGCAAGCAATGTCGTGACAGCGAGCTTAAGCATGGCGAGTTTTTCGGTCGCGCTAGGCATGTCAGCGCTTTCTATACGTCGCTGAGGCATAAAGCGCTCGGGCAAATGCGCGTAGCTGTAGAGCGCAATGCGCTCAGGGCGCCAGGTTAAGACTGTGCTAAGGGTGGCCTGCATCGTGCTAACAGATTGTTTGGGTAAGCCGTAAATCAAATCCAGATTAATCGACCTGAAGCCCAAGGCACGACCTTTTTGGATAACGGCTTGTGTGAGCTCTGCAGGCTGTAGGCGATTGACGGCCTTTTGCACCGCTGGGTCAAGATCCTGCACGCCGATACTCATGCGATTAAAGCCATGATCCGCTAATAACTCTAGGGCGCCGTCATTAAGTCTGCGCGGATCAACTTCAATTGAACATTCGGCGTCGAGTGTGAAGGCAAACGCTTGCTTAAGCATCTGCATGTGGCGGCTGAGTTGAGCGTTTGTTAAGAAGGTAGGTGTACCGCCGCCTAAGTGCAGTTGTGTGACTGCAAGTGCGACTGCAAACTCGGCGCGCACTAGGGCGATCTCACGTTCAAGGTAGTTTAGATAAACATCAGCGCGCCCGCGGTCTTTGGTGGCAATCTTGTTGCAAGCGCAGTAATAGCAAACCGTATCGCAAAAAGGCAGGTGCACATACAGCGACAACGCAGCGCTTGAGCGTGCGTCTTGACGCTGATGCAACGCGGTGACGTATTGTGCCGCGATGGGCCCTTCGATGAAGCGATCCGCAGTTGGGTACGAGGTATAACGCGGGCCACTGCCATCGTAGCGGGCGATTAGCTCGGGATCAAATTCAACGTCAGCGAGATGGGAATGTTGATGGGGCATGAGGGTATTTAAGCTGAAGCAACGACTGTAGAATTGCGCAATGCATCTAGCTCAACTTCTGCGGCCATGTGTATATTTTTAAAACACGTTCTCGTGAAATCAAGCGCTGCAGGAAAAGTGCCATACAATAAATATTCAATCAGCTCGCGCACCGAACGTACCGCTTTGCCAAAGGGTAGTGTTCCCGCGCCTCTGAAAAATAAACCCTTTTGCACATCGCCTTTTAAGGCGGATACCAATTTCAGATCAATACAAAATTGACCGATCTTCGCTAAGCCATCCCGCAGACCGCATTGAGTCAGACAATCCATTCGCTGTGCACAACGGCGTGGGTCTGCTTTAGCGCAGGCTTGCATGCGCGGCTCGTGTCGTTGATATTGCTTCAGCCAGTGGGTGGCGACTGCACGGGCTGGAAGGCCGGCAACGCTAATAAACTCAACCATGTTTGCAGGGGTCGCATTGATCAGCACGCGCTTAAACTCATCGTGCGCGTCGCCCTCTTGAGTGACGGCAAAGGCGGTGCCAAGTTGCACGGCACTTGCCCCAGCGCCTAACCAATGACGCACTTTTTCGTGAGAGTCAATGCCACCGGCCAGGATTAAAGGCGGCGCATCTTTTCCTAACCCCAGTTCAGCAAAAAGGGTTTGGCAATCGTTCAGGACCAGATCAAATTCAAAACGCGGTGCGTGCAGGTCTTCGACCTTGTTGGCGCCCAAGTGGCCGCCAGCGTAACCTGGGTGCTCAATCACAATGGCGTCAGGGCAACGCCCCTTTTTAAGCCATTTTTTCATCACAATCGCCACACCACGGCTTTCAGACAAGATGGGCACTAGACCCATCTTCGGAAAATCAGCCACCATCTCAGGTAGATCGAGCGGCAGGCCTGCACCCATCACTAGAACGTCGGCCCCGCTTTCGCAAGCTTGTTGCACCAAGGCGGGGTGTTGTCGCACCGCCTTCATCACATTGACTGCGATAGCGCCGTGACCTTCGGCTAGCCGTTTGGCCGCTTTGATCTCTCGATCAAGGGCAATCAAATTCGCCTGATCGATCTGATCGCGATCTCGACAATGCTCGGTTTGCTCTTGAAGATCAGGATGATGATGGCGCAAATCGATACTAGCGATCGTACCCACACCATTTTCACGGGCAACAGCACCCGCTAGGTGGTGAGCCGAGACCCCCACACCCATGCCGCCTTGCACGATCGGTATGAGTTGTTTACCAAGAATATCTAACGTCTTAAACCACATGAGCCCGTTCCTAAGTCGATATGACCTAACTTAGTCGGGATTAAGGTGTGGTAATTAGAACCAAATGGGGAGGAATTGATTTAAAGCAAAGAAGGGTAAGGTTTTTGAGTCATTCAGCCAAATGATGGACTTTTTGCGTTGGTAGATAGAGCCGGACACCATTAAAAATTGCGTGCAGATCGTTGCGACTAATGCGAGTTGTCAGGATTGCCTGATGGTTTTGAATATTTGATCGAGGGAGTTCTAATCTATCGAAGGACACCGTGTAGATCATGTCGCATTTAGCCCAAACGGCGTTTGCTATTTTGGTTCTGTGTAAAGGGTCGCGTTCTAATGCAATATGCCATGGTGCCAACACTTTGGGTGCTGTCGTTGAGAGGGGCACAACGGTGCACAGTCGGCGCGAATGAGTCTCTGTACGTGAAATAACCACGATAGGCCTGCGTTTGACCATTTCGGGTGGAATGAAGCCTCGGTCAAAATCGCAAATGAGTATTTGACCAGTTTTGGGATGAAAGTTCTTTAGTGTCAATTAGCGTTCCAAAAAAATGAAGGCTCTCGTGAGAGAGCCTTCATTGACGCCATCTAAACCGACTGGATGACCGCTGATTTGCCCGTCGACGCATCAGGCTTTGGCCGGATAAAACCGGGAGACAATGCTAGTGTACTAAATTAGGACCAAGGTAATCAAACTTGGGATGGACAATTTTGTCGCTATGAATATTGAGCCGACTCACCCCACCCAGCTCCCCGACTTACCCCCGTGCTTTTCAAGCAACTTAACGGCATCGATCACCATGCCACGATCGACCGCTTTGAGCATGTCGTAGATGGTGAGCAAGCTGATGGTGGCTGCGGTGAGGGCTTCCATTTCGACGCCAGTGCGGCCGACGGTTTCAGCGGTTGTGGTGCAGGTGACAGAGGATGTCGCTGCATCGCTGACGAACTCGACGGTGACGCGCGTTAACGGGATTGGGTGGCAGAGAGGGATGAGCGAGCCGGATTGCTTAGCACCCATGATGCCTGCTAAGCGAGCCACACCTAAGACGTCGCCCTTGGCTGCGTTGCCTGCAGCTAATTTTGCGAAGGTGGCAGGCAGCATGGTGATGCGACCCTGAGCTATAGCGCGACGATGCGTTTCAGCTTTGGCTGAGACGTCAACCATGTGCGCTTGCCCTGCGGCATCAAAGTGTGTGAGGTCTGCTGTCATACTTGGCCTAGAGTATCAAAGTGTGTGAGGTCTGCTGTCATGCTTGGCCTTTCGGTTTTAGAGATTGAAACATCTCCATCGTGTTGAAATTACTGAAGGCGGTTGAGTCGTCAAAGTGCACTGCGCATGCGCCTAACTGATCAAGCCATTTGATCGCTGCGGCGTGTTGCTCGTCGAGATATTTGGCTAGCCAGCCAGCGGCAGCGGGGCGCAGCAAGCAACACAAAGGTTGAGGGCCATCGGGGGTGACTGCGTAGGCTGCAAGCGTTGAGGGGTATTCTGCCAGGGCGGCCTCAAGGCGTTCAAATAAATCAGACGGCAATAAAGGCGTGTCGCACGGTATCACCAACAAGTTATTTTTTTTGCAGCGCATGAGCCCCGCTTCAATGCCTGCAAGCGGCCCCGCAAAATCTGCACGCTCATCAGTGACAACGATACGCCCCGTCTGCTTATAGGCATCGATATTGCGATTGGCACTAATCAACACACGCGTAGGGGTGATGGTCTGCGCAGCAAGGCAGGCTAAGGCATGCTCGATCAACGGCAGCCCCTGGTGCATGACCCAACCTTTGTCGCGCCCCTCAAGGCGGCTACCTTTGCCACCAGCAAGGATAAGTGCGTCGTAAGGTGCGCCAGCAGTTTTATGTTCAGTGTGACTCGGTTCGCTCATCGTGCTTCACTTGGATCTCAGTTGGGTTGTTGGCGGATCTTGCAGTTTGAAGGTTGTTGGTAGATCTTTCTGTTTGAGGGTGAAGGATTGTGAGCTGACTTCGCCACTTAAGCCAATGCTGAGCCGATGTCGTTGTTTAAGGGTTGGGTGCGGGGTGTTGCGCGGCCCAGCGGGCGGCAGCATGGTCATCGCTGTCGCGCGCTTCAATCCAGCGCGGGCCCTCGGGGGTCCATTCTTTTTTCCAGAAGGGGGCCTCGGTTTTCAAATAATCCATGATGAAGGTGTTGGCCTCATAGGCATCACCGCGGTGCGCACTGGCTGTCAGCACCAGCACAATTTGATCGCCCGGGTACATCTTGCCGACACGGTGCACCACGCGCGCGGCTTGAAGCGACCAGCGGCTTTCGGCTTGTTGCACGATACTCATGAGCGATTTTTCGGTCATGCCGGGGTAGTGTTCAAGCTCAAGCGCTACCACATCGTCGGCCAGATTCAGGTCGCGCACCATACCAATAAAGGCCACGACTGCGCCAACACCATGATCGTTTTGAACGAGTTGCTGGTGTTCGTGACGCAAGTCAAAGTCTTCGCTTTGCACGGCGACAGACAAACGGGCACTCATGATCTTCCTTGTGCAGCAGTGTGACTGATCACTGAATGTTTCAATGCAACAGATACATGACTACGCACGGCTTAGCCCCCCGTCACAGGTCTAAAAATTGCAACTTCGGCGCCGTCAATCAGCGCAGTCTGTTGCGACACCATCTCTTGGTTCATGGCCACTCTAAACGCATATTGACCACCCAGCGTCTCTTGCCAGACACCACCGCGCTTGGCAAGGTGCTGCATCAGATCGGTAATTGTTCGCACGCCCTCAGGCGCTTGCACGGTTTCTTCAGCGAGTCCGAATTTTTCGCGCAATTGGGCAAAGTACAAAACCTTGAGATGCATGATGACTGCTTAATTTAAAAGTTCAGACAACGAAAGATACCGTACTGTATCGCCTTTGGTGATGGCAGTTTCTGGCGCAAGATCAACTAGACCATCGGCCCAGGCTAAGCTGCTCATCACACCTGAACCCTGGTTAGGCCAAAGTTGTAAGGCAGATTGACCACTTGCGCTTTGCTCGAGCTTGACGCGTAAAAATTCACGACGCTTATCAGGGCGCGGCCAGTTAAAGTCGGCCGTCGCTGTCAGATAGCGTAATGGTGCCTCTTGAGCGCCCATGCGTTTGAGCAAAAAGGGGCGTGCCATCAGCAAAAAGGTCACAAATGAGCTGACAGGGTTGCCGGGCAGGCCAATAAAATCCGCCGCGCTAACCTTGCCATAGGCCAACGGCTTACCTGGCTTCATTGAAATCTGCCATAAATCAAGCGAACCTAACGCCTGCACTGCACCTTTAACGTGATCCTCTTCTCCGACAGATACACCACCGCAGGTAATAATCACGTCGTTTTCAGCGGCAGCGCGTTGTAAGGCGTCGCGCGTAGCTTGAGCAGAGTCCCGCACAATGCCGTAATCGGTGATGGCGCAGCCAAGTTGCTTGAGCAGGCCATTGATGGCGTAACGATTGCTGTTGTAGATTGCGCCAGGTGCCAAGGGTTGACCTGGTTCGGTGAGCTCGTCACCTGTAAAAAATACACCCACTTTTAGCCAGGCAAACACTGACACACTTGCCACGCCAATCGAGGCGAGCATAGCCAGATGCTGGGCGCCTAAGCGCTGCCCCGCTGCAAGTACAGACCCGCCTAGCGTGATGTCTTCACCTTTGCGACGAATATGCTGATGCAATTGAATTGGCTGAGTCAGTTTGATCGCACCGTTTTCGTCTTGAGTATTTTCTTGCGGCACGACAACGTTTGCGCCCTCGGGGATCGGGGCGCCGGTAAAAATGCGCGCAGCGGTGTTGGCGGCTAAGGCGGTACCCGTTTGCCCTGCGGCAATACGTTGCACCACCGCGAACGCGTCGGGTAGAGCGTTGAGATCCGCAACGTGCAGGGCATAGCCATCCATCGCTGAATTATCAAAGCCCGGTACATTCAAGGGCGAAGTGACTGCTTGGGCAAGCACTCGGCCTTGGGCTTGTAGCAGTGGAAGGGTTTCGATGCTGGATAAGGGTGCAGCAGCAGCAAGCAGACGCTCGCGCGCCTCTTCAAAATTCAGTAGATTGGCTCTGGGTTTCATAACTCAAGAAACAGGGTGACGAATCCCGCTAGTGTACGGTGACTCGCGGGGTAGGTTTAGCCGCCCGTTTGCGACATAAAGCGAATGATCTTAGTGGGCGCTTCAAGAAACTCGTGACGCTCGGGTTTGAGCTCAATCGCTTCACGCAGGGCTTGCTCTAGGTCTTCGTCGCTAATGCCAGCGCGTAACAGGGGGCGAATCTCGAGTTTTTCTTCTTGGCCTAGGCACAAGTAAAGCGTGCCATCCACCGACAGCCGAACGCGATTACAGGTGGCACAGAAGTGCTGGCTAATAGGGGTAATCAAACCAATCTGACCGCGACCGTCTTTGGTGCGCCAATAACGTGCTGGCCCGCCGCCCATTTCTTTGATTTCAGGGATGAGGTCAAAACGTTCGCGTAAGCGATCAAGAATCGGCCCTAGCGGCGCGTAGCTTGATTTCAAGCCGGTACTGCCCATGGGCATGGTTTCGATCAAGCGCAAAATAAAACCGCGATTGATACAGAACTCGGTCATGGCTTCAACTTCGTGCTCGTTGACGCCAGGCATGACGACCATATTCAGTTTGATCGGAGAAAACCCTGCGGCTTCAGCAGCGGCGAGGCCTTCCATGACATCGTCAATCGAATCGCGACCAGTGATCTGGGTGACGCACTCACGCGTCAGACTATCCAGACTGATGTTTAAACGTGACACGCCCGCTGCACGCAGTGCCTCGGCAAATTTAGGTAATTGGGTGCCATTGGTGGATAGCGATAAATCACGAATGCCAGGTAGTGCACTGATGCGCGCAGCCAGTTGCGGCAGATTACGGCGCAGAAGTGGTTCACCGCCGGTCAATCGTACTCGCGAGGTGCCCAGGCGAGCAAAGGCACCAACGACACGCTCAATTTCGTCAAAGGTCAGCCAATTTTTTGGTTCTTGGTAGCCTTTGAAACTTTTTGGCAGGCAATAGGTGCACTTCATGTCACAGCGATCAGTCACTGACAGGCGCAGGTACTCAATGCTTCTTCCGAAGCGATCGATTAAGGGTGCCGATGTCTGTGTCATGGTGTGAAAGCGTATCAGTTAATCGTGCAGATATGTCCGTAGAATTACTGTACTCTTAATTTAGGCTTTGGTGCATGGCGACCCTGAGGACAATCGGGTTATCCAACAACAGAGTGTTTGGAAGGTGCCCGGATCACATTGGGTAAATGCGTGTCGCAAGGTGTAGATTAGAAGCGGTTCTTAGGGGTTTAAAATTAGTAAGTCATTGATTTTATTTATATTTCTATTAACTTGTGCTCTGCCATCTAGTGCTAAAGAGGCGCGCTTGGCGGTTACCAGCAATTTTGTCAATACCGCACAAGTACTAGTGCTTAAATTTTCAGAGCAAACCCCCTACAAAATTTCAATTAGTGCTGCCTCAACCGGTAAGTTTTACGCCCAGATTCGTCAGGCGGCCCCCTTCGATGTGTTTTTATCAGCCGACCGTCAGACCCCCGAGCGCCTGGTCAAAGAAGGCTTCGCAGTCAAGGGCACCTTGTTTGACTACGCCCGTGGCCGTCTGGTGTTTGTGAGTCAAGCCCCCGGTTCGAGCACCTCGGTCGAACAGCTTCTGCGCCAGGCGCAGTTTAAGAAACTGGCAATTGCGAATCCTGAGTTGGCACCCTACGGGCTCGCCGCAAAACAAACGCTCGAGGCGTTAGGTTTGTTGCCCAAGGTGCAGGCGCGCTTGGTGATGGGTGAGAACATTGGTCAGGCCGCTCATTTTGTGTTTAGCGGTAATGCTGACGCTGGCCTATTGCCGCGTGCGTTTGCACTTGAAACGCCCGAACAAAAAAAACTTTACCAACACAGTTGGTTGGTGCCTGAGTCATTACATCAGCCAATCGTTCAAACGGCGGTGTTATTGACCCGCGGTCAACATAACCAGGCTGCGCTGGCGTTTATGCAGTATTTGCAACAGCCCGACGCACAAGGCATTATTGCAAGCCATGGCTATAACTAAATTCTACGACGCACCGCGATGACGGCGATTTTGGCTGCCCTGTGGGTGACTCTTAAGCTTGCAACCCTCACGACGGTGATTTTGTTGCTGCTAGGTACGCCACTTGCCTGGTGGCTAGCCCGCACGCGGTCACGCCTTAAGGCGCCGCTCTCTGCCATTGTGGCGCTGCCGATGGTCTTGCCGCCTACCGTGCTCGGATTTTATTTATTGGTCATGTTGGGCCCAGAGGGACCCCTTGGTCTGTTGACGCACGCCATAGGTTGGGGCTCTTTAGCATTTACGTTTTGGGGGTTGTTGTTAGCCTCGGTGTTGTATTCGTTGCCGTTTGTGGTGCAACCCCTGCAAGCGGGTTTCGCAAGTTTAGATACGTCAATCTTGGATGTTGCCGCAACGTTGCGCGCGTCGCCTTTTGATCGTTTTAAAACTGTTGTGATCCCGTTGTGTCGCCCAGCATTTATCACGGCGACGGTGATGGGGTTTGCGCACACGGTTGGTGAGTTTGGCGTGATTCTGATGGTGGGGGGTAACATCGAAGGCGAAACGCGCGTGCTGTCGGTGCTGCTCTACGACCGTGTTGAAGCAATGGCCTACGAGCAAGCACATTGGTTGGCCGGTGGGTTGTTGATCTTTTCGTTTGTCGTGCTGTGCCTGATGCAATGGTACGGCCAACGTCTGTCGCATCAGCAAGGTGAGGCGCGATGAGCGAACAGTCGACACAAATCATGCAGCAGGCGGGTGCTACGCCTGAACGGCAAGCAGGTGCTGTCGAGAGTGCTGATGGCGCACACGGTATTGAGTTGAGTCTGAAGCTCGTGCGCGGAGGCGAGGCTGGCTTTGATTTATCTGTTGATTTAACGCTCCCCTCTGCAGGTACGACAGTCATTTTTGGCCCGTCTGGTGGTGGCAAAACCACCATCTTGCGTGCCATCGCCGGGCTTGAGCCTGACGTCAAGGGCCACATCCGGATCAAGCAACAAACCTGGCAGGCGCCGGGCGTGTTTGTGCCCGCGCACCAACGGCGCGTTGGCTTCGTGTTTCAACATTCGGCACTACTGCCGCACTTGTCGGTCGAGCAAAACCTGCGCTACGGCTGGCAACGGGTAGGTGGTACCGCGGCTGAGTATGCCCAGTGTGTTGAGCAACTTGATTTAGCGCCCTTGTTACAACGGGCAATTGGTCAATTATCAGGTGGCGAGCGCCAACGTGTCGCGCTTGGTCGAGCGTTGCTCACGCGGCCTGACATTCTTTTGCTGGACGAACCTCTGGCCGCGCTCGATGCTGCGCGCCGTTCCGAGATTTTGGGTGTGCTCGAGCGTCTCAAGCAAACCACGACTATCCCATTTTTGTATGTCACCCATGCCGTCGATGAGATGTCGCGCCTCGCAGATTATCTAGTCTTGATGAAAGGCGGGCGCGTGCGTCAGGCAGGCCCGGCTCTTGAGGTGATGAATCATCCTGATGCACCACTTGCCTTGCGCGACGATGCCGGCGTGGTGGTGCAGGCGACAGTGCAGCAGCGCGATGCGCACGGTTTACTGACGCTGCAAAGCCCGATGGGCGAGCTACACGCACATGGCCCTGCTCACATGCCGGGCGATCGTCTACGTGTACGCATTCATGCCCGCGATGTGAGCTTGGCGCTAAGCCACCATACCGATAGCAGTATGTTGAATATTTTGCCCGTCACCGTGCTTGCGCTACGAGACGGCGCGGGCGGTCAGGCCTTGATTGAGTTGTCTTCAGGTGACCAACCCGAGCAACGCTTGCTCGCAAAGATCTCGCACGCGTCGGTTGCACGTTTGAAGATTGCGCCAGGTATGTCGCTCTGGGCGCAGATTAAAGCTGTGGCGTTGTTGGTTTAGCGCGGGTGATGGTTTTCGGCCACGGCTCGCGCACCTCGTCACTAGCTTGTCCTTTTCATGACTAGCAAGCGTTGCAGGGCCTCTTCAATGGGCAAAGGCGCTACAAAATCCAACGCCGCAAATGGGTTTTGCTGTGAGTAGACGACTAAAAGCGAAATGAGCGCCAACCAGAGCAGCGTAAAGTTTGCAAGAATTTGCATGGGGCGTTTAGAAATTGCGCTCAATGTTATGACAGCGACTGCCACAGCTAACAAAAAAAGAACCAGCCCTAGTCGAGGGTAGCCGATCGTATAACGACTGGCCTCGGCACGGACCAAACGTTGCTCTCTGAGTCGATTCGTCAGCGACATAACTTGGCCTGTCATCGTCCCTCCTAGAAGCTGCTGGTTTTGGGGGTTCGCGGCAATATCAGATATCCTAGTTAAGGGTCCGAGGGCGGAGGATTCGTTTGTACTGAACGAAGCGCCAGATATGCGACGCATCTCAGGCCACTCTTTGCTCAAGACGTCTCTGGTGTACTGTTGCACAGCAGCCATCAAGGGGGCTCCGACCTTCTGGTCAACGTTTAAAGAGATTCGCCCAAGTGTGCGCATCGCGTCAGCCTCGACCATGATGGCGCCTCGCGCCCGCAAATGCACCTGAGCGACGTCGCTAAATACAAAAGCTAAGCTCAGCGACAAAAAGATCACGCTTCCCACATTGATGTTCTGGAGGCCACCAAACATGTCGACTAATTTTTCATGACAAATGGGATGAAACGTCACGTACGCAATGAAAAAAGAGAGCAATAAAGCGAAAGCCGTTAGCCCAACTGCTAGTGAAAAAAAGTACGGTATGGTCATTTAAACTTTGCCTTTTTTGGGTTCGCGAGCGGTAGAGGCCATTCACATGCCTCAGGACGAGGTTGAATTAGACTTAGCTTTGTCGGTTATTTTCTTTTTAAACTGTATAGATGACCCTCGCAAGATATTTTTTGGACAAACAATACGCAAACTTACACGGGGCTTGAGCAACGCCGTTGAGTAAGCCTCTACCCAGAGCGGGCGCCCAAACGTATCGCTGTTTAAGCTAGCAGGGGTCAGGGCAGGGCAAATATCAAGGCGTGCAGCTCATCAATCGCCACCGCCACCCCAGTCGTTAGAACGCTCAGGGTGAAAACTCTGATCATCGTTAGATGACTCATCAAGATACGAACTTTCGTACCTGGATGATGAGTCGGCGACTCGTGAATTGACTGACGACGACAGGGCCGCACTTGTTTGAATAGGTGCCGCGCAAGTCGAGTTACGATCAGACTCTTGGTGATTAGACCCGTGTGAATCATCACCGTCCTCAGAACAGCCTTCGCGAGTGCTCTGCTCGTAGCCCGACCCCGATCTTGACGAACTTGAGTAAGACGATTGTGCGCTTGCTGCGATGTTGCAAGAGCCCCTGCTTGAGCGGCACTCCTCTTGCTCGTAGCCGTCATGATCATCGTCCTGTTCGTGGCCGTGTCGATCCGCGTAACTTGCGGTGCTCAGCTGGAACAGGCATAAAAAAACTGCGAGGTGTATCTTTTTGTTGCGCATGGTTAAGCTCTCTAAGTAAAAAATCGCTATCGAAATAAATGTGATCCACGATGTTTCTCAGGATGTGTAGTCACTGTAGCGATGCTTTCTTAGGGAAATCTTAAGACTTCACACGAGCTGCGTTGGGCCAGACTATTTCAACGCGTAACCCAGCGTTAGGTAAATTCATGAATCTGAGTTGTGCCTGATGCAGACTGGCAATTTTCTCAACGATGGCCAAGCCCAGGCCGCTTCCTTCACCTTGCAGGTCGGCGCCTCGTTTAAAGCGCTGTGTGATCGTACCAAGCTCGTGCTCAGGGATGCCCGGCCCTTGATCCTGAACGTATAGCCCCAACGATTGGTCATTACGCCAGGCACCTAACGTGATGGTTGTGTTGTTGGAGCTGTACCTCGAGGCGTTACTGACCAAGTTTGCCAGCGCCACGAGCAATAAATCTTCTTGCCCCAACAGCTCGCCGATTTGCGCGGGGAGATCCACGTTAAATGTTTGAGATTTTGCGCGCAGTGCAAAGGCTTCAAGATCGTGTACTTGTAAGATTAAATTACGAATGCTGACGGGCTGATCCCGCTCGGTTGGGTCGCTATGCTGCGGTTCAAGACGGGCGAGCTTGAGCATTTGCACGATCAGTCGTTCGGCGCGCTCTGTCCCTTTGAGCACCAGCGCCAAGAAGCGCTGGCGCGCAGCGTCGTCACCCGTCGTCTCGGCGAGTTGGGCGTGTAGCTTAATGCCTGCTAAAGGAGTGCGTAATTCATGGGCCGCATTTGAGGTGAACTGGCGTTCATTTTGGATGCTGACCCTGACCCGTTCGAGCATTGAATTGAAGGCTGCAATGATTGGCTTAATTTCGTGCGGGACATTATCTGTGACCACTGGGTCGAGTTCAAACATCGTACGTCGCGATAGGTTATCGGCGATGGTATTTAAGGGTCGCAAAGAGTAAGTCACGGCCCAGTACATCAACAAAATTAAAAGTGGGAACGCGAGCAAGACCGGAAAGGCAACCCGTAACGCTACCTCGAGCCCAATCTCTTTGCGCGTATCGAGTGGGTGGGCGACTTGGATCAGATATTGTTTGTCATGGCTTGTTTTGCTGTAACTGCGCCAGAGCAGTTCGTTGAACTCTTGGTTGCTAAAGCCCATGTCTGGCGCTTTTTGCATCTGTTCAGCATTAGCTGATCGCATTTTTAAGATGCCGTCGAGCGCCCAGATCTGAAACGCCAACTCTTGTTCGTAGGGTAATCTGCCGTAGGGGTCTAGATCGACGACCTGTGCCGAATCAATCTGGCTTGAAGAAGGTTGTGGCCGATTAAAGGCGCTTGGATGCTCTTGCTCTTCGTGATTGATTTGTCCTTCGAGTAAACGGGCTGAAAGCACAAGTTGGCCGTCTAGTAATTCGTCTGCTTCGTGTAAGCCTTTGTCGTAAGCAAACCAGCCAACTGCCAGCCACACGAGCACAAATGCAAACGCGAGGGTCAGAACCAGGTTCAGACGAAGCGAGCGCATAGTCAGCTTTGTTTGCTCGCTCATTTAGAGCCCACGACGTAACCCATCCCGCGCACAGTCCGAATTAGATCAGCCCCTAGTTTTTTGCGTAGATGGTGAATATGAACCTCAACCGCATTGCTCTCAACCTCTTCTCCCCAGCCGTACAGGGTCTGTTCAAGATCGCCGCGTGCTCGCACATGATTTTGATGGCTGAGTAAATCGTAGAGTAGGGCGTATTCTTTGGATGAAAGCGTGATCTGTTTTTGATTTAAAAATACGCGTCGAGCAGTGGCATCAAGCGTGACGGCGCCATACGTCAGTTCGGTCGAGCCTAAGGCCACCGAGCGTCTTAACAACGCACGGATTCTTGCCTGAAGCTCAGGCAGATCAAAGGGTTTGGTGAGATAGTCATCGGCGCCGGCATCAAGCCCCGCAATTTTTTCTTGGCGGCTGTCGCGGGCGGTCAGAATTAAAACGGGGATGGCGTTTTTTCGTTGACGGATAGTCTTGAGCAGGCTCAGACCATCAAGTTTGGGCAAGCTTAAATCGAGCACGCAGGCGCAATAGCTTTCGTGCTCAAGCGCTAACAGCGCCTGCTGCCCGTCTTGCACCCAGTCCACCGCGTATCCTGCTATTTTAAAGGCCGCTTGGATTCCTTCACCGAGCAGTGCATCATCTTCGGCCACCAGCAGACGCATCGCTATTTTCCTGTTAAGACGTTCTGTGTCAAACCGCGATGTGCCGCCCTCGCACCCAAAAGGGCTAAATCGGTCGGTAAACCTGCACCTTGCGTGGTGTGATTCGTTTATCTTCCTTAAAATCACCGCAGCAGTCGTGTGGTTCGTTCAAGTTAGCACCTGTGGCGCCACCAGCGGTTGATATAGATCAATCAAGTCAACAACCTGACTGCGCGTAAACTCCTGATTGTGGTTTATCCGTACGAGCCCCGCTTCAGTGAACGCCGCGGTTAAATCGCCTACTTCTTTCAATTAAAACAAGCCTTTTCTTTTCCCTGACTAGCCGAACTTGATGCCCGATCTTAAGCATCCAACCTTAGTGCAGAAGCATATTGCCTTGAAAGAATCTTGGCTGTGTGAGGCGCTTCGTCTGAAAGAGACGCAATGGGGGCAGCTCGACGATCGGGCTGCCCGTTTGCGTGCGGCGTGCGAACCCACTGCAGCCCGGCAAATCGTTGCACGCGCCAATTTACTCGGAGAAACGTCGGGGGTTGCGCTGGCGCTTGGTCGTGTGCAGTCTGGCCTTTGGATTGCCCTCATTGGATTGTTGGTGATTGCCGCACTGGTGGGGGGGAGCGCAGCCTTAGCGGCGCTGGGTGCTGGGCTTCAGCCGGTGAATGTGGTGTCGGCACTCGTTGTGTTGCTGGGTGTCAATCTCTTTAGTCTGGTTGTATGGCTCGTGACTCTGATCGTCGGGATTGGCTCGGGCGGTTGGCTTGCACAGAGTTGGCAATGGTTGGTTCGCAAACTTGCAACTGGGCCTGAGGTCGGATTGGCTGGGCAAGCCTGGTGGTCACTTTGGCAGCAAGCGGGTGGGTTGCGCTGGGTACTCAGCGGTGTGACGCATGCCTCGTGGCTCGTGGCGAGCTTGGCAATGCTGGCGGTGCTTTACTTTACGTTGTCGATGCGACACTTTAGTTTTGCCTGGGAGACCACGCTCTTGTCGGCCGACAGCTTTGTCGCCTTCACGCAGTTCGTGGGCGCCGTACCACAATGGTTTGGTTTCGCGATACCCGACAGCGAAACGGTTCGTGCAAGTGGTCACTTATCAAGAAATTCAGAGCAGGCGCAGGCGCTTTGGGCGAGTTGGCTGACGGGTGCTTTGGTCTGCTACGGAGTCCTGCCCAGGGCCTTGTTATTACTCGCTAGCCTGGCGCTGGTGGCGCGCGCTTGGCCGCGCACGCAACCACAATTACATTCTCCCTATTATCAGGCCTTGGCTGCAAAGATGTGGCCAGCAGCGTTACCACCTGAGGGACTGGTGCCGCCACAGATAACGCCTCGTTATCCGCCCCGAGACAAAGGCGCTAACAGTGCGACGTATGCCGTGATCACTGGCATTGAACTAGAGGGCGAGTGGCCTCCCTTGGAGTTAGGTCGCGCCATTGTTCACACCGTCATGATTGACTCGCGCGACACTCGAAACATGGCTCTGGGCCAAGTGGCGCAGCTCAATCCTCGACGCCTGGTGATCGCCTGCGATGCGCGACACACGCCAGATAGAGGGACCCTGCGTTTGATTGCTGAATTGGCGTCTTATGCGAGCAAGACGCTCGTTTGGCTACAACCTGCTGGCGGAGCCGACGGGCCTGACGGAGCCGACGGACGTATCCCAGTTTGGAAAAATCAACTGCATACCGCGCTCGAGGTCGAGGTCTTAGTCACCCCCTTGCTTGCCCCCGTTTCAGAATGGTTGGGGCGCTCAGATGACTAATCACTTAAGTGCCCTGCAGATTGCTGTCGTGGGACACACCAACACAGGTAAAACGTCGTTGCTGCGTACGCTCACCCGCGATGTCAATTTTGGTGAAGTCGCAGATGCGCCAGGCACAACGAGACAGGTTCAGGGCGCACAAGTCAA
>JAIPCU010000050.1 GCA_021738045.1 Candidatus Methylopumilus sp. | reverse complement strand
TGCGCCGAGCGAGGCATCATCTTTATTTTGGATGAAGTCTTTTTGGGCTTTAGGCTTGCCCCAGGTGGTGCTCAAGAATACTTCGGTCTTGAGGCTGACATGGTCACCTACGGTAAAACACTGGGCGGCGGTTTGCCAATTGGCATTCTGTGCGGCAAGAAAAATCTGATGACACGTTTCTATGCCGAGCACCCAGCCGATATCTGCTTTGCCCGGGGCACCTTCAATGCGCATCCCTATGTGATGGGTGCCATGAATGTGTTCTTGCATCGCCAAGACACGCCGGCAGTTCAAAAGCTGTATGCAGAGCTTGAAACAACCTGGAATACACGCAAGACCCAACTGAACGACCTGCTCAAGCGTGAAGGGCTGCCACTGCGTGTCGAGGCCATGTCGACGGTGTGGACTGTGCTGTACGACGTACCAAGCCGCTTCAACTGGTTGTTGCAGTTCTACTTGCGTCGCGAGGGTATTGCCTTGAGTTGGGTCGGTACGGGAAGACTGATTTTTAGTCTGAACTTTACCGATGCGGATTTTGATGATTTCTGCCAACGTTTCGTACGTGCTGGTCATCAGATGGCTGCAGGCGCTTGGTGGTGGACGCCGCAAGGGCAGACAAACAAACAAATTCGACGCCGTATGTTGATAGAGATGGTGCAGCAGACTAAGCTGTGAGGGCCTGCTGGTTGAAGGTAATCAGAGATTTCTAGCACAGTCGTGATGGCATTAAGTGAGTTCTAGCAGGGCAGCGGTTACATTTAGAGACTTCTCGCGCGGTAGTGTTCGCATTCAGAGACTTCTCGTAAGGTATGATCGCATCGTAAAGTATGATCGCATTCAGAGACTTCTATCGCTTAAGAATTGAAGTCTCTGGTAGAATCTGTTCAGGGTGATTGAGGTCTCTGATTCACTCTGTTCAGCGCGACTGAAGTCGCCCATGACTCTGCTCAATGTGATTGAATATGTGGCATGGGATCAATCAACTCACCACGCATCAAATAAATGGGTGAGCGGCGGTAGAGCATGACGTCATGAAACGGGTCGGTCAAAATTTTCAAAGCCCAAGCAAATGCGGCTTTGAAACTGTCTTTAATGCATAGCTGAGCGACTCTGAATAACATACCTGCAACGCCTAAAAAGAGCCAAGTCATACCGACGATACGAATAGTCGTATCTTCGTAAGCCTCAGGCACAGCCCAGGTGATGAGTGAGGGCTGCAAGTAAGCCAACACAGGGATCGCGGCCCAAATCGACAGCAATATAATCTTACGATGTAAGTTGTAGCCAACCTTGATTTCTTCTTTGTGCTCGTGGGTCGCTTGATTGACGTGATCGTAGCCCTTTGGCTCAAAAAAGAAATGGCCGGATTGGCGTGTTGTCATCGCCACTAACCAAGCAACCAACGAGGCTGCGACTGGGTTAATGAAGAGCAACACATAAGACACGAGAAACGATAAGGCGCTGACCAAGTGCAGGCTTTGATTAATGCGACTGTGGTGATAATACCGATGATCATCCCAGCGCTGTATTCTTAATGTGTTTAGCAATTCTTTCATCGTGATCCTTTGTGTTATCTGTGTCGCAAATCGAATGGATGATGCGCGACTCCTCAGGTAAGATTATTTCAGAAGCCTTGGGTCAAAAGATGAATTTTTGATGACATTCGTGTTGCAGTTTATTTTCAGGGGCTCGCTGTCATCGAACGGTTATATGAATTGATTACAGTCATTCTAACTTCAGTGATAAAGAGCTCAGATGACAGAATACGCGCCCATTCAAGTCGATCGAATTTATCCCGACAAGCCGAGCCTCAGAATAGCGTTGGTGACTGAAACCTATCCTCCGGATATCAACGGGGTGGCACATACTGTTTCAAAAATAGTAGAAGGGTTGCGTGCTCGCGGACACGAATTGATGTTGGTCAGGCCACGGCATCACAGCGACACCGAGGCGGCCACAGATTCACGCTATCAAGAGGTATTGGTGCGCGGTGCACCGATCCCGATGTACAAGCAGCTGCGCATGGGTTTGCCGGCGCAGGGTGCATTGCAAAAATTATGGCTCAAGCAGCGCCCCGATCTCGTGCACATTGCCACAGAGGGGCCCTTAGGTTGGTCGGCCTCGCGTGCCGCACGTAAGCTCAAAATACCGACCAGTTCAGATTTCAGAACCAATTTTCATGCCTACAGCCAATTCTATGGGTTTGGCTGGCTCAAGGGTGCGATTGTGGCCTACATGCGAAAATTTCATAATGCCACGCACTGCACGATGGTGCCGACGCAGGGCTTGATGGCAGAGCTTTCGAAGATTGGCTTTGATCGACTGATGGTAGTGCCGCGCGGTGTCGATACAGAAAACTTTTCTCCCGCTAAGCGCAATGAACAACTACGTCAAAGCTGGGGGGCGACGGCAGAGACGCAAGTCCTGCTATCGGTAGGGCGCCTGGCTGTCGAGAAAAATCTTGATACCGTCGTACGTTGTTTCAAGTCGCTGCAAGCCCGTGGTTTGCCGGTTAAGCTGGTGATTGTTGGTGATGGGCCGATGCGTCAAGCGCTCGAGCGCAGTATCCCAGAGGCGATCTTTGCGGGTACGCGCACAGGCCAGGATTTGGCGAAACACTACGCCAGTGCAGATTTGTTTATTTTTCCGAGTCTGACCGAGACTTTTGGCAACGTGACGATTGAGGCTATGGCAAGCGGCTTAGCCGTGGTGGCGTACGATCACGCGGCAGCCGGCCAGTTAATCGAGCACAAGCGCAACGGAATGGTGCTGGCACCAAACCAAGAGGCGCAGCTATTCGAGGCCGCTCGGCAAATCGTCGAAGACACTGCGCTGCGAACTCAAGTCCGAGTCGCTGCGCGACAGACTGCAGTGGATCGGGATTGGAGTTCAGTGATTGCACGCACAGAAGGGATTTTTAGATCCTTAATTGCAAATGAGGATCCCGCCGCAATTGTGGTGTCTGCGCAGTCGAAGACGGCAGGCATGCCCCAAGCGCAGCGCTAGGGCTACAGACAAGTCTCTGCATAGTCGAAAAAGCTCGCTGCTATTGGATACTGTTGCACCGAGTCATCGCCATAACCACTTCGATGAAAGACAAAAGGGATACCGCAGTTGCTTGCACACAGGGCATCAACGTGGGTATCACCAACCAACAAACAGTCGGTGGCAGTGACTTTCAGCGCAGTAATTGTGGTGAGCAGGGGCAATGCATGAGGCTTGGGATGCGCAGTGGTATCGCCACCCGTGACAACAGTAAAGTAGGTCGACAAGCCGTGGCGTTCAAGCGCCTGCTTAGCTGACCTTTCAATCTTATTGGTGCATACGGCTAACTGATGTCCTTGCGACAGCAGTTGATCGAGCAAGGCCAAGACGCCTGGATACAGCACTGAATGGTCGTGCGCTTGACGCGCGTAGTGCGTCAAGTACGCCTGTTGAATGTCCTCAGCAGCGACGGCGGGGGCCTGCACGACCTGCATCACAGAGGCCAAGATGTCAGGTAGCGGGCCATATAAGTTTGGAATCACTTGCTCGGGGGCAAGTGTTTGAAAACCGCAATCCAGCAACGCTTGATTGGTGGCTCGTCGAATATCTGGCTCGGTATGCATCAACGTGCCATCCAGATCAAAGACGACGGCTGTAGAGCTGTGGATATAGTCTTTGGCTGTTTTCATAGCCGAGAGACCAAGCCAGCTGGTGATGCCGCATAGCCGGTCAAGGTACGGTCGGCATGTGATAGCTTCCAGTCAAGCATTTTTTGTGTCATCTTTAACAGCTCAAGGGTGTAGCTCGGATCTTGCGCAACATTATGCAATTGTGACGGATCTTTTGTCAGATCAAAGAACAGTGGTGGTAAAGCTGCAAAATGTACATACTTATACTGATCGTTTTGAATCACTGAAAGTGCACACTGATCCATTGATAAGCCTAAGAAATCTTCGGGCTTTGAATAGTAGATATTTCTAAAATCATACTCATAATGCACTTCAGTGCGCCAGCCGCCGGGCGCGATTCCAGTTTGTACGAATGGCAATAGCGAGTGCCCGTCGCACGTTCTCGGTGTTGGCCGCTCGAGCCAGTTCAAGATCGTGGGCATGGTGTCAATTGTTTCGGTAAAGTGCCGAACAATATTGCCGCGCGTGGCATCCGCCTCAGGGTTCGGGTCGCGAACAATCATTGGGATATGAAAGCTCTGATCGAAGTAGCCAATCTTACCCAACAAATGGTGATCACCCAATTGTTCGCCATGATCGCTTGTGAAGATGATTAGAGTGTTGTCCCACTGGTCTGTTTTCTTTAGGTAGTCAAAGACACGTCCGATGTGATGATCAACCTCAGACATTAAGCCGTAGTAAGTGGCCCGCATTTGACGCACTTCGGCCTCTTGCATGTCTGCGCCAAGCCCTTGGCCATTTTCAAAGAAGCGACGACGCTCAATGGATTGAAGGTAATACGCCAAGAGTGGATGCTGCGACGCTTCAAGGTCTTTGCTTGAGGCGCGAAGCGGCGGCGGGCAGTCTTTCGGGTCGTACATCTCGTGGTAGGGTGCCGCAGCGCAAAAAGGCGGGTGAGGGCGGTAGTAGCCAAGATGTAAGAACCAAGGCTTATTTTCAGTGCCCTGTAGGTATTCGAGCGCACGGTCGGTGAACCACGTCGTGTCGGATAAATGTGCGGGGACCATACTTGGTTTGGCCGTTGCGCCAATATCCGCTTCGGTAAGATTCTGCGGCAACCAAATGTCGTTAGGTTTTTTTGGCATGGCGAAGCCTTGCGAGGCCAGCCAGGCAAAGTAGGCCTCTTTATCCAGGCCCCACGAGCCGACGGGGTGCCAGCCCTCCATATCTGCCCCTAACACTTTAAAGCGCGGGTCTTCGGCGGCTGTTTCACGGGGATCAGGTGTCGTGGTGGTGTAACCAACTAAGGCGGGTTGATAGCCGGCCTTGCGCACCTCTTTTGCGATATTGGTGTGACGTGCATCGAGCGGAATCGTATTCTGTACCGCACGGTGGGTCATCATATACAGACCGGTCAGCATTGAGGCGCGACCAGGGCCGCAGGGTACGGCTTGCGTGTAATGCTTGGCGAAGGTGACGCCTTCGCTGGCCAAGGCTTCGATGTTTGGGGTTTGAATGACTGGGTGACCAAGTTGTTTGAGCGTGTCGCCACGCCACTGGTCGACCACAATTAATAAGACATTTTTTTGTTTGGCTGTCATAAGATGGATCCGTAAAAAAAAGTTAACGCAGCGTTGGATCTAGCCTGTCACGCAACCAGTCGCCGGTGAGGCTAATCGAGAAGGTAGTCAAGACGATGACGCAGCTCGGAGCGAGCAAAATCCAAGGGGCAGTTTGTAAATACTCACGACCATAGCCGACCATATTGCCTAGGCTGGTGAGCGGGGGTTGTACCCCCAAGCCCAAGAAAGACAGGCCTGATTCAAGCAAAATCACTTCAGGAAAGGTCAGTGTCATGCTGACGATGAGCGTGCTCGCGATATTAGGCAGAATATGGCGAAAGTAGACGCGCCAAGAACTGGCGCCCAGCGCATGGACTGCATTGGCATAGCCTTGTTCATTCGCTGCGATCGTTAAGCTGCGCGTGATGCGAGCGCTGCGCTCCCAGCCATGGCAGCCCATCAAACAAATAAAGAGCACCAGTGTGTTGCCAAAAAAGGCCAACACCGCCAACGCAATGATCATGAAAGGTATTGATGCTTGAAAATCAATCAACGTGAGAACAATCTGTTCAATCCAGCCTTTAAAGTGTGCCGCTAGAAACCCTAAGATCAGGCCGATTGCAGCAGAAAGCAAGGTGCTGGCAAAAGCGATCAACAGACTGACCTGCACTGAGGTCAGTAGCCGCGAAAGAACATCGCGTCCGAGCTCATCTGTGCCGAGCAAATGTCGAGCCGAGCCGCCAAAGCCAACAGGTGGTTGCAGACGAGCCTTGAGATCAAGCGCCGTGTAGGTGTAAGGGGCAATGAGATCAGCCAGCGCTGCGACGATGAAAATCCCAAGAATCCAAGCGATCGACAAGACAACCAGCGGCGGGTATTCTTGCCAAAAATATCGACGTGAGAGTGTAGGAAGTGAGGGTGCAACGATAGCCATAGCGGGCAATTTCTCGGTAGTGTTCATTTCTGTATTGACTTAATGATTTGCCCCAGAGCTGGCTCGCAAGCGTGGATCGAACAAGCAGTAGATGGCGTCGACGACTAGGTTGGTTGCGACCATACTGACCGTAATCAATAGCAAGGCAGCCTGGACTACAGCCAAGTCACGATTGCCCACTGCAGAAACAGTCAATCGACCGACCCCGGGCCAAGAAAATACGCTTTCTACCACCACAGCGCCTGCGATCAGACCCCCAAACATGAGGCCAGCGATGGTGACGATTGGTAAGGCTGCATTGGGCAAAGCATGGCGAGTCACTACTTGAGACCAGCGCAGACCCTTTGCTGAAGCAGCACGAATATAGGGTTGCCCCAACACTTCTAACATTGACGATCGTGTGTAACGTGCCAATACCGCGGCGCCACCCACCGTCAACGTCAGAACTGGCAAGACGGCGTGCTCAAACCCGCTATACCCTCCGCTGGGTAACCAACCTAGACTGACTGCAAAAACGAGTACCAGTAAAAGACCGAGAACGAAGCTTGGCAAGGTGTGGCCCGCGACAGAAAAACTCATGACAAGACGATCGACCCACGAGTTGCGGTGTAACGCAGCAAAAATGCCGGCGGGTATTCCAATCAACAGGTTCAGAGCAAAGGCCGGCAGCGCGAGCGCTAGCGTTGCCGGAATCGACTCAAGCACCAGTCTCATTGCTGGGCTGCCATCACGCATTGAAACGCCGAAGTTACCGTGAATGATATTCAGTAAGTAACCCCAAAACTGCTGCCAAAGAGGTGCGTCAAGACCCCAGTTCTCGCGAAAAGCCGCAATGGCTTCTGGAGGTGCATCGGCCGATAGGATCATCATGGCGGGGTCGCCCGATAAGCGCAAGATCGTGAAAGCAAAACCTACTACCAAGAAAATGGTCAGCAACGCACGCAGACTGCGAGACAACATGTATCGACCCATGTCTAGCTACCTGAACCATGATGAATCATGGTGTGAAGATGGCAACTCACGGTATGCGCTTCGCCAATCCGGGTCGTAACGGGTGCATTCGTTTTGCAATGTGCGGTCGCGAGGGCACAGCGCGGATGAAAGCTACAACCGGTTGGAACATCAACCGGATTGGGTGGCTCACCTTTTAGGATAATGCGGCCAGCATTAAGGGTTGCATGCTTGGCACCCGGCGTCGACACCGCTGATATCAGAGCTCGGGTATAAGGGTGCGCTGGGTGAGACAACACATGTTTTGCAGAGCCTTGTTCGATAATGCGACCCAAATACATGACGGCAACTTCGTCGCAGATGTGACGCACGACACGCAAATCATGACTGATGAATAACATGGTGAGATTCATCTGCTGGCGCAAATCAGTCAATAGGTTAATCACCTGTGCCTGCACTGAAACGTCAAGCGCAGAAATGGGTTCGTCGCAGACAAGCAGGCTGGGTTTAAGTACCAAGGCGCGTGCTAAGACGACGCGCTGACGTTGCCCACCCGATAACTCATGGGGGTAGCGTTGAAACAAGTTATCGGTCAGACCGACGGCGCGCATCATGCTTTGTGCGGCAAGGGTAGGGTCAGTCTCACCGTGTTTGTCGTGAATATTCAAGGGCTCAGTGACCTGCGCAAGAGCAGTCAGACGGCGATCGAGTGCGCTAAGCGGGTCTTGATACACCATTTGCATATGACGACGGGCGGCTCGCCACGCTTGATCACGTTTCGCGGTAACGGGCTTACCATCAAACTCAACGGTGCCCGCAGTCGCCGGGATCAAGCCAAGCACCAACTTGGCCATCGTTGATTTGCCGCAACCTGATTCACCAACGATGCCCAGTGTTTGACCTCGTTGCACACTTAACGTGACGCCATCAACCGCTCGTAAGATTTTTTTACCAGATAGCCATTCTTTATTGCCTTCAACAGAGAAGTGCCGCTGTAAATTGTTAACGCTCAACAGTGCTGTCATGCGGCTAATTTTCTCGTGCAGGCTAAAGCATGCCCAACCGCGATCGTCTTTAAGGTGGGCGAACTCTGACGACAATTGTCTTGAGCAAAATCGCACCGAGCCTCAAAGCGACAACCTTGTATCAGTTGCCCCGCCTGCGGGATACTGCCGCGTATCGTTGTCAGACGGTGAACCTCGGCATTCAATTCGGGCATGGCTGCTAAAAGACCAAGGCTATACGGATGTTGGGCGTCGGTAAATAATGTTTGGCTTGGCGCGCTTTCAACAATGGCTCCCGCATACATGACTAGTACGCGGTCGCTGATCTCTGAGATCACGCCTAGGTCGTGTGAGATCGTCACCAGAGCCATACCCGTGTCCCGCCGCACTGTGTCGAGCAACAGCAAAATTTGCGCTTGTACCGTTGCATCCAGGGCGGTGGTGGGCTCATCGGCGATGAGTAAATCGGGTTGTCCGGCCAAGGCCATCGCAATCATGACGCGTTGATTCATTCCACCCGACAGTTCATGCGGGTAGGCGTTCATGCGTCTTTTTGCGTCTGGGATTTCAACGTGGTCCAGCAATGCCAGTACCTCTGCTTTTGCTTGGGCCCCCCCCAGGTCTCGATGCAGCGCCAAGCTTTCTGCGATTTGTGCACCAACGCGCTGCGCAGGGTTCAGAGATGAGCTTGGGTCTTGAAATATCATCGCGATCTTGCGGCCGCGGATTTGAGATAAGTCTGTATCCGACAAGCCAAGTAACTCGCGCCCTTGGAATTTGACTGAGCCTGTTACGCGAGTGTGTTTACCCAGTAAGCCGAGCACGCCTAGCCAAGTGACGCTCTTGCCGCAACCCGATTCACCCACCAATCCAATCGATTCGCCCCGAACGATATCCAAGTCGACACCATGCAACACCTCTGAGGTGTGTCCGCGTTGGTCAAACGCAATACGCAACTCACTAATCGTCAGTAGCGGGCTAGGATTCGTTGCAGTTAAGGTCATTGCTTCGGAGGAGTGAGATTCGTGTCACGAAAATCCATGACAAAGGTCTTAGAAGGCTTCCAGGCAAAGTCTTTACGTTTAGCATAAAACACAGCACTTTGATGCAAAACTGTGTAGGCGGGGTCTTCGCGCTCGGCAATCTCTAGCATTCGCTTGAAGGTTTGTTGCCGTTCGACAGGGTCAACTGAAGTCGCAAGTGTGTCAGACAATTTATTGAACTCAACGTTTGTCCATTCGCCCGTTTGTTGTTGCTGGCCATTAGGCCCGTGCTGGTTCACGAGTGAGCTCACCGGGTCACTAAACGGCGCAGAGTTCGACCAACCTCGAACACCACGAGTGGGGCCTTTCTCAAAAATTTGTGCCCAATTTTCTTTCATCGACATCTGAACATTCAGGCCAGCAGAACGCCACATCTCGAGCATGATTTGATCGGTTTGTGTTTGATTGGTGTAGTAATTGTTCAAGCCCCTGAAGTGAATCACTTCACCCTTGTAGCCTGCCTCGGCAAGTAGCTTCTTTGCGAGCGCGACATCGTATTTCGGTACCGTCCAGCCTTTCACAAACATGTCGCCATAGAACTCGAACTGCAGTCCGGCGGGTACGCGCGTGTGACCACCCCAGATTGCCGCGACGATCGCATCGCGATCAATGGCGTGCGTCATCGCTTGCCGTATCTTTGGATTTGCAAGAACGGGATGATTCTTGTCAAACGTAATCAGTCGGTGATTAAGAACTGTCCCGCCAACCACCTCAAACTTGGCGTTACCTTGAATCGTTTTAAACTGATCCGGTGGAATATCAGTAATGAAGTCATATTGGCCAGAAAGCAAACCATTGATGCGCGAAGACACCTCAGGTACCACCATGTAGCGAATTTCTTTGACCAGCGGTTTGCCGCCAAAATAGTCATCGTTCGCACTCAAGACCAGATACTGATCCATTTTCATTTCTTTAACTTTGAAGGGGCCTGCGCTCACTGGCGCCTGAGCCCAACTCGCCCAGTCTTTCGAGGCCATATAAGCTTTCTTTGAAACAATCTCAGAGCCCAAGCGCGCGATACGCCCCTCAAGGGTCAGGTCTGGCACAGCGTTGATCAAGCGTACGGTGTAGCGATCAACGATCTCGACGCTTTGCAACGAGGGCCATAAGTTGCGCGCGATCGCAGTAATCTCGGGCGGAGGGACTTCCATACTGCCGGGTGTTGAATTCGTAGTCTTGCGACCAATGTCTACTGCAATTGTTTTGCTGTCTTGATTGGCTTGACGGGGCGCAGAGGCGCCGAACATGCGTTCTGAACCAAAGCTAAAAGCAACATCTTCAGCGGTCACCTCATCGCCGTTATGAAACTTAACACCAGGACGCAACTTGAACTCAACAGTCTTGGCGTCAATGCGCTTCCACGATTCAGCAAGTGACGGCCGTGGCGAAAGGTCTCCAACGGTATCCAGCTGAATCAAACCGGCATAAATCATGGGCAACATGCGCGTGCCAACGTTGCTTTGCTCGCGTAATGGATCCAGAGCACCACTTGTCAGTAACTGTTGTACGGCCACGCGCACGACTGGGCGGGTATCCGTAGGTTGTGCAAAAACGCTTGGATGTGCCAACGCACAAAGCGTGAGTGCTGTGAGTTTCATGAACCAACGTTTAGAGTGAAGCAGCTGCATGTGAATCCTGTGTGATTGTCGAATGAAAGAGCGACACGCTGTTAAAGTGCGACGCTATGCATAATTTTCAAAAAATGAGGTAAGGTTGGCGTGACTGCGGCAGGGACTTTGGCCAAATCGTCGTAGCGGCGCAGCCGTACAGCTTCTTGCGCAAACGATTGGGCTTCAAACTCTGCTGCTTGAGCAGGGGTATAGATACCACCTTGCACAATAAGGCTCTGTTTAGAGGCCGTCGAGAGCGTGCTCCAGTAAGACTGGTCTGTCGCGCAAAGGTAGCGCTTAGCGTCGACATGCAAGCGTATTGGCTCAAGCACTGCGCTCGAAAACAAGCCGCGCAAAAAAGGTAAGGCAACATATTGATGCAGGTCGTCACCGCTCTCGACGCTTGCACTCTCTTTCAGGCGGCCAGTCTTAGCTAATAAATGTCCGATATCGTGCAATAGCGCCGCGGTGATTGTGTGCGCTGTCTCGTTTGCTTGCTCGGCCAGGGCTGCGCACTGAAGCGCGTGCTCAAGTTGGCTGACCGCTTCGCCGCCATACTGATTTTCACCTTCTACGGTTAGTAGTTGGGTGATATCACCTAAAGTCAAAGCCATTTCAAACCTTTTTTAAACAAGTGCGCGGCGAATGCGCGCAGACAGCATCGTCATACGGAGTGCTGCTGTCATACAGTCAGTCTATCCATCAAAACCATCTGCTCAGTATGTCGAACTGAGATGACAACGACTTGACAGTTGTGTGAATGTTGAAATCCATCGTCGGTCGTATCTCGGGTCAAACGACCTGACAGCCTTCGCGCCAGACTGATCGTGCGAAGGCATGGCTTGATTGCCCCGCGATTTCATGCATGCGCATGCGTACAAGATCGGCTCTCAGGCCAATTTCCAGTGCTCCGCGATCGGTTAAGCCAGTGGCTTGCGCGGGATGTCGTGTCACTGTGGCAATCGCGTCTGGCAAAGTCATCACACCTTCGTGAACTAAGCGTGTCACGGCACTCAGCAGACTACCCGGAACATAATCAGAAGACAGTACGTCGAGCAAGCCCAACTTAGCCAATTCAGTGGCAGAGACATTGCCAGAGTGTGATCCGCCACGCACCACGTTTGGCCCGCCCATCACTGTCAGTAAGCCTAGTTTTTTTGCGTAACGCGCAGCCGCCACTGTCGTGGGAAATTCTGACATGCTGGCGCCTTCAGCGAACGCTTGCTCAACATGCGCCTCGGTGGTGTCGTCATGGCTGGCTAGGTGAATGCCCGCCTCTTTTGAATAGTCGACAAAGTATTGTCGGTGCGGGGCGCTAAACTGAGTCTGCAGCATGGCAGCATTACTGACCTTATCCAAGAACTTGTCGTGGCTCCAGCCTTTTTTTCCTGTGAAGTACACACGCGCTTGCTCAATATCCTCCCACTGACGCTGACCCGGGGTGTGATCCATCAAAGAGATCAGCTTAAGACGTGGGTGCCCGTTAAATGGTTCAAACAGTTCAATGGTATTGGGTGCCGGGAGTTCACAGCGCACGTGAAGGTAATGATCGGCACGCAGCAGATTGTCTTTGGTGTATTGGTCAAGCGCCAACAGCACTGCCCCCCACGTTTGACCACGAACACTCTCTGTATCGGCTTCGCCTACCCCTAGCGCGTCAAAGACGGTGGTGATGCCCGCACAGGCGATCTCGGCATCATGGGCCATCAAGGCGGGCCGCTCGGCCCACATCACCTTGGGACGCGGCATTAAGTGTCGTTCAAAGTTATCGGTGTGAATCTCAACCATTCCGGGCATCAAGAAATCACCCTCAAAGTCGATGGCATCAACCGCCGAGCTGCCACCCGTGTCAATCGAATCGATACGACCATTGACCACTGAGAGAGAGCCCTGAATGACTTCGTGATTCATAATCAGTCGAGCGTTTTTGATCACTACTGAGCCGCGCATGTGATGCTCCGAAAATTGGTCATATCGATACGGCGGGTAGCAAGTTGGTTGCCAACGGCCTGATCGTGAAAGATTCCGACTGCAGCAGCCCCTGCTGCAATCGCTTCATGAATGAGGGACACCACTGTTTGAGTGTTCTGCGGGTCAAGCGATGCTGTAGGTTCATCGAGCAGAAGTAGCGAGCGAGGCTTGATCATGCTGCGAGCGATATTGACCCGTTGCTGTTCACCACCCGAAAACGTGGCAGGTGCTAGCCCCCACAGCCGCTCGGGAATCCGTAAGCGTGTCAGCCAGTCGCTTGCCAATGTGCGTGCCTGCTTGACGGCTTGCTCGTCGTAACCAAGCTCTGATAGCAGGGGCTCAGCGACGAGATCAAGCGTTGAAATTCTTGGGATCACGCGTAAAAACTGACTCACGTAGCCAATGTGGTGGCGACGAACGGCGATCAATTCACGCGCAGTCGCCGTCGTCAACTCAAGAGGCTCGCCATCTCTGCCTATGTATTGAATCGACCCAGTGCTGACGCGATAGTTCGCATAAATCAATTTAAGAAGGGTGCTTTTCCCCATCCCTGAGGCGCCGTCCAAGACGACGCACTCGCCAGCAGCGACTTCAAAATTAACATCGTTCAAAACGGGTAGTGTGAGTCCGTTTTGATGGTGCAGCGTAAATTGCTTACTCACACTTGTGAGGCGTAATACGGGTGTAATCATGGTTGCAGCACCGACGACACTAAGAGTTGGGTGTAAGGGTGTTGCGGATCGTCAAGCACCTGATCCGTTAAACCAGTTTCGACAATCCGGCCGCGGCGCATCACAATCATGCGGTGCGCTAGCAAACGAGCGACGGCCAGATCATGCGTCACAATGATCGAAGCTAATCCTAAATGCTGAGTCAACTGACGCAAGAGGTCGAGTAGTTTTGCCTGTACCGATACGTCTAGCCCTGAGGTCGGTTCATCCATGAACACGAGTCGGGGTTGGGTGACTAAGTTGCGCGCAATCTGCAGGCGTTGTCGCATACCGCCCGAAAAATGTCGCGGCAAGTCATCGACTCGCGCAGGGTCAATCTCTACGCGCGCAAGCCAGTCACAGGCTGTCGCACGCAGTTGTCCGTAGTGACGCTGGCCCAGCGCCATCAGGCGCTCGCCCACATTGGCACCCGCTGAGACTTCCATGCGCAAGCCATCCGCTGAGTTTTGGTGAACAAAGCCCCAGTCGGTGCGTGCGAGCAGGCGACGTTGCGCCTCGGTCATTTTGAAGATGTCGGTGAGACTGCCATCTTTGATTTGAAACTCAACCGACCCTGAGTCGGGTGTGTCACGCGCAGCCAAGGCGTTGAGCAGGGTGGTTTTTCCTGAACCAGATTCACCAACAATGGCAAGCACCTCGCCGGACCATAGTTCAAAGCTTGCGTCGATAAGAGCAGCTCGATCGCCATAGCTTTTGTTCAGACCGGTCACCCGCAAAATGGGTGATTGTGTGTCGACGGGCATCGCGTTAGTCATCCTTTGAAATTGACGGCGCCGTGGCGACAACTGAGGGCGTGAGCTTGCTTTGCTCGGTCTCGCAGTAGTCAGAGTCCGAGCAGACAAATATCCGACCGCCTTGATCGTCCGTGATGACTTCATCCAGAAAGCTGTCTCGTGAGCCGCATAATTCACAGGGGGCATCCCAACGCTGAATCTCAAAGGGATAATCTTCAAAACCTAGGCTTTCAACAGACGTATAGGGGGGGACTGCATAGATACGCTTTTCGCGTCCTGCGCCAAACAATTGAAGCGCGGGGTTCATATGCATTTTTGGGTTGTCAAATTTTGGAATGGGCGAGGGTGCCATGACATAGCGGTTATTCACCAGTACGGGATAGTCATAGGTTGTAGCGATGTGCCCGTAGCGAGCAATATCTTCATAGAGTTTGACGTGCATCAGGCCATATTCGGCCAAACCGTGCAGGCTGCGCGTCTCGCGCTCGCGCGGCTCTAGGCGCTGCATTGGTTCGGGCACCGGAACTTGATAAATGATGATTTGATCTTCTGTGAGCGGCATTTCAGGAATGCGGTGACGGGTCTGGATCAGAGTCGCGGCTTGGGTTTGTGTCGTAATCTCAACATTGGTGGTGCGTTGAAAAAAGCGACGAATATTGACGGCGTTGACGGTGTCATCTGACCCTTGATCGATCACTTTAAGCACATCACGCGGCCCAATGACTGAGGCGGTCACTTGAATGCCGCCGGTGCCCCAACCGTAGGGCAGCGGCATTTCGCGAGAACCAAAGGGCACTTGATAACCTGGGATTGCAACCGCCTTTAAAATTGCCCGTCGAATCATGCGTTTTGTGCGTTCGTCGAGATAAGCAAAATTAAAATGCTGATCAACGGCTTGATTTTCGTGAGACGCGATCGTCTCAGTCGTTTTTTCGGAGGTATTGTTGGTCTTAAGCATGGTCGTCCTCCAAGCCGTCAGTCGACGCCTGACCCTGAGGTGGTGCTGTGCGCATCTTTCTAACAAGTTCAAGTTCTGATTGAAAGTCAACGTAGTGCGGCAGCTTTAGGTGTTGCACGAAGCCTGAGGCCTCGAGGCTGTCGCTGTGAGACAATACAAACTCGGGCATTTGTGCGGGGGATTGCACTAACTCTCCTAGCTCCGCTGCGCGTAAAGCACGATCCACCAAACTCATTGCCATCGCTTTGCGCTCACTATGGCCGAACGCCAAGCCGTAGCCGCGAGTGAACTGAGGTGGCTCAGTTTTACTGCCGGCAAACTGATTGATCATCTGACATTCAGTAATTTCAATATCACCAATTGAGATGGCAAAGCCTAGCTCTTCGGGGACAAACTCGACTTCAACTGAGCCTAGCCGTATTTCGCCGACGAAGGGGTGGCTGTTGGCATAACCACGTTGGGTTGAATAGGCCATCGCTAACAAAAAACCTTCGTCTCCTCGCGCCAGGTTTTGCAAGCGCGTACTACGATCTGCCGGAAAACGCACGGGTTGGCGGGTCAGGTCAAAAGGCGCGGGATCATTTGGGGTGGCGTGATGGGTTTCGATTAAACCTTCGCGGTTTAATAGATCAATCACTCGTGGAGAAAAATGCTCGCCCGCTGTGCCTGACTCTGTTGTCTGTGCGGCACCAACGGTTTGACTTGTTGACGCAGGTTCTACCTGAGCGCTGGTCGCGAGCAACGAAAAATCGAGCAATCGCTGGGTATAGTCGTAGGTTGGTCCTAATACTTGGCCGCCGGGTAAGTCTTTAAAGGTGGCCGAGATTCGACGATCTAGAACCATCTTGCCAGTGTCGATCGGTTGCGTAGAGCCGAGCCTTGGCAACGTAGCCCGATAGGCACGCAATAAGAAAATGGCCTCAACCAGATCACCACAAGCCTGTTTGATTGCAAGTGCAGCAAGTTCTGGATCAAAGACGGAGCCTTCAGTCATTACCCGATCGACAGCTAGCTTCATCTGTTGACGAATCTGTGCAACGGAGAGCTCTGGAACGCTTGTGTCCCCACGACGTTGCTGATCAAGTAGTTGATAACTACTTAAGATGGCTTGCTCACCACCTTTAACGGCTACATACATGAGATACCCTATCCTGAAATGTCAATGCGAGTGGTTCTGGGTAGGCCAATCAGGCCCGTGCTCGTTGCAAAAAAGACATCCACACCCCTCGGAAAACTGGCATGATTCTGTGCCCATTGGCTAACAAAGCCGGCTAGTTGAGCAGCAGTGGCAGACAACTGACCAATCGTTGAGGTGTGTGCAATGCCAGGACCGACTAGGGTGAGTGTGGGTGTCGTGGTCGTGGGTAGGCTCGATGCCGCGATATCGATGACACAGGTGGTTGAGTGGTCTGGATACTCGTCAGTCCCTAAAGCGAAACTTTCTAACGTAGGGAGTTCATCCCAGTTCTTGATCCACGCAAAGTCCGCTTCGTGCTGGTGTGGGGTGATTTTGCAATCCGTGTGAAACACAATCCAAGTCGCAGCGTCAGTGTTGATCAGACTGGGCGAGAGCCAAAGTTTCGAGCCAGGCTCAAGCAACGCAAGCAGTAAGCCACTTGAACTGGCGTGAGTGGCCGTAGGTGCTTCAAACGTCACAGCAAGCGGTACAGCACGCCCTGGGTACGACAGAGCC
>JAIPCU010000049.1 GCA_021738045.1 Candidatus Methylopumilus sp. | reverse complement strand
TATCCTAAGCGATGGCGCACCTAAGCTTCGCATGATACTTGATGAAATAGTCCATATTATGGAATAATCTACACCAAAGCGAATACGACGTACTAAGCAAAAGTGCTTACACTTGACCACTACCACTAGAACAATTGCGCCTCGGCCACTGAGCAGGCGCAAAACCGGAGACCGACATGACCCAACGTCAGACCAATATATTTAAAAAAATTGCCGCTGTCACGGGCTTAGCTCTGAGTTTGACGCTCACGGCGACTCAAGCCTTTGCCACGTTTCCGGATAAGCCCATTCAGTTTATTTCGCCTTTTGCTGCGGGCGGTGCCAACGACTACCTCACGCGTCTGATGGCGCAACACATGGCCGCTGAGCTGAAAGGCACGATCGTTGCCGAAAACAAAACCGGCGCAAACGGTATTGTTGGCGCTACCTTTGTTGCAAAATCTGCACCCGATGGCTATGCAGTGTTGACAGGCAATAGCGCAACGCACGGCACAAACCCAACGCTATACCCTAAATTGCCCTACGACGCGGTGAAAGACTTTGCGCCAATTAGCATGGTGGGCTTCGTCCCCTTGACGCTGTCTGTCGATACGCGTCTAGGCATCAATAACATTGCAGAGTTAATTGCCTACGGCAAAAAAAATCCGGGAAAGTTGGCGTTTTCAAGTAGCGGTGTAGGCTCGACCGGTCACTTGGCAGGCGAAGCCTTTAAGGCAGCGTCTGGGATTGATATGGTGCATGCGCCCTACAAAGGTGACGCACCAGCCATTGGCGATGTCGCCGCAGGGCAGATCGCACTCTCGTTTGTGGGTGTCGCTTCGGCTTCGGCCCTGTATCAATCGGGCAAAATTAAAGTGCTTGCAGTGGCCAGCGCAAAACGCTCAACAACAATGCCCGATGTGCCAACCTTTGCAGAGGCTGGTTTTAAAGATATTGAAATTTCACAATGGTTTGCCTTGTTTGCGCGCGCAGGTACACCAAAAGAAACGATCGATCTAATGAATGCCGCAGCAAAAAATGTGTTGTCGCGCCCCGAGATTCAGAAAGGGATTATCACTCAAGGTGCCGAGTACCAGTATTCAACACCCGAGCAACTTGCTGCCTTCACACAAACCGAAATCAAACGTTTCGGTGACATCATTCGCCGCTTGAATATCAAGGTGGATTGAGCACGCGCGTGACTCGAATCGCGAAAAACCCTTTTCTCTAACAAAAATTGTGAGATAACCAATGAAGTTAGATCTAGCAGGGCAAGTCGTTTGCGTCACGGGTGGAAGTGAAGGCATTGGCCTAGCCACCGCACAAGCGTTTGCCAACGAGGGCGCGCACGTGGTGATTTGCGGACGTCGTCAAAGCAAACTCGATGAGGCGGTAGCCTCAAATTCGTCAACTCACGGCGGAACAATTGAAGCCGTGCAAGCAGATATGACCAAGCTTGCGGATATCGACAAATTAATCGCACACCTTCAGTCGCGCTTTGGTCGACTTGATATCTTGGTAAACAACGCCGGCACTGGCATCTATAAACCCTTTGCAACCGTCACTGACGACGAACTGCAAGACGGCATGGCGATCAACTTTTTTGCTCAATTTCGTGTGTCACAACGCGCCTTGCCTCTGCTAAAACAATCAACTTTTGCGTCGATTATCAACATCTCTGGGCGCACCGCCACCCGAGGTAATTTTCCGCCCGGCTCAAGCTGCACAGGCCCTGCAAAAGCTGCAGAAGTCCGTTTTTCTATCGATTTAGCAACAGAATTAGCAGAGTTTGGCATTAGAGTGAACTGCGTGATCCCAGGTGTGGTCAAATCCGAAGAGCGCTTTCGTCTATGGGAAAGTCAAGCCTCTGGTGGTCAGTGGCAAGCGGATTCTGCTATTGCCAACCGCGACAAGCTTGAAACTGTCTCGGTGCCGAAAGGGCAAACGTGGGGAGTGCCCTCTGACATTGCCAACGTAGTCGTGTTTTTAGCCTCACCCAGAGCGTCTTATGTGAATGGGGCTGCATTGATGGTTGACGGCGGGCCTCACACAAAATCGTACATATCGCAGTTGTATGTTGCACAGTAAAAATATCGGCCGCTTACGGCCGAACTTCAAACCTACGGTCAAATTAACGTTTGAGTGCTAAGCACTGAGCACCTCAAGTGCTAACTCAAACGTCACAAGCACGGGGTTTTGGCCTCGTGCGAGTCGGCCTTCAGACACCCCTCCTTTGTAATCCACCATCGACACGTCAAGCTGTGCTTGCGTTTGACCAGCTGCGTTCGTGAATACTTCACCATTGCGTATCAGCAGTTCGGTCACGAAGGGCTCGACCACACGCCCGTCGTCAAACACTGCACCCACTGTGCTACCCACACCACCTTGAATCTTGGCGTGGAGGATGCCACGCTCGCGGCAAAATGTTTCTAGAGCCGTGCAAATGTCAATATTGGGTGCAACGCGCAGTGCGTAACCTTTGCTGCGTGGTGTTTGGATTGGAGTGGATGTTTTGTCTGAGCTCGTCACATTATCGCGTGTTTGACTTGGCCGAGCCATACTTGTTTGAGATGGCCGCGCCATACTTTTTAGTGGAACAAACAAGGTGAAGTTGGTTTCGCCATCGGGGCAAACCGTGAACGTCGCACCACGCACTGCCGCGCCTTGCGCTTGAATTGGGTGACTCACTTGAATATCATCAGGTAACAAATGACCACAGTGCCTGCGCCCACTCGCCTCGATCCAGATCGCATGACTGTGCAGCCAAGGCTTACCGTCGCGTTGACCAAACGTCACCGAAGCGGTTTCAAGACGCACCGCACCCTCAACCGGGTAGGTATCGCTGAAATACACCGCATGAGCCGAGGTTTTGGCTAAGGCCGGCATCACATACGAAAACGGCTCGAAGCCCCCGCCTTGAATGCGAAACGTTGCGCATTGCGCCCCAATGCCTTGCATAGCCTGCGCCACCGCTTGCATTAAGGACATGTGTGCGGGCAGTTCAAGATCGAAAGGTTCTAGCTCAACTTGCTGCGCCGCAACGCGTTGTAGGCTTGGTTGCCCTGGATGTTGAATACTTCGCATCGAACACGCCCTGTGGTTTCGTGAGGTGACAAAGAATCCAATCATACGGGGATCAGCGTGTGAACGCCAACTCAGCAGCGCCGATCGCTTGGTCAGGCTGCGAGCCAATGATGACCTGCTCTGTGCATGGTAAGGTGTCGATTGAACTCTGATTGATGATCCATGAAAAGCTTTGCCCCCTCTGCCATGATGTTAAGCGTCGCCGTTGTGTCGGCGCTAGTGCTCAATGCAGTGCCTATTCTGGCACCGGTAGCGGCCGAAGCACTTTCCTTCTCTCCTGAGTGGATCGGCTATTTCATCTCGATTGTGTACGTGGCAGGGATGCTCTCTGCACTCGTGTCAGGCAACTTTATTGTCAGGTACGGCTCCATCCGTGTGAGTCAGCTTGGGCTGGCCTTGTGCGCGCTAGGCTTAGCCTTAGTGGCTAGTGGCAATCTTACACTGATCGTGCTGGGCGCCCTCATTATGGGGATCGGCTACGGCCCAATCTCGCCGGCAAGCTCACACGTCTTGGGGCGCACCACCTCACCCGAGCGACGCAGTTTAGCGTTCTCGATTCGGCAAACAGGTAACCCGATCGCCGGCTTTTTAGCGGGTTTAGCGATCCCTGTTTTAGTCGTGGTGACCGGGTGGAAGATCACCTTGTTTTTAGTGGCCGCGTTATCGATGGTTTTTATTTGGGTGGCTGAGCCGTTTCGCCAAGAGCTCGACAACGATCGCCTTGCCACAAGCCCCTTCTCGCTTTCGCAAATCACGCAGCCTATCAAGCTTGTGTTTATGAATCGCGATTTGCGCGAACTTGGCATTGTGTCGTTTGTGTTTTGCGGCTTGCAGATGATTCTGACAAGCTATTTGGTCACCTATCTCACCCTTGAAATCAACATCTCTTTTGTGGCTGCGGGGTTTGTGCTTGCCATGACTCAACTCGTCAGCGTGTTTGCTCGCGTATTTTGGGGCTGGGTTGCAGACCGCTTTTTATCGCCACGTAAAGTGATGGTCATCCTAGGGGTGACGATGGCGGCCTGCGCGGTACTCACTGGCATCCTCACAGCGACTTGGTCTTACGGCTTTATTATGCTGTTGATGACGATTTTTGGAGCCTCTGCAATTGGCTGGAACGGCGTCTACATGGCAGAGGTTGCGCGTGTATCGCCACCGGGCATGATCGCCTCAACCACTGGGGCGTCACTGTTTTTTACCTATCTTGGCGGTATTGTGTGCCCGTCGGGCTTCGCCTTTGTGATCATGGCAACCGGAAGCTATCAATATGGCTTCATTATTTTTGGCTTGCTGGCGCTGGTCGCTAGTCTGATTCTACTTTTTAGTAAAAAGCAGCGTTAAGGGTTTGCGCGTCTTAAACCTCACAGTGCCTTTGGGTCTAGCCAAGCAACAACTCAGAAAATAGACCGGATTCAGCGAGTCAAATGCTATGTCCATAGATGAGTTCCTTCACTGAAAAAAGATTCATTTTTTCAGTTAGGGTGGCTAAAACTCGCTGAAATCCTTAACAAAACACCACCTCGACCACGACTCGCTCAAATTCAAAGCAAGATTCGCTGAAATTGCGATAATAGCGGTTGGTTTCATCGATTTAGCGACTAGGACATCCCCTCATGGATTTTTCACTGACCCCGGCGCAGCTTGACCTGCAGCAGCGCACGCGCAGTTTTATTGCCGACAAAATCATTCCGTTTGAAAAAGACCCACGCGCTACCGCGCATGGCCCAACGCCAGAGTTGCGCGCTGAGCTTGTGGCGCTTGCCCGTGCGGCGGGTCTGTTAACCCCACACGCCTCGGTTGAGCTGGGTGGTTTGGGTTTAAGTCACGTCGACAAAGCCATCGTGTTTGAAGAGGCCGGCTATTCGACGCTTGGCCCCACGGCCATGAACATCCACGCGCCCGACGAAGGCAATATCCATTTGATGGAAATTGTTGCGACCGAAGCGCAAAAAGAACGTTGGTTGCGCCCGCAAGTAAAAGGTTTAACGCGCTCGTGCTTTGCCATGACCGAACCCGCACCCGGCGCTGGTGCCGACCCAGGCATGATGAAGACTACCGCCGTCAAAGACGGTGACGATTATGTGATCAATGGCGACAAGTGGTTTATCACCGGTGCCGAGGGCGCCACCCATTGCATCATCATGGCCAAAATGGAAGACGGCTCGGCCACCATGTTTTTAAGTGACATGAACCGCGAAGGGATTTCAATCACTCGCCAAATGGACGCGATGGACAGCTGCTTTGCCGGCGGCCACTGTGTCATGAAATTTGAAAACGTTCGTGTACCTGCCACTGATGTGTTGGGTGAAATTGGCCGCGGTTTTAAATACGCGCAAATCCGTTTAGCCCCCGCACGTTTAACGCACTGTATGCGCTGGCTGGGCCAGGCGCGTCGTGCACACGATATTGCCACGCAATACGCACGCACGCGCGAAGCCTTTGGCCGTATCTTAGGCAAGCACGAAGGCGTGGGCTTTATGCTGGCCGATAACGATATGGATTTGCAAACGGCACGCTTGCACATTGCGCATACCGCGTGGTTATTAGATCAAGGTCATAACGGTAACTTTGAATCGAGCCGCGCCAAGGTCACGTGTTCTGAGGCTGAGTGGCGCGTGATTGATCGTTGCGTGCAAATCTTAGGTGGCCAGGGCGTCACAGGCGAAACCATTGTGATGCGAATCTTTATGGATATGCGTGGATTTAGGATTTATGATGGCCCAAGCGAAGTGCATCGCTGGAGCATGGCACGCAAGATTATCGACGGCTTGGGGAAAACAGCGTGAGTCAAGTGTTAGACATGTTTAGTTTGAAAGGCCATGTGGCACTGGTAACCGGTGCCTCGAGTGGGATTGGTCATCATCTTGCGCACACCATGGCCAAAGCCGGTGCGCATGTGATTGTGGCGGCGCGGCGCGCCGATAAGCTCGCAATGCTTGTTGCAGAGCTTAAAGCTATTGGTGCAAAAGCAGATGCTGTTTCGTTAGACGTCACCAGCCAAGCCAGCGTCAAAGCCTGCTTTGATCAAATCGAAACTATTGCAGGCGTGGCAGACATCATCATCAGCAATGCCGGCACCACCGTTGCCAAGCCCGCGCTTGACCAAACTGAAGAAGATTGGGATAGCGTGTTAGATACCAATCTAAAGGGTTGCTGGATGGTCGACACCGAAGCCGCGCGACGTTTAGTCAAACTCAAAAAGCCTGGCAGCATTATCAATATCTCTTCGATTTTGGGCGCACGCGTTGCGGGTGCTGTGGTGGGGTATTCGGCTTCTAAAGCCGGTGTCATCCAATTTACAAAATCGCTTGCGCTTGAATTTGCGCGCTATGGGATTCGCGTCAATGCCTTGCTACCGGGCTATGTGATTACTGATTTGAATCGTGAGTTTTTATTATGCGAGCAAGGGCAAAAGCTGATGGCTCGCGTGCCCTCGCGCCGGTTTTCTGAATTATCGGATATGGATGGCCCGGTGTTGTTACTGGCCTCTGACGCAGGGCGTGCCATGACGGGTACGTCAGTGACGGTTGACTGGGGTCATTCAGTGAGTTCGTTATGAGTGAGGCTGGTTCATCAAATAAGAACAGTGCGGGCGCTTTAGACGCTAAGTCTAATGTCGCTGCGGCTGCAGCCTTTGATTCAGCAGTGCTAGCTGACTGGATGCACGGCCAGGGCTTTCTAGAGCGCCCTGCTCTCACCGTTAAACCTTTAACCGGTGGTCAATCAAATCCAACGTTTTTACTAACCAGTGGCGCGCAACAGTTTGTGTTGCGCAAAAAACCGCCTGGCGTATTGTTGCCCTCAGCGCACGCGGTCGATCGCGAATATCGTGTCATGCAAGCCTTGCAAGGCAGCGACGTACCTGTGCCAAAGCTTTACGCCTACAGCGAAGATTTAAATATTGTTGGCACGCCGTTTTATTTGATGGAATTTTTAAATGGCCGCGTGATTGTGGATCAATCACTACCAGGCTTTACGCCAACTGACCGCGCCGCCATTTACACCGATATGAATCGGGTCATGGCAGCGCTGCATGAAGTCGATGTCAATGCAGTCGGTCTTGAAACCTTTGGCCGCGCCGGTAATTATTTTGGCCGCCAAATCGCCCGCTGGAGCCGTCAATATCAAGAGTCGCGCAGCGAAGACATCAGCGCCCTTGAATCGTTAATCGAGTGGTTGCCCGCCAATATCCCTGAAGGCGACCAAACCACCATCGTGCACGGCGACTATCGTTTAGATAATTTAGTGCTGCACCCAACTGAGCCCCGCGCGATTGGTTTGCTTGACTGGGAGCTTGCCACCTTAGGCCACCCCATGGCGGATTTTGCTTATCACTGCATGAGTTGGCACATCCCCGCCTCGTTGTGGCGCGGCATTGGTGGCTTAGACTTGAAAGCCTTAGGCATCCCCAGCGAAGCCGACTATATCAAACAATATGGAGCCGCCACCGGATTTGAAGGTATTGAGCACTGGGATTTTTACATCGCCTACAACCTCTTCAGAATCGCCGCGATTTTGCAAGGGATTGCGCGTAGAGCGCAAGACGGTACGGCTGCAGCGAGTGACGCGATTGAGACCGGTAGCAAAGCGAAGCCGCTGGCAGAAATTGGCTGGAAGTATGCGCAGCGGTACGAGGCTAGTCGTAAGCGGTGATTGTGTATTAAGGAATAAATGTAAAAACAGCACTTATTGTTTAGTCAGCTCTCAAGGTTTAGTCAGCACTAAATATGTAACAAATGTTCAATGTGTAATAAGTATTCAATGTGTGATAGATAGCAAGTGTGTACAAATACCAGTGCACAAACACGAAACGATTTAGGAAACCACTATGACGCATCACCCTTCGATTTCAGAGTCTGGTTTGGGCAATTGGCACGATGCACCGGCGGTGATTGGTGCGTCGGTTGATGCAATCGATACCCCTGCTCTACTGATCGAACTTGATGCGTTTGAGCGCAATCTTGTTGAGGTGCATGCTGTCATTCAAACCGCTGGCATCGCGGTGCGCTCACATGCAAAGGCGCACAAGTGTCCTGATATCGCGTTACGTCAGATTCACGCGGGGGCTGTTGGCATTTGCGTGCAAAAGGCAAGCGAAGCTGAAGCCTTTATCGAAGTGGGCGTCAAAAATATTCTGATCACGAACCAAGTGGTCGGTGTGCGCAAGGTTGAGCGCGTGGCCCGCTTGGCCGCCCATGCTCACATGGGTTTATGTGTGGATAACATCGTACAAGTACACCAGATCGGTGCTGCAGCCAGACGCCATCGCGTTGCCGTTGATGTCTATATTGAACAAGACGTAGGCGGCGCGCGTTGTGGTGTCACAACCAACGCTGCGGCGATTGAACTGGCCGAAGCGATTGCCACCTATTCACCCTCATTAGTGTTTGCTGGTTTACAAGCCTACTACGGCCCCGCACAACACATGCGCAAACCAGAAGAGCGCCTGCAAGCGATTCGATCAGCCTGCGATAAAGTTAAAGACATGGTCAGCGCGCTTAACTCCGCAGGCTATGAAGTCAACGCGATTACAGGTGGCGGCACCGGCACCTATCCCCTTGAAGCCGAGTCAGGTCTGTACACCGAAGTGCAACCCGGCTCGTACGTGTTGATGGATAACGATTATCACAAGAACTCGCCAGACGAAGAGGCCCCCGAGTTACTGCCTGTCTTACATGCACTGTGCACAGTGATCAGCGTCAGCCCCACCCACGCGGTGCTTGATGGCGGTTTGAAGTGTTTTGCGATGGATTCAGGCTTGCCCCGCATGACCCTGCCCGGTTGGTCAGTCAAAGGCATCTCAGACGAACACACCACCATCATCTCAACACCCGGCACCCCACCCCTTAAAGTTGGGGACAAAGTCAGATTGATTCCTGGGCACTGCGACCCAACGGTGAACTTACATGATTGGCTGGTTGCTGTGCGTAATGGCAAAGTCGAAGAGTTATGGCCAGTGTCTGCGCGTGGGGCGGTGTTTTAAGGAAGAGTTTGGCAAACTCACCCTGCCTAAACTGACGGGTGCGGATAAAACTACATCCTATGTATAAAACACCGAATCCGTGACAGGATTTCGTCCAACGACGGCTGACCGTTATAGTATAAAGCTGCGGTTTTATGAAACTCATGTTCAAACCGTGACCGCTCTTCAAAATCTTCAAGCAAAAATGCTTGGTTTTGGGCCGCGACTAACTCGTCGCCATTTCGAAAGCGCCTAGCCTTGTGAGTTTGATAAGCCTGAGTCCCAATAAAATTTTGCACCTCTGGCAATGCTAACAACGCGTAGATGTCGTAGTAGTGCCGCATAAAATTTGCAGGAAACGCGTGGCCAGCTTTTTGTAATCGATACTTCGTTGAGACGGTCTGTAATTTTTCAACAAACGTATAGGTCGGTAAGTAGCATGAAACATTCACAGCACGATTGTCACGAATCGTTACACCTTTTTGAACAGCAACGTCGTAAGCCCAAGACGAGATAGTAATTGGTCGATTCGGTGCTATATCGTCAAAGCCAACTTCTAGCAAGATCCCGTCTTTAACACCCGTCTGCAACCCAACCTTGTTGGGGTAGCTCAATCGGATTCCAGCGCTCCGCAATTTTCTTTCATCAAAGGCCATATCTCTAGAGACTGTATCAATACCAGGAATATCAATGTTTTTGGATAACCAATCGTAAAAATTTCGTCGTGATTCAACGTGAGCTGGCTTATCGTGGTTTGCACCCGCTTTTACGTCTAAGTGGGATGGAGGCTGAATGCGGATATCAATATCCTCCGAAAATCGGTGAACGATACCGAAGCCTTTAGAGAGTGAGGTGCCACCTTTTAGCTCAAAGCGTGTTCTTAACGCTTGCAATCCCCAAAGGCAGTGCATGATCCAGTAATCTTTTTCGACAAGCACCGGAGCGATTCTTTTTTGTTCAGCAACAATCGATAGCAAATCATTAAAGTCTTTACGTGCGTGTAAAAAATCAGTCATTCAACCACTTTGTGAAACGTTTCTTGGTAGCTATCGAGCCGTAGGCTGCAAGGGCTTGATTTAGTTTTGCAGGATTAAACTCTACCAGCTTTTGCTGTGCCATCTGACAGACTTGGTTCGGATCTTCGGCGAGTTCGGCAAGATTGTTGATCGCATCGATCAACAAAAATTCAGAGGTTAATTTTTTTGGAAATCGCAGCTTGATACGAAAATCAAAAGAGCGATTTCCAAACGAAAAAATTCCGTGTCGCTTATGGTTGTACACAAAGGTTTTGTTGTAAAGCTGCGTAGTCCCTAACCCTAAATTGTTATAGCTTGACGGCGAAAACATCAAAAAATCTTTATCGCGTAGAAAGGCGTTCACTAACTTTTGATCTGCTGGCGGAACTATGCCAAAAGCAGATTGCTTAGGTGCGTAATAAAGCCCTTGCGCTAACCGTGTGAGTGCACCGTCAGCCACCAACTCGCTTAAGTGCCGATCGACAGCATTTGAGATGCCCACCAAGTCTTCTCTGCGATACACATGCCCAGCACGCAAGGCCCGCCTGACTTTGTCTAAGGCGAGGTGTGTGACCGGAGTCTGCGATTGTTTGTTATTTTGATTCATTGCATGAATTTTTAAGTAAATTTCATGCAGATTATACTAAACTTCTGCGAAACAACTCGATGTTTTTTTGGCCTAAAGATTTGATGTTGAAAGAAGCACTGCCCTGCCACGAGTCTACAGTTAATTACACTATCCGTAATTTTATGTAGACTCTTTCATGCAGCCTCTCAAGCAACTCTTGGTTACGCTCAGACAGCTTGCTACACCGCGGGCATGCCTATTCACGCCTTCAGACTTGCGCGCAGTGCTACCGCAACTGTCCGACGCCGCGTTCAATACTTTGCTTAGTCGAGCGGTCAGCTCAGGTCACCTCCAGCGAGTTTGTCGAGGGCTGTATCGGTACGATACCTATCCTTCGAACCTTCCCTTTAGCCTTTCACAGGCTGCAACCAAAATTCGCCCAATGGATCTGAACTATCTCAGTCTTGAAACCGTATTGAGCGATGCGGGTGTCATCTCTCAAATCCCGATGAATCGAATCATGGTGATGTCCTCGGGTCGTTCTAACGTGATCGACTGCAATAACTGGGGCAGTATTGAATTCGTGCACACCAGACAAACCCCTGACAGTCTTATTAAGCAGTTGCATTACGACACGCAAAACAAAATATGGCGTGCCAGCGTGAAACAAGCCTTACGAGATATGAAAGCGACTCATCGCAGTACAGATTTAATAGACTGGAATGTGGCGAATGAGCTCATGCAACAGAATGTCTAATTTGGTCTAGGCCTTGAATCAGCATAAGCCCAAAAAACGCAACACCCCTCACGACCCCCACCCTCTAAGCTTTTCACAACCATAGACGCACCGCGCACTCGGTGACATACATAACAGTGCGCTGACAGGCATTGCGCTATCGGGTGCCAAGCGTATGTCGTTTGCGCATAACGACTGGCGCGCGCTTGATACTTTGTTATCGCAACAGCGTGCGCATTATCAACGTGTGTTGGTGATCATTGAAGGCGTCTACAGCATGGACGGCGATTACCCCGACCTGCCCCGCTTTGTTGAACTGCGCAATAAGCACCGTGTATTTTTGATGGTTGATGAAGCGCATTCGTTAGGGGTGCTGGGTGAGCGTGGTCATGGGATCCGTGAGCACTTTGGTGTGGCCTCGAGTGAGGTCGATATCTGGATGGGCACGCTGTCTAAAACCCTGGCCAGCTGCGGTGGTTATATCGCGGGTGAAACGGCCTTGGTTGAGCACTTAAAGCTGTTAGCGCCGGGGTTTTTGTATAGCGTGGGGATGTCTCCGCCTTTGGCGGCGGCGGCGTTGGCGGCGTTGCAGTGTATGCAGCTAGAGCCCGAGCGTGTGCAGGCCCTGCAAGCGCGCGGGCGCTATTTTTTGAAGCGGGCGCAAGAGGCTGGCTTCGATACGGGGTCAAGCGCAGGCATGGCTGTGATCCCCGTGATTTTGGGTGATTCGGATAAGACAATTAGGCTTGCTGCGGCGATGCTAGAGCGTGGGGTGAGTGTGCAGCCGATTCTTCATCCGGCGGTGCCGCAAAAATCGACGCGGTTGAGGTTTTTTATGTCGTGTCAGCATACTGAGGCTGAGATTGACTATACGGTTGAGGCGTTGGTGGGGGTGATGGCTAACCTTGCGCCCTTGTCAGCTTAAGCGCTGACCGAATCTGAACGATACAAAACACAATTTGTAACAAGTGCATCGAGGTTTGAAACACCTATTTGAGTGCAAATCGGTAGACTGCTCTAGTTTTACTCGCTTGCTACCATCATGAAATCGTTACGTAATCCGAATCGCAAACCCACTCACCCAGGTGCCGTCCTACGAGAAGACGTGTTGCCTGAGTTAGGGATCGCCCAAGCGAGTTTGGCTAGTCATCTTAGTGTCAGCAGACTCACCGTATCTGATCTGCTGCACGAGAAGCGTGCTTTAACGGCCGAGATGGCTGTGCGTGTCGCGAAAGTGATTGGCGGAACACCTGAAAGCTAGTTACGCATGCAAGAAGCACTTGAACTTTGGGAGGAAAAACATGCGGACTACGTATTACGACGGTGACGATATTCTCATTGTCCGCGTATCGGATAAACCAATCCATCGCGAAGTTTCACAAGACTGGTGTACCCATATTAGTTATGCAAAAGATGGCACAGTGGTCGAAATCGTTGTGTTAGATGCGAAGATTAACGGCGCTTATCCGGTGGCGATCGAACGTGCCAGGAGGACGTAACCTAACTCTGCGCTCTCGGTCAGCGGCAAACGTGATTACCGTTATCGTTATTTAAAAAAAATCAATTTTGTTAACGTAATTTTTCATTTTTTATCGTTTTTATGAAAAATTAGCGCACGAATAACGAAAACTTACATGGTGCGAAGTGTTCGGTCAGCCTAAGCAAACCGCGCACTCTACCAAAAGAGCGCGCGGCAAGCTCACACCACTTACCGATAAACTAAATCCCTCAAGCCCAGTGACAGCACGGGTACGTAGGTGATCACCATCAGGCAACACAGCACCACGGCCACGAAGGGCCATAGTCGGGTGATGACTTGATCGAGGGATAGCTTAGCGACCGTACACGCGGCAAACAGGTTCACACCAAAAGGTGGGGTGATCATGCCTAACGCCAAGTTCACCACCATCACCAAACCAAAGTGCACGGGGTCGATACCGAAGTGCATGGCAACGGGGGCCAAGATGGGGGCCAAAACAATAATCGCGGCACCGGTCTCGATAAACATCCCGATGATAAACAGCGCTGCATTAACACCCAGCAAGAACATAGCAGGCGACTGCAAGACTGCTTCAAGCCAGCGACCGATTGCATCGGGCACGCCTGCGCGTGTTAACAAGAAGGCGAATAAGCCAGCGTTCGCGATAATGAACATAATCACTGCGCTGGAGACGACCGACTTTTTAAGGATGGGCAAAATATCGCGAAATTTGATTTCGCCGTATATCACCATACCAACGATCAAGGCGTAGAACACGGCAACGGCTGAGGCTTCTGTTGGCGTAAACACGCCCCCGTAAATGCCACCCAAAATAATGACAGGCATCAACAGCGCCCAAGCCGCCTCAATGGTGGCGCGACCAAAACTCAAACGGCCCTCGCCATCATTTTTACCCCACCCTTTAAAGCGGCAATAAATATGCACAAACAGCATCAAAGACACGCCGATAAACAGGCCAGGCCCAAAACCTGCGATAAATAACTCGCCAATTGACACTTCTGCAGCGACACCGTACAAAATCATCGGGATCGAAGGCGGGATAATCACCCCAAGCTCTGCACTAGTTGCCTGCAATGCCGCAGCATAATTAGGCGGGTAACCGTGTTTAACCAAGGCGGGGATTAAGATCGCACCGATCGCAAAGGTTGTTGCCACGCTCGAGCCTGAGACTGCTGCAAAAATCATGCAGGTCAGCACGCAAGTCATGGGCAGGCCACCCTGCACGCCACCCACAATACTTTTAGCAAACTCAACCAAGCGACGAGAAATGCCACCCGTCTCCATTAAGTTACCAGCCAGAATAAAAAACGGAATCGCTGCCAACGGAAATTTATTCAACGAGTTGAACATCTCTTTGACGGCGACAAGCATATTGACGTTGCCAATTTGTATCCCCAGAATCGCGGCCAAGCCAATCGAGACGGCCACAGACACTGTGAGCAAAAAACACAGCAACATCGTAATTAGCATGGTCAAGCTCATTGCGCATTCTCCAATTCATTACGCTGTGGGTCAAAGAAGTTTGCAATGATCGCAGGGACACAAAACAGCCCCCCGACCGGCAAGGCTAAATAGGCCCAAAACATTGAAATGGATTCAAGACCAATGACGGTTTGCACCCGTCCGCGAGTAGAGTAATCCCATCCCCACCAAATAATGACAGCGACAAGAGTTAAGGCAGCCACGCTCGTCACCAAATCAAAAAACCGCTTGCCACGCGCGCCCACTAATCGATACATCACGTCAACGCTTACCATTGCCCCTACCCTAAACGCATAAGGGACGCCCATAAACACCATCCAAATCAGACTAAAGCGAATTAACACCTCTGTCCATTCAGCAGGGATTTCTAATATGAACCGCATCACGACTTGAAACACGCCCAGAGTTGCCGCAATGGCCATCATCAGGCATGCAATAAACAACGAGAACTTAGTCGTGACGCCTTCAACAGCAAGCAGAATATTTTTCATCTTGTTCTTCTAAAAAAAACAAGCGCGCCACTGGTGTGCCGCGCTTGAATTTATTTTTAATCAGCTACGAGTTTGCTGCAATTACTTGTAATTACGAATCGCATCAATCTTGTCTTTACCAAACTCTTTTTCAAACTGGGTAAATACTGGGGCTAACTTAGCAACAAAGGCAGCTTTATCAAAGTTCTCGATAATGTTCATTCCCTTAGCACGCAGGTCAGCTACGCCACTGGCATCATCCTTGTCCACGCGAGCACGCGTTGCTGCGGCAGCTAGCTTTGCGGCATCCAAAAATACCTTTTGATCAGCAGGTGAAAGTTTGTCAAACGACGCTTTGTTCATCAACAACAGAGCTGGGCTGTACACGTGTGCAGTCAAGGTCATGTACTTTTGAACTTGCTCAAACTTAGCCGCCATAATCACTGACAAGGGGTTTTCTTGACCGTCCACAACACCTTGCTGCAGCGCGGTAAAGACCTCAGGAAAAGCCATTGGCGTTGTGATAATGCCAAAGCCTTTGTAGGCAGCCACGTGCACGGGGTTTTCCATCGTGCGCATCTTGAGGCCTTTCAAATCATCTGGCAGATTGATCGGGCGCTTGTTATTTGTCATGTGACGTACGCCGTTTTCAGACCAGGCCAAGGCTTTAAAGCCTTTGCTATCAAACTCTTTCAGCAGCGCCTGACCGATCGGGCCATCTAGCACAGCGCGTGCATGTGCCTTATCGCGAAACAAGAAAGGAATATCTAAAATTTTGACCGCTGGCACAAAATTAGGAATCGGCCCGGTGCTGGTGCTGGTCAGTTCTTGGGTACCTAATTGAACGGACTCGATACTTTCACGCTCGCCACCTAAGCTGCCTGAAAAGAAGTTCTTAATAATGATACGACCTTTGGTGCCCTTTTCAACTTCTTGCGCCAACACGTCAATACCATTGCCTTGGTGTGAGTTTTGTGCAATCGAGACGCTGTTACGCATGACGACCTGCGCATGCGTCACGGACGCTAAACCTAAGGTTAGGGCTCCAGCGACTGCCAAAGTAATACGTCCGATACGATTCATGTTAGAGATCTCCGAATTTGAACAATTAAGTGTGACGAGCAAAGAAGCCTGCGGCGCGCATAAATATTGAGTGTTTTCAGCGCCTAAACGTTTAAAAACGTAAAAAATGCGTTTTCAGTGTCCTAAGGGTCTATGGTAGGGCAAAGAGCTTGTTTTGGGGGTTAGTAGTATCCCTTGCTTTAGCTGCTGAAACCACTCTAACCGAGCTTTAGGATTTCGGCTGCAAACTGGTGCGCCGCCAAGCGGTGTGCTGCCAGGTGCTCGGGCGCTACGTGCTGCGGGCGTGGGTGCTGAGGGCTTGTGCGCGTACGCCAAATGAAGTAGTCGGTATCGCCATCAGGGGTTCCGAGCTGCTGATAGACCTTCTCCATAATCGGCACGTGGTCGCCGTACCAAGCCAACGTCCCTGGGCGCCCTGCGCTGGCCAAGCCTTCGGTAAGCTTTTTGATCATTTGATCGGCATGACCTAAGTGGCGTAAGTAAGCACCTAAATCTTCGCAGCCCTCGGGCAAGGGTTCGGTGAGCCATTCTTGCTTGTCGGTCTCGGGCAGGCTTTCTAAATGCAGGGGGCCGTGATTCTTCATGGTGATCACAAACACGAAGGTGGGTTGCTCGGATTCTTGACCAAGCAACTCAAGCACTTTATCGGCCACCACCTCGTCGCCGACAAAATGGCAGTCGCCTTTGCGCTGCTTAGCGACGACCTCAAACTCGCTGATATCCACAAACTGATCAAAGCCCAACATCGGAAACAGTTTGTCGCGTTTGTAAAAACTTGCATGGTATGGGTGCACGCAGATGGTGCGATAGCCCTGCTGTTGAAGCAACCGGGCCAACGAGGGCATGCCAAAATTGATGAGCCGTCGATACGGGTTAAAGCGATCAACACCCAGCTTTAACACGTCGACACCGGTTAAAAACGAAAACTCGG
>JAIPCU010000048.1 GCA_021738045.1 Candidatus Methylopumilus sp. | reverse complement strand
CCTGTGCCGATTTCAACGACCTCACCCATCCCATCCGAGACGGGTATCAAGGGCAAGGTACCCGTCGCAGCGCCATACCCGCGCTCGGGGACAATCGGGTCGCGATAATTCACTGACGACGCTTTCATTTTGAGCAACACTTGCCCAGCAGCCGGCGATGGGATCGCACGCGAACTGAGCTTTAAGTGTGCAAGCCCCCATTCACCTTCAATTTGAAATACGCGCATGACATTCAACCTGTGTTTTGTAAGTTTTTACTAATTCGTTCAAGCAACATTTCAGTTGAACCATCAACCAACGTCGCCACTTGTGCTGCGGCGACATGCCGCAGCAAAGGATAGCTGTCGCGCAACCCTTCTGCACCCATCGCATGTAGCAACGCTGGCAAATGTCGTTGCGCAGCACGCGTGGCGAACACCTTCGCCTTGGCCGCCAGATCTTGCGACTGACTGCCCGCATCGATTGCCTGCGCCGCGCACTGTACTAAGGCGCCCGCCGCTTCAAGATCAACCGCTGCCTCAGCGAGCATCCAACGCCAACCTTGGTGTTGCGCCAAGGGCTGACCAAACGTTTGTCGACGCTGACCATAGGCTTGCGCGGTACGCAGGCTTTCTTGCAACATGCCCACACACATCGCTGCAACGTACACCCGAGCACCGTTGATCGATTCGAGGGCTCGCTTAAAGGCCAAACCCGGGGCATGCAACATTTCATCGGCCTGAGCAACGTATCCCTGTAATCGAAAGCCGCCTGTGCCGCTCAAGGCCGCAGCTGAAGTAAACGTATCACTAGACCGTTCAAAACCTGGTCGCGTGGCTTCGACTACAAAAGCGGCAATCCCAGCGGCACCCGCGTCAGGTTGTGTCTGCGCGTACACTAAAAACACGTCTGCAATTTTTGCACTGATAATCCAAGCTTTCTCGCCTTGCAGGAGCCAACCGTCTGCAGTCTGAACGGCGCGGGTCGTCACCGCTGAAAAATCCGACCCTGCCCCGGGCTCAGTCAAGGCTGTGCAACCAATCAGGTCACCACTCAACAATCCAGGTACCCAGCGCTTCGAGACTGCGGCGGGCAACCAACGTGACACATCATCAGCCACGTTCTGTGAGTTGATCACCGCCATTGACACACCAAAATCCACACTGGCCAAGCGTTGAGCGAGCTTTGCTTTGGTCGAATATGGTGCACCAAAGCCACCGTGCTCAAGTCCAACTTGAATCCCAGTCAAACCCAAGCTTGCGGCAACGCTCAGCCGCTTTCGCTCGCGGGCAGCATCGTAGGGGCCAAGTAAAGAATCGGTGCTCATCGCTTGAGCGCAAAAGCGCTCAAGCTGCTCAAACCATTGGGTCAGACTGCGCGTACTGTGCGTCATTGCGCTCAACGTCTTTTAAAGAAACTCGTAAACAAAGACCAAGCATACGCCAAGAGTGGAATAATCCCGCGTGGCATAAATATTGTCGTTAATACCAACAACAAACCATACACGATAAGCCGATACGTTTCGGCAACGCGCAAGAACTCGGGCAACGCGACAACGAGAAAAGCACCAACGACAGGCCCTGCCAACGTGCCGCTGCCCCCAAGAATCACCGCCAAGATCGCATTCAGAGACTGATCCACACCAAAGGGTTCGGGGTTTAAGAACCCAATGAAATGTGCATACAGCGCCCCGGCAACGCCGCATAATGCGGCACTCAACACAAAGGCAAACATCTTGTAGCGCCAGGCGAATACCCCAGCCGCGTCTACCAGCGGCTCGTTTTGCCGAATCGCCAACAGCACTCGTCCTACCCGCGAATGTAAAACTAAACCACAAATCACCGTGGCACAAACCGCGCAGATCAGGGTGAGATAGTAGTAAGCGTTACGTGTTTCAAAGTTAACAAGCAGGCCAAAGACAGAAAAGTTTTCTGGCTTGGGGACACCCGTGATGCCCGATTCACCACCCGTCAACGAGCTGTAGTTAATCAGCACAATGAAAATGACTAAGTTATAGGCCATCGTCACAATTGCAAAATAATGGCCCTTCACTCTTAGGCTGGGGTATCCCACCATTATGGCCAACAGACCCGCAATCAAGGGTGCGCAGGCCATGCTAGTCCAGACAGACCACCCGAGCTTAGTCGTCAGCAACGTCGACGCGTAGGCACCGACTCCCATAAAGCCCGCAGCGGCAATTGACACATAGCCAGTAAAACCTTGCACTAGATTTTGACCTTGCGCGACAATCACCCAAATCAAAGCCAAAATCCCTAAATGCAAAAAGTAGGGAACCTTCACTAATGCGGGTGCGAGCGCAAGCACTAACAGACTCAGCAAGGCCCAGCCAAGGTGTGTTTTGACTACACTCATTTTTTACCCAATAGGCCTTCAGGCCTAAACAACAACACCACAATCATGACTAAAAATGCGATCACATCTTTATAAGCCGACGATAAATAGCCCGCCGCCAGCGCCTCGCTGACACCCAGAATCAAGCCACCGACAATCGCGCCCGGCACTGAACCCAAGCCACCTAAGATCAACACGGCAAAACCTTTGATCACTAAGCTTTCACCCAAACCAGGTGCAAGCGCAAGCATGGCACCCACCAAAGCACCGCCAGCCACTCCTAGTGCCGACGACAAGCCAAAGACCACCAGCGCGACCGCATTGACATTGACGCCCATCAAAATCGCTGCCGAGCGATTTTGCGCCACGGCGCGAATCGCGCGACCTGTTTTCGTTCGACTCACAAAAAACGACATGGCGACAATCAACACTGCTGTCGTCACCATCACGTATACCCGCAACTCTGTGACCACCAACCCCGCGAGGTTAAATACACTTTGAAACGGCGTACGGATCACCATTTGGTCTGGACCAAAGGCTAACAAATTCAAGCCATCAATCATCATCGTCAACCCAAGAGCAATGATGAAGGCGTTGATATGCGCAGCATTTTGTACTGGACGATACGCAAAACGCTCAACGAGCAAACCAAGGAGCGCGCCCACCACCATCGCAAGCATCATCGCAACAAAAAATGGCACACCCAATTTTTCGATTAAGAAAAACGTGACATAGCCGCCCGACATGGCCACAACCCCATGGGCAAAGTGCGCAATCCCTAAAATACCAAAAACAATCGTCAAGCCAATGGCGATCAGGGTATAAACCGCCCCAATCGCCAGCCCATTGAAGACCTGTTGCAAGAACTCAATCACGCAAGCATCCCTTTGCTGGATCGCAAGCGATCATTTACGCAGACCCCTTAAATAGGTTGAATAGGCCGCAGGATCAGAGGGCAAATCTTGGACATAGATCCACTTACCCTTTTGCCATTGAAACGCACCATTTGACGTATAGGCCTGTCCGTTTTGATCAAACATCATGCCCGCAACGGGTAGATATTTCATCACCGCCTCAGTGGGCACACCGATTTTGAAAGCCGCCGCAGCGACTTTCAGAGGATCGCTTGCGCTACCAGCAGCTTCGATCGCATTTTTCAAGACATAGACTTGGTCATACGCGTAAGGTGAGCTCGGCGATGGGGGTGTACCGTATTTTTTTGTATAGTTCGCAACGTATGTCTTGGCAGTAGCGCCCAGTGCCTCAAGAGTCAACTCTGTCGGGCGCAAATCCCACACGCCTTCCATTTGCTCGGTGGTGGCAACCCTTAAAAATTGCTCTTCGCTACCGCTCGTGAAACCATAGCGTGCAACCTTCATCCCCATTTCAACTGATTGCCTGTAGACAAAGGCGGCAGGCTCAATGTAGCCCAGCACCAGAATTGCATCAGGGTTCAAGGCTCGCACCTTGGTAAGCTGGGGCGTCATGTCACGATCTTTTAAACCAAAGGTTTCTTTGGCAATAATTTTGCCACCGCCCTTCACAAACTCTCTTTCAAACGCTTCAAGGTATTGCGTATAAAAGCCCACATCCAACGAGCCAATGACTGCGATGTTTTTTGCGCCCTTACTTGCAACAAACGTACCCGCTGCTGCACCCGTAAAATCTGCAGGTGGTCTTGTACGCAACAAGTTTGGCGCACCCAGCGTCGTGATGCTACGCTCAGCCGCATTACCCACCAACATCAAGACCTTTTCTTTACCGATAAATGAAGCAACGGCGCTCGTTGGGCCAGAACAACAAAAGCCAACAATGTATTGAGCGCTATCACGATCGATCAGCTTGCGCACAGCGTTCGTACCTTCGGTTGGATTCGCCTTGTCGTCGTAGGCAATCACATTCAGCTTGTAGGTATCGCCGCCCGCTTTAATCCCTCCTTTCGCATTGATCTCTTCGGCAGCCATTCTGACCGCATTAGCCTGAGGCAAGCCGTACACCGCGCCAGGCCCGGTGAGTGAATCATTTAGGCCAAGCGTCAATTGCTTTTCAGCCGCACTGGCAAAGGCCATGGCTACGGCTAAAGCACCGCCCAGCATGCCCGAGACTATTGTTGAGGTGCGAGTTTTCATATTGTGCTCTCCTGATGTTTTTAGATGATTATTGTTAAGACCGAATGCTGTTAGACGAAATTGTTTGTACGCTGAACCCTGACTAGAAAAAGTTGGCATCCTTCACACGACTGTCAATGCATTCTGCTCTGCAAGGCAGAATGACACACTCCCTAAAACGTTAATGACCGAGATAGGCTTTACTCACTTCTGGATGCGACAGCAATTCAGCGCCGCTTCCTTCTAAAACGATCTCACCTGCCTCGTACAGATAGGCGTGATCCGCTAAACCAAGCGCCATTTTTGCGTTTTGCTCCACTAATAAAATTGTCGTGCCACGGGCCTTGATTCGCGCAAGTGTCTCACCCACTTCTTGCACAATCTTAGGTGCCAAACCAAGCGAGGGTTCGTCAAAAATACACAGCTTTGGACGCGACATCAGTGCCCTGGCAATCGCGAGCATCTCTTGCTCGCCACCCGATAAGGTGCCAGCCATTTGCGTAGCACGTTGGCGCAAGACCGGAAACATTTCGAACATCTCGTTCAGATCGTCAGCCTCTTTGGCATCCCTTCGAGTATGCGCACCCATTTTCAAATTTTCTAACACGGACATTCCGCCAAACACTTGGCGTCCCTCGGGGCACATGGTGATGCCATGGCGTACGATCTGGTGACCTGATAGTCGTTCAAGCGCAACACCTTCAAACTCAATCGATCCAGAACGCGAGGGCAACAAACCTGTGATGCATTTCAAAGTGGTACTTTTTCCGGCACCATTCGCGCCAATCAGTGAGACACATTGCCCAGCCTTCACTTCAAAACTCACACCATGCAAGACGTCGGTCTTGCCGTAGCCTGCATAGAGATTATTCACCCTCAGCATTTAGTGCTCCGTTCCGAGATAGGCATCAATCACGGCCGGATCCGCACGCACCTGCGCGGGCGTGCCATCAGCAATCTTTTGTCCGAAATTCAACACCGCGATACGCTGACATACCTCCATGATTAAGCCCATGTGATGCTCAATCACTAAAACAGCCACGCCTCGGTCACGGATTCGCAAGATGATCTCCGACAACTCAGCGCGTTCTTTGGCAACCATCCCCGCTGCTGGCTCATCCAGCAGCAAAACCCGCGGCTCCGTTGCAAGGGCTGTCGCAACCATTAACAAACGTTGTTGTGCTGATGAAATCGCTGAAGCAGGCGCATGCGCGACGCCTAGCAACCCCATAAACTCAAGCAAGTCTGCGGCACGCTCTCGCTGAGCCACGTCTTCTTGGCGATAGGGTTTAGTGCGAAAAATTGCCTGCGCCGCTTTGGTTTCGAAGCGAGTATGCGCCCCTAACAGTACCTGCTCTAGCAAGCTAAATTCTGGAAAAAGACTCGTCGTTTGAAACGTACGGGCAAGGCCGAGGGCCACACGCTCACCGATCGTCGCAGTCGAAATGTCGTGGCCACCCAATAAAATCTGCCCGCGTGTCGCGCGCATCGTGCCCGAAATCAAATTCACGCTGGTGGATTTGCCCGAACCATTCGGGCCGATTAGCCCAACAATTTCACCCGCAGCGATCTCAAGCGACAAGCCCTTGACAGCCTGAACACCACCAAAATTTTTATCGAGCTCACGTACAACGAGCAAAGGCTCAGTCATACATCACACTCTTGGACTTTATTGCACCGATCAACCCGCATACACATCTTTGTTTCACTTCAGACAAGACTCGCCCTCAACATTGAGGACGACGCACGATTCAGTCGTAATGAGAGTGATATTAGACCGATCGTCTATAAAATCGATTGGTATTTACCCTCAATGAATGTCTTTTACAAAAAAGTGTTATACATCAAGCGAATAGAATATCTATTCGTGTGATTTTTTCATCTTTTTGTTTACTTTTTAAATATTAGTTAATCAACATTTATGGGTACCCTCCACGCCTTCGCACCGCCTGACGGCGCCCGCACAGAAAAAGCGCCAGACGCAGATATGCTTTTCAGGCACGCCCGCTCGCTAGCCGCTAAGCAACGGGGCGAGACTCGCTCGGCAATCGTCTGGTGCGGCACCGAATTACTGACCGAACGCGGCTTTCAAATCACTGGTATCGATGAAATTTTGTCTATTGTCGGCGTACCGAAAGGTTCTTTTTATTATTACTTCAAGAGCAAACGCGAATTCGGTGTCGCCGTGGTGGATAACTACGTGCAGTTTTATGCCCAGAAGATGGCTCTACTCTTTGATAACCCCGAGCGCACTCCGCTGCAGCGCTTGCAGGATTTTGTCGACGACGGCAAGCTCGGGATGGCGAAATATGATTTCAAACGCGGCTGCCTGATCGGCAACATGGGGCAAGAACTTGCCGCGCTAAACGACGAATTCAGAGTGCGGCTTGAACAAGTCATGCAGGCGTGGGAGGCCCGCGTCACAGCCCTCTTGCGCCTTGCTCAGGACCTCGGAGAAATCGCTCAAACAAACGACCCCGAAAGTCTGTCGCAATTTTTTTGGATCGGTTGGGAGGGTGCGATTTTGCGTTCGAAACTGACCCGCAGCGTTGCGCCGCTTGATCAATTTGCGCAAATTTTTTTCCACAAAGTGTTGGCTCAGTAAGCGCCTGCAGTAATCGTTATGCGCCGTTCAATTGCGCTTGCGAAACTTGTTAATGATTGACCCAATGCCTTGTTTAATTCCTCTGGGCATTAACTGCAGGGCGCCAGCCCAGGAACTGAAGATACGTCCTTTGCACCAAATATTGACTGACATGGTGGTCTCGAGGCCGCCTTGCACAGCATGCCACCAGTAAATGGGTAAAAAGAGAGCATCACCTGCCTTCAAGGTGACTTCTATCGGGGTTGCGTGACGGGCTAGAGGGAACTTGTCCAAGTCGACGGCTAACGGATTCACCGGACTTGCCTCTGGCGCGTGACCAAAGGCCGAGAATGGATACAGGTACTTGCTGTCACTTGGCGGATATAGATGAAATGTTTTTTGTCCCATCAACTGCATAAAGAAGTTGTCGTAGGGATCCATATGAAGGTAGACGACGGTTTTGCTTTGGCCTAACCAGAAACTGGATGCAGCAATTAGGTTTTGGGGTAGTAATTTATCTAGCAAAACATAGGGCTTGAGTTCGGGCAGATCTTCATCCAGCCGCTGCATCGCGAGGTAGAAAATCTTCGATAGATCAGAAAATCCTGACTCTAACTGAGACAAGTATTCTGACGCCTTCATCTTGATCCAGAAACCTTGTGAAGCCAAACTATGGCCTTTGGGCATCACGTAGACTTTCAAGTCTTTATCAACGATGCGGTCTTTCGCCGTTTGAATATTCCAAAGTCTAAGGTCTGGCAAAACATCATAGAGGCCAGAAATAATGCAGGGCTGATTGAGCCGTATGCATTCAGCGTAAGTTTTCTCTGGAATACCGCTTAATTCAATTGTTTGAATGGATTGCATGATTTTCTGACACTAGGCCCCAAGAAGTGTGCCTGAATGTCTAGAAGTCAAACGAGGAGGCAATATTGCAGTGTATAGATGCTAAGCCATTCAAAAGTGGAATAAAACTGTTTCAACAACCGTTGACCCAACAAAATGCACCTTCATGAGGGTTTGAGTGTGTTGATGGTCACACAAACTTAATTTGGCTGATGAATTTAATGGCGATATGATGCTGGCAATTAATACTGACTCGTGTACCTTATAAAATGAAACCACTTGGCATCGCCGCGCTGCGTAGACGCCAACTTATTGATAAATTGACGCTTTTATGCTGCTCACATTCAAAAAAAATCTTCTTGCCGCTTCAATTGCCAGCACGCTTTTAGCGGGCCAGGCACTCGCCGCTGATCCACCCAATATCCTCATCATCTGGGGTGACGATATCGGCCAGTTCAACATCAGCGCCTATAACAACGGCATGATGGGCTACAAAACGCCCAACATCGATCGAATCGGTAAAGAGGGCGCGCTGTTCACTGACTGGTATGGCCAGCAAAGCAGCACCGCCGGTCGGGCTGCGTTTATTACTGGGCAGTCACCGATTCGTACGGGTTTGACCAAGGTTGGTTTGCCAGGTACGCCCGAGGGCATGAAAAAAGAAGATCCAACCTTAGCCACGCTGCTGAAAGCGAAAGGCTATAAAACCGGTCAGTTCGGTAAAAATCACCTAGGTGACCGTGACGACATGCTGCCTACGGCGCACGGCTTTGATGAGTTTTTTGGCAATCTGTATCACCTCAATGCCGAAGAAGAACCCGAAAACCCTGACTACCCAAAAAACCCAGAGTTTAAAAAGCGCTTTGGGCCGCGCGGCGTCATCCACAGCTTTGCGGGCGGCAAGATCACCGACACTGGGCCACTCACCCGCAAGCGCATGGAAACCATCGACGATGAAGTCATGGTCAAAACGCTTGATTTTATGGATCGCGCCAAGCAAGAGAAAAAACCTTTCTTTATCTGGTGGAACTCAACCCGGATGCATATCTTTACGCACCTCAAGGCAGCTTCTCAGGGCAAAACAGGTTTGGGCGTGTACGCGGATGGAATGGTCGAGCACGATGGGCACGTTGGGCAGTTGCTTGCAAAACTTAAAGCGCTTGGTCTAGACGAAAACACCATCATCATGTACTCGACCGACAACGGCGCCGAAACCTTTACCTGGCCCGATGGCGGCACCACCATGTTTAGGGGCGAAAAGAACACCAACTGGGAGGGCGGCTATCGCGTACCGACCATGATCAAGTGGCCTGGCGTGATCAAACCTGGCACCATCAATAACGACATCGCGTCACACGAAGATATGCTTACCACCCTCGTCGCGGCCGCAGGCGACAAAACAGCGAAGGCCGATCTCAAAGTGGGTCGCAAGGTCGGGGATATGACCTACAAGGTGCATCTTGATGGCTACGACCTTGGGCCAGCGCTAAAAGGCGAAGCTGCCTGGCCGCGCAAAGAGTTTATTTATTGGACAGACGACGGCAGTGTCGCTGCCTTGCGTTACGAAAACTGGAAAGTCACCTTCTTGAAACAAGAAGCTGAGGGCTTGAAAGTCTGGCAACAACCTTTCACACAATTACGCGCGCCTCTTCTGACCAATCTGCGTATGGATCCGTTTGAACGTGCCGAGCAAGAACATGCCATGGGCTATCAGCGCTGGTATTTGGATCGCATGTTTGCGATTGCGCCGGCCGTCTCGTATGTAGGTCAGTGGCTGCAAAGCTTTCGCGAGTTTCCACCACGTCAAAAACCAGGGAGCTTCAATCTTGATCGCGTGATGGAAATGGTGTCTAAGCCTGTGCAAAACTAGGTAGAGTGCCCGTTAACTTCGGCTTAACTTCGCGTGAGCTTTGGCTTGATTTCGGCTTAAATTCACGTGAGTTTCGACTTGATCTCGGCTTAACTTTACTTTACCGCAAATGGCCCAGCTGTCGCAAAATACGAACGACATCTGGGCCAATGTGTTCATAAAACCGATACAAGCCCGAGCATAAATAATTCAGCCCGACTTCGCCTTCGCGTGTTTTGATCAGACGATTTTTAGGGCACTCACCCCAGCACAGTTTTAAATAGTCACATTCGCGACATTGCTTGGGCAAGGTGTCGCGCTTATCCATCCCAAATTTTTCTTGTGTGGCTGAAAACGCCAAATCGCCTAAGTGTGTCTGCGCGATCGTGCCAAGTTTGTATTCTGGATACACAAAGTGATCGCATGAATACACCGTGCCATCATGCTCAAGCGCCAAGCCTTTGCCACAAAACTCGGCCTGCGTGCACGTTTGCGCGGGCATCCCTGCAGCTTGTGCCACAGCGGTTTCAAATAGATTGACATGAACGCGACCATAGTCAGTCGCCAACCATTCATCCCACACGCCTGACAAAAAACTGCCGTAGTCGTCTGGGTCAACAGACCAGTCAGTCACAATGGATAACGGGTGGCCTGGCTTTGCGCGAGCGCTATCTTGCAGCGGTGCGGCAGAGAAATCCATTTTTGCTGGCGCCGCTTGCTTAAACGCACGCGGCTCAACTGCAGGATTAAATTGCACCCGCCACGTGCCGACCTCATCAGCCAAAAAGCGGTAAACCTCTTTGGGATGAAGTGCGTTGCGACGATTCACGACACACAACGCGGCAAAGGATACGTCGGCATCCACCAGTCGTTTTGCCGCGCTCATCACATAATCAAAGGTAGACTTACCATTGTTTGTTTTTCGATAGGCGTCATGCAACTCACGTGGGCCGTCGATCGATAAGCCCACATGAAAATGATTGTCTTTTAAAAATCGTACCCAATCCGCATCAAGCGCAATGCCGTTGGTTTGCAAATCATTTTCTATTTTTTGATTGGGCTTTGCATACTTATTTTGCAAGGCCACCACTTGCTGATAAAACGGCAAACCTAACAAGGTGGGCTCACCACCCTGCCAAGAAAACACAACTTGCTCGCCGGTTTGACTTTCGATGTATTGCCGCACGTATTGTTCGAGCGTAGCGGCATCCATGCGCGCATGCTTGGGTTGTTCGAGCAATTCAGTTTTATGCAGATAAAAGCAATAATCGCAATCGATATTGCACTCGGCGCCCGAAGGTTTAGCCATCGTGTGATATCGATAGTGCCTGCCCGGGGGCAACGGCGGCAAGTTATGCGTGGGCAGTGTCACTGAAAACCATTCGGACTAGTCGGAAGCCGGCGCAGACATGTGTTCAAGACGCGTACGCTCACTTGGTGATCTTAGTAATTTTGTTACCTTGAATCCCGATGCCAGCCATTAAGCCTTTTTGATTGAAGATAAAAGCGTAGATATCGTCTTGCATCGTGGTGGTGGTGTGCGTCACGCCCTTGCCCTGATCGATCACCACAATGCTGGGGCCAACGCCGACTTCAAAGCCTTGAGTCGAGTCAAGCGACTGCAAGGCGCTTTCTGTCATGAAAAACATGGCGTAGCCGTACTCTTGCACACCCGCCTGAAAACCATACGAAGCGCCGCCTGTGTTGTAGTAAGCCGCAGCCTTGCCGCCGCGCCACAGCACGCCCTCGCCAAATTGGCCACCCACAATTAGACCGGCTTTCTTAACATCCGGAAACACCAGCACGGCCACTGCGCGTTTGCTCAGATCGCGTGCCGAAGCATTTTGGGCAATCAAAGAGTTCAAGGCTGCCTGCGAGTGACGCTCAAGACTGGCGCGATCTTCAGCGCGCGCTAGTGTCGACAAACAAAGCGCTGCGACAGCACTCACCAACACAAAAAAACGGACAGCTTTTTGGAACAACATGAAAACTCCAGAATTAGTGAAACGGCTGAACCCAAAATGAGCCCTATCACTTTATCAAAAAATGCCACCGGAAAAAAGCAAAAACACTCTAATCCGTAAGCGCAAGCCCGAAAGGTTTAAATTACCCAAAAATATTAGAGCTCAAGCGGCACGCTATTTCTTTTCAAGCCCAGAAAGCTCAACCATCTCGCCCCAGAGCTTGTAATTGTGAGCAACAAACTGACTAAACTGCGCGGGGCTTTCACTGCTCACGACTTCGGTACCCAAGGCCACGAGTTTACGTGCGGTCTCGGGATCAGCCAGAGCACGATTGAGCGCGCCATGCAACTTGTTGATAATCGGCTGTGGCGTGTTTTTGACGGCAAACATACCAATCCAAGCCCCTAAATTAAAGCTGCCCAGCCCTTTTTCTTCGATCGTGGGAATTGAAGGATCCATCGCCGTGCGTTTTGTTGTGCTCACGGCCAGCGCATTCAAACGACCCGACACCACATGTGGATACACCGTCACCATCGTATCAAACGTAGCATCAACGTTGCCACCGATCACATCGGCCTGAGATTGGGTACTGCCTTGATAGGGTACGTGCACCATCTTGACCCCAGCCTTATTCAGCATCATCAACATCACAAGATGACTCGTGGTGCCATTACCAATCGAGGCATAGGTCAGTGCATCTGGCTTTGCCTTCGCATAGGCAATATATTTTTCAAACGTATCGAGGCCTTTGGTTTTATTGCTCACCAACAAAAAAGGCAACCACGACGCTTGACCAATCGGTGCAAAATCCGTCAGGGGCGAGTACGGCAAGTTTTTCATCAGATGCGCTGCGGTGCCCATCGGCGCCGTCGCACTCAACAGCAAGGTGTAGCCGTCGGGTTGCGACTTAGCAACCTCAGCGGGGGCTAGGGTGCCGCCTACACCAGGCTTATTTTTGATGATGATCGGCTGACCAAGATCTTTACTCATCTTGTCGGCCAAAATTCGCCCGACAGAGTCAGTTGAGGTGCCGGGCGGAAAACCAACCCAGATCGAAATCGGTTTATCAGGGTAGGCACCCTGCGCTTGCGTCAGGGTCGAGAATGACAGCGACAAGAGACAGGCACCAGTTAGCGCAAGGGATCGAAGCAGTTTCATAGATTCAGTCTCCGTGGGTTTATCATCTGTGTTTGGGTAAAGTCTAACGCGAAACCGCCTGTTTCACGCTAAAAATTGCCGCCTCGGTCGACAGGGGGCGCACCAGACAGGTAAGATTCACACAAATAAAATTATTCACCAGAATTTTTAGGGATTGTCCGACATGCCATCCTTTGCCACTCGCGAGCACGCGCTCGCCAATCGCCACTACAACAAACTGCCCAATGGCACGATCACGCACGTGTCTTCGTGCATTGGCGTGAACTCCGTTGAACGCAAAGCCACCGGCTTGCCAGCGCGCCCGCCTGAAGCGTTTCCGCCCCCGCTTGAGCCGATCGCTTTTTTGGTCGAGCAAGCGGCCAATATGTCGATCCCTGGTCATTATCACCAAGCCGATCAGTTTCAGGTATTTGTTGCCGGTGGCGGCAAATTCGGCATCAAACCGATCGAAGGCCTGACCGTGCATTACGCCATGGGCTTTACGCCCTACGCGCCGATCCACGCAGCCGAAGCGGGGGTCGAGTACTACACCCTGCGTAACGGCTGGGATCCGGGGGCACGTTGGATGCCCGACTACAAAGAAGGCCTGAAAGGCCGTACCAAAGACTATCGTCATGGCTTAGGGCTCGTTCCGGCTTTATTGGGCGATGCGGATGGCCCGAAAAATCTTACCGGCGTGCTCGAACATAACGTCGTCCCCTTTGAAGCCGACGGGTTGGGCGCGACGCTTTACCATGCCGCGCCTGGCCAACAAATCGCCGGTCCTGCGCCAAGCGAGGGGCGCGGTCAATACTGGATGGTGATGAGCGGCGAGTGCCATCTCAATGAGCATCTCGGTGGCAAGCAGGCCTTGCTCTTTGTCGACCCCACCGAACCAGCCCCCACGATCACCGCTGGCGGTGCAGGGGCGTCTGTTTTACTGATGCAATTTCCGAAGCGCACGCATTAAGGGACACTGCTCTGCCCCACCCTTGCGCTGAATCGTCTCGCGTCAACTCACAAAAAACACCGAGCACACGCGAGTCTGACGCTTAGCGACCCTTGAATTGCGCCGGGCGTTTTTCTAAGAACGCTGCACGGCCTTCTTTGAAATCGTCGCTGGCAAAACACGCCTTCACCATTTCAACAGCGCGCTTAAGGTCTTGCTCGTCTGGCTGAGCACATACCTGACGAATATTAAACTTGCTGGCAGCCACGGTTAACGGTGCATTTTCAGCAATCAGCTTGGTGTATTCAGCGATCACGGCATCGATCTCGTCACCCTTGCACACGCGCGACACAAAGCCCATGCGTAAGGCATCATGCGCATCAAAGCGACGTGCCGTCACAAAAATATCAGTCGCGTTGGCCAAGCCAATGATGTTGGTGAAACGGTTGATCCCTTTATGGCCATAGCCCAAGCCCAAACGAGCGGCAGGCATTCTGAAGGTTGCGTCTTCTGTGCAGATGCGAATATCGCAGGCCGCTGCAAGGCCTAAGCCACCACCAAAACAGAAGCCGCGAATTTGCGCAATCACCGGTTTTGAACACTCAACCGGGGCATTCATTGAATCTGACACCGCGTCTTCGTAAGCCAGTTGAGTTTCTGGCGAACTACGCAAGGTATCAAACTGAGAAATATCAGCGCCCGACACAAAGGCTTTTTCGCCCTGCCCGACAATCACAATGACCCGCACTTCAGGATCGGCGTCAAAGGCGCGGATCGCTTTTGGCAAGTCTGTCCACATCTGCACTGACATGGCATTCATTTTGTTGGGGTTCGAGATCAGGATGGTACCGATCGGACCCTTTTTCTCGGCAATGATGCTGCCAACGATGATTTTTTTCTCTGTACTTGACTCTGCCACGAAAATTCCCCTTTTTGGACATTGTTAATCGTTGTTAGTCTAGCAGTATCACTTGCAAAAACACCGAAAGCAACATATAAAAGACTTCGAAAGTCGGCAGTACACTCGAAATCACAGAAAAATCTGACCGACCGCCTTTGCCTTTCAATCAAAATCGAAAATCATGTCAAAAATTCAGGCCTCTTCCGCACTATCCAACCTTAAAGTTCTCGATATGTCTCGCGTGCGCGCGGGTCCAAACTGTGTGCGCCTGCTCGCCGACTTCGGCGCAGATGTGATCCGCATTGAGCCACCCAAAGGCGTCGATCCTAACGAAGGCATGTTTGCCGCCAACCGCGAAGGCGGCGACTTTCAAAACCTGAACCGCAACAAGCGTGCGATCACGCTGAACCTCAAAAAGCCCGGCGCGCTAGACATCATGATGCGTCTGGTGAAAACCGCTGACGTTGTGGTTGAAAACTGGCGTCCAGACATCAAAAACAAACTAGGTGTTGACTACGAGTCACTGGCTAAAGTGAACCCGCGCATTATTTTGGCCAGTATTTCTGGCTACGGCCAAGAAGGCCCCTACGCCTCGCGCCCGGGCTTTGACCAGATCATGCAGGGCATGGGTGGCTTGATGTCAGTGACTGGCATCCCAGGTCAGGGCCCAGTACGCGCGGGTCTGGCAGTTGCCGACATGAGTGCAGGTCTCTATGCCGGCATTGGCATTCTGACCGCGCTGCTTGAGCGCGAGCGTTCAGGTAAAGGTCAATGGGTGCACGCCTCGCTGTTGCACGCGCAAATTGCGATGATGGATTTTCAGGCAGCGCGCTACCTCAACGAAGGTGACGTCGCAGGTCAAGCTGGCAACGACCATCCAACGTCAAGCCCAATGGGCTTGTTTGAGGCCAGCGATGGCGTCTTTAACCTGGGTGCCTCAGGCCAGGGCAATTGGGTACGTTTATGCGAACTCGCCAAGCGCCCTGACTGGATGGCAGACCCTGATTTTTCGAACGAAAAAACCCGCGCAGTAAACCGCGTCAAGTGCAACAAAGCACTCAACGAAGTCTTTCGCACACAGACGGTTGCCTATTGGGTCGACAATCTGAACAAGGCAGGCGTGCCTGCGGGCCCGGTCTACAACGTGCCAGAAATGTTTGCCGACGAACACATCAAGCAATCGCACATTTCTAAAATGGTGAAAGATAAAAACGGCAAAGAAAAAGGCTTTATCACGCTGCCAACCATACTCAGTCGTACACCAGCTGATGTGGTCACCACCGCGCCACAATGGGGCGAGCACACAGCTGAAGTCTTAGGCGAAGTCGGCTACTCAGAAGCGGAAATCGCCAAATTCTACGAGCAAGGCGTGGTCTGATACGTTGTGATTCCTGAACGCGATTCTTGATGTGATCGCTTCAGTCCAGGATAAGTAAAAAAACTCGGCACCTGTTACAGGTGCCGAGTTTTTTTGTGGCATTCAAAACGGTCGCTGCACTGACTTCAGTTATTCGTCGGCAATCGGATTACTCAACACACCCACACCTTCAATGTCGATCTCGATGGTATCGCCGGCCTTCATAAAGACGGGCGGCTTTCTGGCGTAGCCAACACCGGCTGGCGTACCTGTGATGACGACATCGCCCGGCTCTAGGGTCATGCACTCAGTGATCAGCACGAGTGTTTCAACGATGCCCCACAAAAAGTTCTTGGTATTGGCATCTTGCATGATCTGACCATTGAGTCGCGACTGAATCCGCAGCCCATCTGCCCCGCGCGGCAACTCGTCAGGCGTCACCAACCAAGGGCCAAAGCCACCGGTAGCGTCAAAGTTTTTACCGATCGTCCATTGCGTTGACTTGCGCTGATAATCGCGCAAACTGCCATCATTAAAAACGCTGTAACCGGCTAAACAATCAAGCGCGTTTGCCGCGGTCAAATGTTTGGCACGCTTACCCACCACGAAAGCGAGTTCGGCCTCATAGTCAAACTTGTCAGACACCTTGGGGCGAATCATGGGCTGCAAGTGACCCACCATTGAGCTTGGGCCACGCATAAAGAAACTTGGATACTCTGGGCGAGCGTGTCCGCCCTCGGCGGCGTGGTCAGCATAGTTCAGGCCCAGGCAGATAATTTTGGTGGGATTGTCTACTAACGGAATGAACTTGATACCCTGAACCGCTTTGATCGAAGCGGTTGAACTGTTTGCCAGCTCAGCAATACGGGTCATTGCACCTGCCGTTGAGATCACGTCGAGAAGCGTCTTGGGCAGGCTGGCGTCGGTTGCTGCGAGATCGATAAACTCGCTTGAATCTTTGGCACGCAACAAGCCCACACGCTTTTGCTGGTTTTGGTCTTGGTAACTAAATAAACGCATTCGATTTCCCTGGGTGTTGATCTACTTAGAGCGCTCA
>JAIPCU010000047.1 GCA_021738045.1 Candidatus Methylopumilus sp. | reverse complement strand
CAAAGGCTTGCGGTCAGGCGCGGTCGGGGTGCACGCTCAACAGGCCTTGGTGCTAGTGAATTATGGTCATGCCCAAGCAGACGAGTTGCTCGCTTTCGCAAGCACCATTAGTCAGGCTGTACAAAAAACCTTTGGTGTTTTGCTTGAGATTGAGCCTGTGGTCGTTTGAGTGACCGAAACGTCACCGTCTAGCGCTCAGTCGTTGGTGTGCCCAGCCCGTCTTTTCGCGCAACCGTTAGTCAGCGACTGCGGGCAGTCAGGGCGTCAATCTCTGTGAGGGTCTCGTTAGGTGCTGCGCGGTTGATGAGCCTTGAACTCAGCTATTTAAAGTCCAAGAACAGTCTGCATATCAAACAGACCCGCTTTTTTGTCTTTCAAAAACCGCGCCGCACGCAAACTGCCTTCAGCGTAGCCAGCTCGACTGCTCGAGCGGTGAGTGATCTCGATGCGCTCGCCGATACCGCAAAAATACACGGTATGGTCGCCCACGATATCGCCGCCGCGCACCACTGAAAATCCGATCGTGCCGGTCTCACGCGGCCCTGTATGGCCTTCGCGCGTCCAGGTGGCGATGTCGTCAAGAGGCTTGCCCCAAGCCTGCGCAACGGTCTCGCCCATTTTTAGTGCTGTGCCAGACGGTGCGTCAACTTTATGGTGATGGTGTGCTTCAAAGACTTCGACGTCGTAGCCCGAGTTGAGAATACGCGCTGCCATGTCTAATAATTTAAGCGTTGCATTGACCCCAACGCTCATGTTTGGAGCAAACACCACACCGATTTTTTTTGCTGCCTCGGTGATCGCGGTTTTGCCGGCATCGTCAAACCCTGTCGTGCCAATCACCATGTTGACCCCGTACTGCACGCAGGCTGCCAAATGCAGCAACGAGCCTTCGGGGCGAGTGAAATCGATCAGGCAGTCGGCGCCTTTGAGTACAGACAAATCCTCTGTAATCAGCACGCCGCTTGGTTTGCCTAAAAAGGCGCAGGCGTCTTGGCCAATCATGGGAGAGCCGGCCACATCAAGTGCCGCAGCCAAGGTGAGATCGGTTGACTGAGAAACCGACTCAATCAGCATACGCCCCATGCGGCCACTGGCACCAGCAATTGCAATTCGCATCATATCTAGCTTACCCAAAGTCGTTGATTAGCGCAGCGGCACGGGCGCATCTTGGGGCGCGCCAGGCAAAGCTTGTGGATCGCTCAGAGGCGGTCCGCTGGTTTGCATCTGATCGATACTGACCCCAGGGATGAGTTGAACGGCGGCACTACCGTCGTTATTCATGCGCTCGTTATCAAGTTTAATTTGCTTGTCTTCGAGAATAACGGTACGCACTTCTTCGCGAGCAATTTGAAATGGTTGCATCTCGGGTTGCTCTTCGCCACGCCAGCTTTCGAGCTGGGCGCCATTAAAGAAAATCGTGAGGGTGCGCTCTTCGATCTTGCCACTGCCTGCGCGATAAAAATAGGGATAATCCCAGCGGTTACTGTGCAGCGCGCTTGTTAGCATAGGTGTGCCTAAGGCGTAGCGAACTTGTTCGCGTGTCATGCCAGGGCGCAGCAGGCTCACCTGATCTTTGGTGATCCAGTTACCTTGTTGGACGCTGACTTTATACGGAAAGCCGAAGCGGTTTGAGCCGCAACCGGCGGCGGCTACGACCAATAGGGCGAGCGCCAAGCCTGTGCGCAGGTGCAAAGCGAAAGTATGAAACTTGACCACTGCGAACCTCTATTTGATAAACAGCCAAAGACGGTATCATAAAGGTTTACGCGGTCAAACGTTGCTCTCTCACACGGTCCTGCGGATTTTTTTGGTGATTTTGTCAAAAATCCACGAAGATTAAGAGCTAAAACGAGGAATTGCCGATGTACACCGAAAACGACCCGAACGATCTTAAAAATGTGGGCTTAAAGGCGACGTTTCCACGTCTGAAAATACTCGATATTTTTCGTAAATCTGGGGCGCGTCATTTAAGCGCCGAAGACGTTTATCGCGCGTTAATTGGCGAGAGTATCGACATTGGCTTGGCCACCGTATACCGGGTATTGACGCAGTTTGAGCAGGCCGGCATTTTGGCGCGTAGCCAGTTTGACGGTGGCAAGGCGATTTTTGAGCTCAATGATGGTGATCATCACGATCATTTGATTTGCACGCATTGCGGCAAGGTGGCTGAATTTACCGACGCCGATATTGAAAAACGGCAACATAAGGTCGCGCGCGACAATGGCTTTATTTTAGAAAGCCATGCGATGGTGTTGTATGGGGTCTGTACGACCTGCCACGGGACGGGTCGCTAGTTGCCCGGTTGGGATTCGGGCACTCTGATGAGCCAGGCGTTGGCTAAGGCTGCAATAGTTCTTTAGCGTGTTCGCGAGTGGTGCTAGTAATTTTGATGCCCCCCAACATGCGGGCAACCTCTTCGATGCGTTCAGGCTGCTGCAGCAAAGCAATACTGGATTGCGTTTTACCTTTAATATTTTGCTTGCTGACTTGAAAGTGGTGTTGTCCGCGCGCAGCGACCTGAGGCAGGTGTGTCACGCATAAGACTTGATGGCGTGCGCCGAGTTCACGTAGCAAATTACCGACCACTTCAGCGACAGCGCCGCCAATGCCACTATCAACCTCGTCAAAAATCAAGGTAGGGACACGGGCAGCGCGACTGGCGATGACTGAGAGCGCCAGTGAAATACGAGCGAGTTCACCGCCAGAGGCCACTTTTGCCAAAGGGCGCGGGGTGCTGCCGGCATGACCTGCCACCAAAAACTCAACTTGATCTTGCCCGTGGCTTGCGGCTGGGCACGCGTGCATGGCGATACTGAATTGCCCGCCCTCCATGGCAAGCGTTTGCATGGCCTTGCTGACTTGTTTGCCAAGGTCTGTCGCAGCCTTGGCACGCGCCGCGGACAAGGCTTTGGCCGCAGCTTCGTAGTCTGCGCGTCGCCCGACAACCTGCGCTCGGAGGGCTTGAATATCGCTTGATGTTTGCAATGCGGCAAGTTCGCCTTTGAACGTTTGCTCAAGGGCGTACAGGTCGTCTGGCTCGGTTTTGAATTTGCGTGCCAATTCAAAAATTGCGCGCAGTCTGTTGTCAAGTACAGCCAAGCGGGCCGGATCGAGCTCGGCGCGCGAGACATAATCATTGAGATCCGACACCGCCTCGCTTACCGCGATACGGGCAGAATCGAGTGCGTCGTAGACTGTTTTTAGCTGTGAGTCGTGACGTAGTAACTGGCCAATACGTTGCACGGCGGCGCCTAACTGATGCTGCACCGAGGCTTGATCTTCATCGAGTGAAGCGAGCGTTTGAGCGGCGCCATCCAAGAGCGACTGACCGTTGGCTAAGCGGGTGTGCTCGGCTGAAATATCGGCCCACTCTGTCGCCCCAAGTGACAAACGCGCAAGCTCGCTGGTTTGCCATTCAAGTCGCTCGCGTGCCTGCGCTAAGCTGCTTGCGTCTTGCTCGGATAACGCTAATTGCTTTTCAACAGCGCGCCAGGCTTTAAAGGCAAGCGCGGTAGTTTGCCGCAACGGCTGAAGATTGCCGTGCGCGTCAAGTAATTCGCGTTGATTGTCGGCACGTAATAGGCTTTGATGGGCATGCTGCCCGTGTATGTCAATTAGTTGCTCGCCAATTTCGCGCAGCTGTGTGATTGTGACAACCGAGCCATTCACGTAGGCTCGACTGCGGCCCTGAGCATCGATGACGCGGCGCAAGACCAGCTCCTGATCGGGGCGTAAATCATGCTCGGTGAGCCATGGGGTGAGTGAGTCAGGCGTCTCAAACACCGCGCTGATTTCAGCGCGACTGGCACCCTCACGCAGCACCGATGAATCGGCGCGCTCGCCCAGTGTCAACGCTAAGGCATCGATCAAAATTGATTTGCCTGCGCCGGTTTCGCCCGAAAAAACGGTAAAACCCGCGTCAAAGCTAATATCGGCTTCGGTGACGATGACGAAGTCTCGGATGTGCAAGCCACGTAGCATGGGCTATTCGGCCTCAGTGCCCGAGCGGGGCATGCGGTTCCAGTCGAGTTTGCGGCGCAGCGTTGAGAAAAAACTATAGCCTGCGGGATGTAAAAACCGAATGTTGTACGGAGCACGCTGCACCACAATACGATCGCCTGGCATGAGGTCAGACCAGGTTTGCATATCAAAATGTACGCTCGCACCCCCTTCGCTGCGGCCCATGGCGGTGAGTGTCATGTTCAGGACCCCATCGGCTGGGATCACAATTGGGCGGTTCGACAGCGTTTGCGGGGCCACAGGCACCAAGACGATGGCGCTGACTTCAGGGTGCAAGATTGGCCCAGCCGAAGACAAGGCATAGGCAGTTGAGCCCGTCGGGGTGGCCACAATCAAGCCGTCGGCGCGTTGTGAATACATGAAGGTGTTGTTGACTTCGACACGCACTTCAATCATGCCGCCGCGCCCCGAGCGGTTCAGCACCACATCATTGAGAGCGGTTGCGGCAAACATTTGCTCGGTGCCGCGCCAAACCGTTGCACTGAGAAGCATGCGTGTTTCGATTTCGTAGCGGCCTTGCAGTAAGTCAGTGAGTGCCTCAGTCGAATTTTGTAGCGGAATATCAGTGATAAAGCCCAGACGTCCGTGATTGATCCCAACCACAGGCACGTCAAAGGGTGCCAAATGGCGCGCTGCCCCCAACATGGTGCCGTCGCCCCCCATCACAATGGCAAGGCTGGCCTGCTGTCCAATTTCGGCAAAGCTAGCGGCGGGGTACTCAGTGACACCCGTTTGGCGAGCCGTATCGGCCTCGACTAAGACTTGCGAGCCTTCTCGCACCAACAGCTTTGCCAAGGCGCGCAGCGGCGCGTGCAGGTCTGAATCCTGATAGCGGCCAACTAGAGCAATAATAGGAAAATGCATAGGTTTCATAATCCGCGAAAATCTAACCGATTATAGGGTCGACAAAGGTAAAATAGGGCAATGATGGATGATCGTGCGCGCGCGCTGCTCAAAGCGCTTATTGAACGTTATATCGACGATGGCCAACCGGTCGGCTCGCGCACGCTCTCAAAAATGTTTGAATTATCGCCGGCGACCATCCGCAACGTCATGGCCGATCTCGAAGAGCTCGGCCTGATACATAGCCCGCATACTTCGGCGGGTCGTATACCCACCCCACGTGGCTACCGGGTATTTGTTGACACCATGCTCACGGCTCAGCCGGTTGATCTACATCCGGTGTCGACCGTGCGCGATTTGCAAACCGGCTCTGACCCTGCCCGTGCCGTGCAGGCTGCGGCGGCAATGTTGTCAAGCTTGAGCCAGTTCGCTGGGGTGGTGTTATCGCCGCGTCGCGCTCAAGTGTTTCATCAGATTGAGTTCATCCGCCTCTCTGAAAAGCGCATCTTGCTCATTATTGTGACGCCTGATGGCGATGTACAAAACCGCATTTTGCTGACACCGCGCGATTACACAGCCACGTCACTCATTGAGGCCGCCAACTTTTTCAATCACAATTTTGCCGGCAAATCGTTTGCCGCCGTACGGCAAACACTGGCCCACGACTTGGCGCGACTGCAAATTGATATGTCGCGCTTGATGCAGGCTGCCGTTGAGGCCGGAGCGCAAGCCGCCGACGAGGTTGAAACCGTGGTGATCTCGGGCGAGCGCAAGCTGCTTGATGTCAACGAGCTGGCCTCTGATATGGATCGCTTGCGCAAAACCTTTTCCATGTTTGAGAAAAAAACCGATTTGTTGCAGTTGCTCGAAGTCTCGAGTCAGGCCCAAGGTGTGCAGATTTATATTGGTGGCGATTCGCAATTGGTGCCCACTGAAGATTTATCTGTCGTGACAGCACCTTACAGCATTGATGGCCATGTGATCGGCACGCTTGGCGTGATTGGTCCCACCCGAATGGCCTACGAGCGTGTAATTCCCATCGTCGATATTACGGCGCGCCTGCTTTCAAGCGCGCTTAGCCACCCCCCTTACGAGCGTTAACAGCATGCGTTTTTGGCCCGAACCCAAACGCGATCTTGATCGCACCTCCCGCTTCATCTCTTGGCCCAAGCCCTTTAAAACGGGCGGTGTTGGGGTCATTCTTGTCAACCTTGGTACGCCTGACGAACCCACCGCGCCTGCGATCCGCAAGTATTTACGCGAGTTTTTGTCCGATCCGCGAGTCATTGAAATCCCCAAGTTACTGTGGTGGCCGATTTTGAATGGTCCGATTTTGATGGCGCGGCCGCGCAAGTTGGTGCCGCGCTACAAAAGCGTCTGGATGGAAGGTGGTTCGCCTTTGATGGTGTACACCCAGCGCCAAACAGAGGGGCTGCGCAAGTTATTTGCGCAGCGCGGGCTGGCCATCGAGGTTGAAACGGGCATGCGCTATGGTCAGCCTTCTATCAAAGATGCCATGCTGCGCTTGCGCGAACGCGGCTGTGAGCACTTGCTTGTTGTGCCGCTGTATCCGCAATACGCCTCAAGCACCACAGCGACGGTGGTCGATGAAGTCGCTCGGGTCGCTAGCCACATGCGTGATCAGCCCGCGTTGCGTTTCATCAAGCGTTTTCATACCGATCCAGCCTTTATTCGCCCGCTAGGCGATAAGATTTCGGCCTTTTGGCAACAGCACGGCAAACCACAAAAACTGGTCATGAGTTTTCATGGCTTGCCTAGGCAGTGCGTCGACATGGGTGATCCGTACTGTCGCGATTGCTACGAAACGGCACGCGCCTTAGCTCAGTATTTGGGCCTGTCTGATGACGCCTATCAGGTGACCTTTCAAAGTCGGTTTGGCCCGGCCAAATGGCTTGAACCCTACACCGAGCCAACGTTACAAAAGCTTGCCCAACAAGGGGTCACTGAAATTGACGTGGTGTGTCCGGGCTTCTTGGCTGATTGTCTTGAGACGCTTGAAGAGATTCAGGTCGAGGTCTGCGAAACCTTTATGCACGCGGGCGGCAAGCGGTTTAGGTATATCCCGGCGTTAAATGACGACCAGGCGTGGGTGAACGCGCTGGGCGATATGGTGTTGAGTCATCTGCAGGGCTGGCCGATCGAGCCCTAGCTTGATGCCTGTCGCGGGTTGCACTTATCGGCTGCAATTATAAAAACCGTGTAGTGCTACGGTTTTTGGTTGAGGGTGTTTGGTTGTACAGCTGCGTGTCGCCTGCCTGCCGGCGCCCTGCTGACAGATGTCCTCCGTACAGTCCGATGCCTGTTTATCCACAGCCACCATAAGCCTCAGTAAAATTTTTGTGGTTTACCCTTGAATTATAGGGTTCAGCCCCAATGTTTCTGACTAATCATGCATTTTTCTGGAGAAGTAGATGGCAGCCCCCCACGACTCGACTGATGGCAATAAAGAGAACGATCCCGAATTGGCTGCAGCACCTGCAGAGGGTGCTGCTGAGGACGTTCAAGAGGCCGTCGCCTTAGATCCCATCGAGCAATTGCAGGCTGAACTCGCTGCTGCGTTGGCCCAAGTTGCAGAGCAAAAAGATCAAGCCTTGCGCGCCCATGCTGAAATGGAAAATGTCCGTCGGCGGGCTCAAGAAGAAGTCTCTAAAGCGCGTAAGTTTGGCATCGAGTCGTTTGCGGAAAGTCTCGTGCCGGTTAAAGATAGTTTAGAGGCTGCACTGGCTCAGGCTGAGCAAACCGCCGAAACTATGCGGACTGGGATCGAAGTGACCCTCAAGCAACTGGTCAGCGCCTTTGAGCGCAATCATCTTAAAGACATTGCGCCTGAAGCTGGTGCCAAGTTTGATCCGCATCAACACCAAGCGATCGCGACGATTCCGGCTGAACAAGCGGCCAACACTGTGGTGCAAACCTTGCAAAAGGGCTATCTGATTGCAGACCGCGTGTTGCGCCCGGCACTGGTCACCGTCGCGGCCTAAACGACGAGAGGTAAATTTTTTGTGGTTTTGGGCAATAAAAGCAGGTTTTAGTCTTGAAATCGCCCAATTCCCCCCCAATTACAACTCATCAAAGCAGTTCACCCTAATTCTGATTTTTAAAAGGTAGTTTGACCATGAGCAAGATTATCGGTATCGACCTTGGCACCACCAATAGCTGCGTGGCAGTCATGGATGGCGGAAAAGTAAAAATTCTTGAAAACGCCGAGGGCACCCGCACTACGCCTTCAATCGTCGCCTACATGGAAGACGGTGAAACGCTGGTGGGAGCGCCCGCCAAGCGTCAGGCTGTGACCAATCCGACCAACACGCTGTATGCGGTGAAGCGTCTGATCGGTCGTAAATTTACAGAAGATGCTGTTCAGAAAGACATCAACCTGATGCCTTACAAAATCGTCAAGGCCGACAATGGCGACGCTTGGGTTGAAGCGCAGGGTAAAAAACTCGCGCCCTCACAAGTTGCTGCAGACGTCTTGCGCAAAATGAAAAAGACAGCAGAAGACTTTTTAGGCGAAACCGTTACTGAAGCCGTGATTACCGTGCCTGCTTACTTTAACGACAGCCAGCGCCAGGCGACGAAAGACGCCGGCCGTATCGCCGGTTTGGACGTTAAGCGCATCATCAACGAGCCAACCGCAGCGGCGCTTGCGTTCGGGATGGACAAATCTGAAAAAGGTGATCGTAAGATCGCCGTGTTCGACCTGGGCGGTGGCACCTTCGATATCTCGATTATCGAAATCGCCGATGTTGACGGTGAAAAGCAATTTGAAGTGTTGTCAACCAACGGTGATACCTTCTTGGGTGGCGAAGACTTTGACCAACGCATCATTGAATATGTGATCGCTGAGTTCAAGAAAGAGCAGGGCGTTGATCTGTCAAAAGACGTGCTGGCCTTGCAGCGCTTAAAAGAAGCCGCTGAAAAAGCCAAGATTGAATTGTCTTCGGCTCAACAAACTGAGATCAATTTGCCGTACATCACGGCAGATGCCTCAGGTCCCAAGCATTTGAACTTGAAGATGACACGTGCCAAGCTCGAATCACTGGTCGAAGAGCTGATTGCCCGCACGATGGAACCTTGCAAAATTGCGATCAAAGACGCAGGCGTCAAGATCAGCGAGATTGACGACGTGATCCTGGTGGGCGGTATGACCCGTATGCCTAAGGTTCAGGAGAAGGTTAAAGAGTTGTTTGGTCGCGAGCCACGCAAAGACGTCAACCCCGATGAGGCGGTTGCGGCGGGTGCTGCGATTCAGGGTTCGGTGTTGTCGGGCGATCGTAAAGACGTATTGTTGCTTGACGTCACACCGTTGTCGTTAGGCATCGAGACGCTTGGTGGCGTGATGACCAAGATGATTACCAAGAACACCACGATCCCGACACGCCACTCACAAGTGTTCTCTACGGCCGATGACAATCAGCCCGCTGTGACGATTAAAGTGTTTCAGGGCGAGCGCGAAATCGCGGCAGGCAACAAGACCTTGGGTGAGTTTAATCTTGAAGGGATCCCGCCAGCTTCACGCGGCACTCCACAGATTGAAGTGACGTTTGATATCGATGCCAACGGGATTGTGCACGTGTCTGCTAAAGACAAGGGCACTGGCAAAGAAAACAAAATCACGATTCAAGCAAACTCAGGCTTGACCGAAGAAGAAATTCAACGGATGGTGAAGGACGCTGAAGCGAATGCGGATGAAGACCACCGTATGGCTGAGTTGGCCTTGGCGCGCAATAGCGCAGACGGGTTAGTGCATTCGACACGCAAATCAATGACCGAGTACGGTGATAAGCTTGACGAAGCGGATAAAACAGCGATTGAAGCAGCCTTGAAAGACGTTGAAGATGCCTTGAAAGATAATGCGGACAAAGCTGCCATCGATGCCAAAGTCGAAGCCTTGGGGAATGCGTCGCAGAAGCTAGGCGAAAAGATGTATGCCGAAGCACAAGCAGCACAAGCGGCTGCCGGTGCTGGCGCTGATGGTGCAGGCGCAGGTGCGGCAGGCGGTAGCAAGCCAGCCGATGATAATGTGGTTGACGCCGACTTCAAAGAAGTTAAGCGCGACGCAAAATGATCGCCGAGTTGTAAATCGTATCCGCCCGGAACGCTTTTTAGCCTTCCGGGCGTGTTGTTTAGATTCACTTACTGAGCTTAAAGCATGGCAAAGCGCGATTTTTACGAAACCCTTGGCGTAGCCAAAAATGCGTCAGATGATGAGCTGAAAAAAGCTTATCGCAAACTTGCGATGAAATATCATCCTGATCGCAACCCTGATAGCAAAGAAGCCGAAGAAAAATTCAAGCAAGCCAAAGAGGCTTACGAGATTCTTTCTGATGACAGCAAGCGTGCCGCCTACGATCGTTATGGTCATGCGGGGGTGGATCCCAACGCTGCGGGCGCTGCCGGTGGTGCAGGTTTTGGTGACGCGTTTGGTGATATTTTTGGTGAGATCTTTGGTGGCGCACGGCGAGGCGGTGGCGGCGGTGGCCCGCAGGTCTATCGCGGCGCTGACCTCAAGTACTCGATGGATATTACTCTTGAGCAAGCGGCTAACGGGTTTGACACCGAAATTCGTGTGCCAAGCTGGGAAAACTGTGAGGTGTGTAAAGGCTCAGGCGCCAAAGTCGGCACAAAGCCTAAAACCTGCCATACCTGCGGCGGCGCCGGCGCGGTACGGATGCAGCAGGGTTTTTTCAGCGTGCAGCAAACCTGCCCGACTTGTCATGGCAACGGTAAAGAAATCACTGACCCATGTGTATCGTGCGATGGCGTGGGTCGCACACGTCGCAACAAAACCTTGCAGGTCAAGATTCCTGCAGGGATCGACGACAGTATGCGGATTCGCTCGTCGGGCAATGGCGAGCCAGGCATCAACGGTGGACCTTCGGGCGACTTGTTCGTTGAGATCCATATCAAAGAGCACAAGATTTTTCAGCGTGATAACGATGACCTGCACTGCGAGCTGACGATTCCGTTTACCAGCGCAGCATTGGGGGGCGACATTCAAGTACCAACCCTGAATGGCAAAGCTGAGATTTCTATCCCCGAGGGGACGCAGTCTGGCAAAACGTTTAGGCTGCGTGGTAAGGGTATCAAAGGCGTGCGTGCATCTTATCCTGGCGACCTTTACTGCCACGTTGTGGTTGAAACACCTGTGCGCTTATCGGATGAACAAAAGGCTTTGCTACGACAGTTTGAGGCCTCGCTTGGCGAGGGCAGTGACAAGCATTCGCCACAAAGCAAGTCTTGGACAGACCGGGTCAAAGACTTCTTTTCTTGAGTTTGTTTCAACAGCTAAAAAAAACAGCCCGTCGTGAACTGCACCCTAAAAGTTGGACACCAATCCAACTCTTGGGGTGTTTTTTATGGTGGTTTATTTCTTTTTCTCAAAGTCACCAGCAGCAACGCTGCTGAACTGCGTTGGCTGCAAGTATTTGCGTACCGCGGCGTTCAATTGCTCGGGGGTGAGCGCTGCGATTTTTTTATCTAAGTCTGCGGCCCAAGCGAAGCTGCGCTCAGTCTCGAGATAACTGACCCAAGCCGAGGCTAGACTGCCTTGTTGCGCGCGTGACAGTTTGCGGTAATTCAACAGCGCGGTGATTCCGTCTTTGACCTCGGTTGCCTCAAAACCGTCCTTCACGAGGCGATCGAGTTCTTGGCGGATCGCGTCTTGAACTTTAGTGCGATTTTCGGGGGCGAAAATCGCGTAAACGCCCCACGAACCAGTCGGTTCAAATGACGAGACCGATAAGCGACTGCGCACGTTATAAGACAGACCTTCTTTTTCACGCACACGCATCCACAGTCGAGACGTTTCAGACGAGCCCAGCAGAAAGTTTGCCAGATACAGCGCAGGGTAATCTGGATCAGTGTCTTGTAGTTTTAACGCCAGGTTGGCCGTATAAAAAGCGTTGGCTTTGTCAGGCGTCAGCGCCTGCATTTGCGCTGGCTTAACCTCGCGGTAGGGGTTGCTGATGCGGGTATAAGGCGCGCCAGACCCCCAGGTGCTCAAGGACTTGGCTACGGTTTGCTCAAAACTTGTCGGGTTAAAGTGCCCGACGATACCGATTGAGATCCGACTGGCACCGTAAAACTTTTGATGAAAGTTGACCAGGTCACTGCGTTTGAGGCTTGTCACTGCGGCCAAAGACTCTTCGAAGCTAGGCATGTAGCGAATGTCGTCTTTTGCCCAAGGGTTGTCATGACGCATGAGCATGCGTGAGGCAATCGAGGTTGGCTCGGTCATCGAACTCTTGAGGCTTGTGGTGAGTTTGCTGATGTATTCGTCGAGTTGTTCTTGCGAAAAATTAGCCTGTTGCACCACTTCAAATACCAAACTAACGAGTGCATCGATATTGGCATGCGTAGTTGACAAGCTAATCGTCAAGTCAGTGCCTGAGCCCGAAATACCAACTTCTCCGCCGAGTGCGTCAATACGATCGCCGATTTGCTCCCGCGTCAGAGCCTTGGTGCCTTTGAGCAGAAGATCTGCCGTCACGATCGCGTTTAAGCGTTGCCCTTTCAACGCCTCGACGCTGCCAAACTGCAAGGCGATGGTGGCATTGACCCGATCGCCGCGCGCTTCTTTAGGCAGCATGGCGAGCTTGACCGAGCCGTTCGGCACTTTCAGCACTTTGCGTTGTGTCAGGGCATTGATATTTGCGGGGTCGGGGTCAAAGGCCTCAGCCTGTTTGAGCTGCGTATTACCGACGTAGTTGGCCAGTTCTTTTTTCAGGTCTGGAATGGCAATCAGGGGTGCGCGCGTCGGTTTCTCAGTCGGGATGTATTGGCCTTGGGTGCGGTTGGCCTGCATGAAATACTCTTGGCCGACACGCTGCGCTTGCTCAAGCGTGACCCCACGAATTCGGTCGCGCGACACAAACAGCATGCGCCAGTCACCCACGGCGATCGCCTCAGAGAGCCCTGAACTGATTCGTTGTGCGTCACTAAACATCAGATCCCAGCTTTTGAGCCACTGGTTGCGCACGCGCTCAAGCTCTTCAGAGGTGAACGGTTGTTTGGACAGCGATTCAATGGTGCTTGTGAGTGTGTCAAGCGCTTTCGGTTGATCCATGCCTGGTTCGAGCGAGGCGCCAAACATCACGATGCCCGGCGCATATTGGTCCATCGTGAAGCCCAAGACGCTTGCCGCTTGTTTAGTTGGGACCAAGGCCTTATACAGTCGGCCTGAGGGCGTATCCGCAATCATCATACTGGCGAGGTCGAGCGCCGAGAAATCAATATGCGAGGCAGGAGGCACGTGGTACATCGCGGCAACGAGTGGCGAGCCACCGGTGCGGCGCAGGGTGATCGCGCGCTCGCCATCTTGGACTGGCTCGACGGTGTATTCGGGTGGCAACTTGCGAGCCGGCTTTGGAATGCCGCCAAAGGCGCCGATGACATCCTTGAGCGCAGTTTGAGGATCGAATTTTCCGGCAATGATCAAGACCGCGTTATCGGGTTGATAGTGCGCACGATAGAACGCCTGCAACTGAGCGATATCGACATTTTCAACATCAGAGCGAGCACCGATAGGGGTTTTGCCGTAGTTGTGCCACTGAAAGGCCATGCCTAGCATTTTTTGCCAAAGCATTCGAAAGGGATTGTTTTCACCACTTTCCATTTCATTGCGTACCACCGTCATCTCGGTATCGAGGTCTTCGCGTTTGATCGTTGAGTTGATCATCGCATCGGCTTGCCAACCGACATACCATTTCAGGGTGTCAGGATTGGCAGCAAAGCTCGCGTAATAGTTGGTGCGGTCAGTCGAGGTTGAACCGTTTGCTTGCAATCCGCGTTTTGAAAATTCACCTAAAGCGTTCGGCGTGTTTGGTGTGCCTTTAAAGAGCATGTGCTCAAGCAGGTGTGCCATGCCGGTTTCGCCATAATTTTCATGACGCGAACCCACTAGGTAGGTCATGTTGACGGTGGTGGTGGGTTTAGAGTCGTCGGGCGCCAACAAAATGCGCAAGCCGTTGGCCTCAAGCCTATATTCGGTGATGCCCTCAACACTTGTGATCTGCGTGATTCCTGCGGGTGGGGTGAAAGCCATACTTTGGGTTGCCGCCATCAATAATAGAGAACCCAGTAAAGTGCACTTCAAGGCGCGGGTAAACAGCCACATAGGAAAAATCCAAAAAGATGTGAATGAACCAATTTGAGCGCAATCGCCCGAAATGGTTCACTGGTAGAAAAAATATTCAGCAAACAGGTGAATCATCGCTTCGATGCACCAAGCGATTCAGAGCATAACTCGGTCGTCAGACCTGCACCGTGAAACGTTCGGATCATCGGCTCAGGATCCGGCCAAAGCGTCGGATCGTTCAGATCCTAAACGCCATGCACCGCAGCGATTGGCTCAGCTATTTAGAAAGCAGACGCATTGCCTGTTCAATGCCAGACACGGTCACCGGAAACATCTTGTCTTGCACGATGTTGCGGATCAACGCAATGGATTGCCGGTATTGCCATGACGCTTGTGGTTCAGGATTGAGCCATACCGCCTTGGGCCAAGTTGTGATCATGCGCTGCAACCATTCGGCACCTGGTTCTTTGTTGTAGTGCTCGACCGAGCCGCCCGGCTGTAAGATTTCGTAAGGGCTCATCGTGGCGTCGCCTACAAAAATCAGTCGCCAGTCGGCATTGAATTTGCGCAGCACATCTTGCGTTTCAAAACGTTCCATTTGCCTGCGCCGATTTGATTTCCAGAGGTGCTCGTAGGGGCAGTTATGAAAATAATAGACTTCAAGGTGCTTGAATTCGCTGCTTGCCGCCGAGAATAACTCTTCAACGCGTGCGATATGGTCATCCATGCTGCCGCCCACATCGAGCAACATCAAAACTTTGACGTTGTTATGGCGCTCGGGCACCATTTTGATGTCAAGGTATCCCGCATTGCGCGCGGTGCTGGTGATGGTATCGTCTAGATCGAGTTCGAAATCTGAGCCCTCACGCGCAAAGCGACGCAAACGTCGCAAGGCGACTTTGAAATTGCGAGTGCCAAGTTCAATTGAATCGTCGTAGTCTCTAAAGTTGCGTTCGTCCCAAACTTTAACGGCCGTACGGTTGCCGCCAGAGGCGCCGCCCACTCGAATACCTTCGGGGTTAAAGCCACCATTGCCAAACGGTGAAGTGCCACCGGTGCCGATCCATTTGCTACCACCTTCGTGGCGCTCTTTCTGTTCTTCGAGCCGCTCTTTGAACATCTCTAAAAGCTTGTCGAGACCGTGTTTTTCAAGTTCGGCTTTCTGTTCGGGCGTAAGGTGTTTTTGCAGCTCTTTCACCAGCCAGTCGAGTGGAATTTTTTTGCCAGGCGGCAAAATTTGCTCAAGACTGCGGTAATAGCCAGCGAAGGCGCGATCAAAGCGATCAAAAAGGGTTTCGTCTTTGATGAGCGTGGTTCGGGCTAAAAAATAAAAGTCTTCAAGCGTGGGCGGCATCAACGGGGTTGAAAGCGCCTCGAGCAATGTCAAATACTCTTTGACAGAGACCTTGAGTTTTTGTGTACGTAGGTGGTAGAAGAAATCAACGAGCATGGCGTTTGAGCTGATAGGTTAGGTGGTCGCGAACCTCAGGCCATTCGCCGGCGATCACGCTGTACATCACGGTGTCACGCACGGTGCCATCGCGGCGCAGGGCATGGTGGCGAATCGCACCGTCGCGTTTGGCCCCGAGTCTTTCGATGGCGCGTTGTGAGGCATGGTTAAAGTTGTCGGTACGCCAACCGACGACGCCTGCGCCCAGCATATCAAATGCGTGGGTGAGCAACAGCAGTTTGCAGGCGGTATTGACGTGCGTGCGTTGCAGGCTTTTGCCGTACCAGGTATAGCCGATTTCGAGACGCGCCACGGCGGCAATGATGTCGTGGTAACGGGTGGTGCCAAGGATTTTTCCAGAGGCTTCTTCCTTGACCACGAAGGGCAGCATATGCCCAGCTGCTAAGCCGTCAAGCGCCGTCTGAATGTAGCTAGACGTTTGGTCGGGCTCGGGTACTGAAGTTACCCGCAGGTTCCAGAGTTCTCCGTCGCGTGCCGCGGCAGTCAAGCCTTCGGCGTGAGCTTGTGAGAGTGGCTCGAGGCGCACGCCCCAGCCTTGTAAGGTACAGGGCGCGGGGGCCTGCTGAAGGCCTTGATTTTTAACCATTGCTTGGGCCAGACGGGCGACGGGTGCTGCTGCGTGTGACAGCAGCAAGGCGCTCGAGCAATTGCAAATCTTGTTCGTTTTTGAGCAGTGCACCGGCTAGCATTGGTACCGAGGTGGCTGCGTGAGCGTCGATCTCTGCGGGGCTGACGTCCTCAGCGATCAGCAGGCGTAACCAGTCAAGAAACTCAGAGGTTGAGGGCTTTTTCTTTAAGCCGGGCGCTTCGCGTAGCGCAAAAAACGTATCAAGTGCTGCGCGCAAGACTTCGGCGTGCAGGTTGGGGAAATGTACGTCGACAATGCTGCGTAAGGTATCGCGATCAGGAAAGCGAATGTAATGAAAGAAGCAGCGGCGCAGAAACGCGTCAGGCAGGTCTTTTTCATTATTTGACGTGATGATCACTAGCGGGCGGTGCAGCGCGCTGATGGTTTCACGTGTCTCGTAGACGTGAAATTGCATTTGGTCGAGCTCACGCAACAAGTCATTGGGAAACTCGATATCGGCTTTGTCAATCTCGTCGATCAGAAGCACCACAGGGCTAGGTGCTGTAAAGGCCTGCCATAAAACGCCTTGCATAATGTAGTTGCGAATGTCTTTGACTTTTTCTTCGCCTAGCTGCGAGTCACGCAAGCGCGACACGGCATCATATTCGTAGAGGCCTTGGTGCGCTTTGGTGGTTGATTTGATGTGCCATTGCAACAGGGGGCGATCGAGCGCCGCGGCAACCTCTTCGGCCAACATGGTCTTGCCCGTGCCGGGTTCGCCCTTAATGAGCAAGGGGCGCTGAAGTGTCAGGGCAGCATTGACCGCTAGTTTGAGGTCGTCGGTGGCGACGTAGCGCTCGGTACCGTCAAAACGCTTGGTTTGCTCTGGATTCGGGGTTGAAGAGGTCATGAAGGGGCCGCAAAGTGAAGGTTCAGTGGTAAAGGTTTGGGTGTAGAAATTTAATTTCGTCAATTATCGTACAATCTTAACGTTTTGCGGCCGAGAGTATTCTCGGGTTGTTGTTCTGTGTAATCAGAGCTTTTAAAGATGAATTTGTCCAAGACCATGTATCCAAATCAGATGCGCAATGGTAAAGCGTCGGTTGCCCGACGACTCCCCCAAGTTTTTGCAGGCTTAGCAATGGTAGTTTCCTGTGGCTTTGCCTCATCCGGCTCGGCTGCAGAGGCTGTTGGTAACGCTGAGGCCGCTAAGGCGAAAGTCTCAATGTGTATTGGTTGCCACGGCATTTCTGGTTATCGTGCAAGTTTTCCTGAGGTGTACTCGGTGCCGATGATTGCGGGCCAAAATGGTGCCTACCTTCAGGCCGCTTTGCGCGCCTATGCCTCGGGCGAGCGAACCCATCCGACCATGGATGCGATCGCAAAAAGCCTGTCAGATCAAGATATTGCTGATCTGTCTGCTTACTATTCCAAACTTAAATAACTGGGGGCTTACATGAAATTTCTAAAGCTTGCCCTCTGTGGCGTTGCGGTGATGATCGGTTCGAGCGTGGCTCAAGCAGCCGATCTCAAAGCCGGTAAAGCCGCCTGGGAAAAACTCAACTGTGCCTCTTGCCATGGTGCAGATGCTATGTCGCCGATTATCCCTCCTTCCCCTATTTTGGCGGGCCAGCACGCCGACTTTTTGGCTCACGCCTTGAAGGCCTATCAACGTGGTGCAACGGGCGCGCCCGCCTCGGCCAATGTGCGTAAAAATGCCGTG
>JAIPCU010000046.1 GCA_021738045.1 Candidatus Methylopumilus sp. | reverse complement strand
CGCAATACCAAATTGACACGGGTGCGATTGCCTTAACCGGCAGCTTTGCGCACCTGCCTGATCATCGCATTACCTTGAGTGCAGCAGAGCAAATCCTGTGGCAGAAAATATTTCCTAAGATGCTAGAGCAAGGCTTCGATCCACCCTGGGTGCGCGACTTGGCCATCAACGTGCAAGCCAGCGAAGAGAGCCTGCGCACCTTACTCAAAAAACAAGCGCGTACCTCGTTGGTGATGCAGCTGGTTAAAGATTTGTTTTACCCTTACGCCACCATGGTGGCCTTAGCAAATGTCTTGCGCGAGCTGCTGCAGCGTCATGGGGCCGTCAGTGTTGTGCAGTTTCGCGACGCCTCGGGGCTGGGGCGCAAGCGTGCGATTCAAGTGCTTGAGGCGTTTGATCGGATAGGTTTAACCCGTCGTGTCGTCGCAAACGAGCGCAACGGTCGAGGCGTTGAGAAAGATCACCGTATTTTGCGTAACGCGGGGTTGTTTGTTGAATCGGCGTTGGGCGAATGCTAGCCTGGTTCTTGTTGCTTGAAGTGCGAACGCGGTCGGCCTGAAGAGCGTCGTCTGAGGGCCTAAATCTGATAAAGTGCAATACAGAGGAAGAGTCACGCTCTCGGGTGGGACGTCCGGACTTCAAATCCGGGAGGGGCTGTCGTACAGTCCTTGGTGGGTTCGACTCCCATACTCTTCCGCCAAATTTTTAAAGGGCGCTAATCGCGTGGCTGAGATTCGTGGGTGTGAGTTTCCGGATGAACTGATGTACGACGACGAGCTCAATGTTTGGTTTCGTGAGTCGGGGGGTGGGCAAGTTGAGGCCGGTTTAACGGCCTTTGGGTTGGCGTTGGTCGGTGATTTATACATGTTTAATCCCCGACCGCTTGGGCGCGAGATCGAGGCAACCAAAGCCTTCGCGTTGGTTGAGGTTGCCAAAACAATCTTGTCGGTGCGCACGCCCTTTGCTTGTGTGATTGCCGAAATCAACACACCGCTTGAAACAACGCCTTTCAAAATTAATCGCAGTCCCTACATGAACTGGCTAGTCAGGCTCGAGCCCAGCGATTTAGATCAGGCGCGTAGCGTGTTACTCAGAGGGACTGCGGTCGCCGTGCGTGCTCACGAATTGATGGATTTGCATGGGATGACTTCGCTGGCCGACTTTAAGCGCTCTTTGGGCTCGTCATGAGCAGGCGATTGAAGTCTCGTCGTAGGCGAGTGCTGTCATGACTTGGCGCTTCAAGCTCGAACGCTCGGTGAGGTCATCGTGACGTCGCTCGTGCTGCAGCTGTGGCAAACCAGTACCGCTTCGCCCCAGTTGGCCGTCACACCGTTTATGCTGGCCGCCTCGGCGGCGGCGATGGATTGGCCTGTTGAGATTCATGCCTTGGGTGCCAGCGTTGAATTATTTGTTCGCGACAACGCGGCCAGGCACCAAGCGGTTGCTCCGCTCAATCGCCCACTTTCAGCCTACATCGAAGACGCCACGCGTTCGGGTGTAAGGGTTCATCTGTGCAGCACGGCGATGCGCGATCGAGGTTTAGATCCAGAAGCGATGATCGAGGGTTGCCAAAGCGTACTTGGCATGGTCTCGATGCTTGAGCGGCTGACTCAGGCCGATACGACGGTGCTGACATACTGAGGCCAGCACGCGAAGCAGGAAAACGAGTTGTTCAAAGAATGGCTCAAGCTCAAGCTCAATGTTTAGATGTTGCCTCTAGGGCAATGTTCCAAAATGCCGGTAAAAATGCCTCGGCGACAAGCAATGGCTGGTGTGCGCGCACGAAGACTGAGCGACGGGCACAAACCCGCGCGGGCGAGGTCGGGGCGGCCTCGGTGATTGGTTGCGGCGACACACCAAACGCGAGAGGTGATAAGGGTTGCAACGGTGTCGCAAAACTGAGTGGCGTTAGTCGATACAACGGCATACCCAGCCTGACAGTCGTAAACTCGAACTCAGAGCGCGCGATTGCGCGGTCTTGATACAAAATATCGGCTAACGGGCGATTGCGCAGTTGCCTCACCGCTTGCCAGTGACCGTTCGAGGCCTTAAGCGGGGTCACGCTTCGGGCCAGCACACAATCCACCCCTAAGATCGACATGCAGACTTCACGCTGCCAAAGCGCCTGCCCGATGGGTAGGGCGAGCCGTGTCGCCTCGTCTTGGCCGGCGCGGCAAACGTTTTCAGACAGCACGCGCAAAGACAAGACGCCGAGCGAGCGCAGCCCTTGGGTGAGCGCCCCGGGGCGCGTGAGCCAGTGACGCTGAAGTTGCGAAACGCTGGGGGCAGGGACACTCAGCCAGCCGTTGAGTCTGCTTATTTTCTGCATAGTTGTATTATCGCAAGTTATGGAAAAAGTACGTATTTCAAAATTGATGGCCGAGCGAGGCCTGTGCTCGCGTCGCGAGGCCGATAGCTACATCGAACGTGGGTGGGTCAAGGTGGATGGCGTCGTCGTGACCTTGGGTGAACGCGCCTTACCCACACAAAACATTACGCTTGAGCGTTCTGCCGCGGTTCAACAAACCTCGCGTGTGACCATTTTGATTCACAAGCCAATGGGGTATGTGTCGGGGCAGGCTGAAGACGGCTATACCCCAGCGGTCGCGCTGATCGGCCCACAAAGTCGAGCGCTGTCCGACCGCAGCCCGCAACGCTTTGAACGCTCGCAGTTGCGTGGCTTGGCGGTGGCTGGCAGGTTAGATATCGACTCAACAGGCTTGCTGGTGATGACGCAAGATGGGCGCGTGGCACGGCAGTTAATCGGTGACGATACCGAGATCGACAAAGAGTATCTGGTGCGTGTGCAGGGGCGCTTAGCCCCCGCCAAGCTCGAACTGCTCAACGAAGGTTTGTCGCTCGACGGTAAAAAACTCAAGCGTGCACAGGTTCATTGGCAAAATGACGATCAATTACAGTTTATTTTGAACGAAGGCAAAAAACGCCAGATTCGCCGCATGTGCGAAATGGTCGGTTTAAAGGTGCTAGGGCTCAAGCGAGTGCGCATTGGCCAAGTGCGACTAGCCGATTTGCCCGTTGGCCAATGGCGCTATCTGCGCGCTGATGAGACGTTTTAAACAAATCGCTCACAAAACAAGATTGAGAGAAGAGGCCCACTTGGCTGTGCGAGGCCTCTCGAGAAGGCGTCTGCTGAGCATTGTGGGACCTTGTGAGTCATTCTTAGTGCTCAAGAAAATCAAGCTTATACGCCGCGCGGGGGTCTTGCCCTAGCACTTTGACGAGCCAGGGCAAGCTCTCTTTTAAGGCTGCGTTGAGCGTCCAGGGCGGATTGATCACAAACATACCGCTGCCATGTAAGCCCAGCCCGTCTTCTGACGGTTTGTGTACGCTTAGGCTGGCATACAGCCAGTTTTTGGCACCTGCACGCTCAAGCTGACGCGGAAGTTCTTGCGCCTCGCGACGTTGTATCTGAGGGCACCAGATTGCATAGCATCCAGTCGGAAACCGAACCAGTGCATCTTTTACCGTGTCAATCACGTGCCGGTAGTCTTTTTTGTCCTCGTACGAGGGGTCCATCAACACGATTGCACGCCGGCTAGCTGGTGGGATGTGTCCTTTGAGTCCGGCAAATCCATCGCTTTCATACAACGTGGTTTGCTTCAACGTTTGTGAGCCGCGTTGCTCAAGATTCATAGTCAGAATATCTGCTTCGCTCGGGTGCATTTCAAACAAGCGCAATTTATCCTGACTGCGGCACGCCTCAAGCGCGATCCACGGCGACCCCGGGTACAGCCGGAGTTCGCCATCCGGATTCAGGTGACGAATGACCTCGAGGTAGGCTTCGACCATCGGAGGACCCGCTTTTTTGGTTTCCCATAGCTTGCCAATGCCTGAGGCAAACTCACCATTTTTTTGCGCCCAATCGCCCTGCAAATCGTAAAGCCCTGCGCCGGCGTGCAAATCAATAAACGAGTAGGCCACCTCTTTTTGATTGAAATATTGCAGGATATGCACCAATACAAGGTGTTTCAGTAAATCAGCATGATTGCCAGCGTGAAAGCCATGGCGGTAACTAAACAAATCGTTCTCCGTGATCGGGCCAAGCGCCCGGGTTTTATTCTGCAGAAATCAAGTCAAGGGCATCGGTGATGACCGAGTCGACGCCCCACTGAAAAAGCTCGGCAGCACGGACCGGGTCATTGACGGTCCAGGCGGCCACGCGAAAGCCGGCAGCGTGGATGTCGTTGAGCAAGGCTTGGTTGAGTAACAAGTGGTGCAGATGAATGGACACGCAGCCCAGTCGCGTGAGAGTCTGGCGCCAATTCTCGTCTAGCTTCGTCGTAATCCAGCCGCGCGGCAAGTTTGGGGCCTCGTGTTGTGCTGCCTCAAGGGCGACAAGCGAGAAAGACGATAGTAGCGGTGGCACGGGCGCCGCCCGCCAGTCGTGTTTGGCCTGTCTGGCGATCGCCGTGCCAGTGATGGCCTCTAGGCCAGGCGTTGGCTTAATCTCTATATTGCTAGCGATATGATGTGCAACGGTATAACGCGCAACGGCCTCGAGGGTAGGAATCGGCTCACCACGAAAAGCAGCACTGAACCAAAGGCCTGCGTCTAGCTTCGCCAAGGCGGCGTAAGGGTGGTCAGCGGCTTTGCCATGCCCATTGGTGGTGCGGTCTAGATCGGCGTCGTGCAAGAGAATTGCTACCTGATCTTGGCTCAGTTTGGCATCAAATTCGACCATTTTGTAGCCAAAACTGGCCCCAACATGCATGGCTGCCAGTGTGTTTTCTGGGGCAAGCGTGCCTGCCCCTCGGTGTGCAACTAGGTGCGGGTAGGGCCAAGGCGGCAAAGTCTGCATCACAAAATCCAACGGCTAGAGGGGCTAAGGTGCAAGCATAACGCACCGAGTGGTAAACTTTGCCCGCTTTGACTCTAGGCGTGCGAACCCTCATGTTTGATTTTATTCGTAATCACCAACGCTGGATGCAGGTAATACTGCTTATCTTGATCGTTCCTTCGTTCGTTTTCTTTGGTGTACAAGGCTACTCGAGCTTTATGTCAAGCGAGCCTGACCTAGCTACGGTCGACGGAAAAGGCATCACGCTGGGCGAGTTTAATAATGCCCGTCGCGCGCAGCTCGAGCAATATCGCGGCATGCTTGGCGCACAGTTCGATGCGGCTGCGTTTGATACGCCAGTTTTCAGAGAGCAATTACTCAATACGCTGATTGATCAGCGAGCGATCGCCATTGCGGCCACCAAAGGTGGCTATTCAGTGTCTGACGAGACCTTACGGCGCAGCATCGCGTCGATACCAGCCGTTCAACAAGATGGGCGGTTTTCACCCGAGCGTTACAAGCAGGTCTTGGCAAGTCAGGGCCTGACGACTGCGGCGTTTGAACAGGGTTTGCGTCGTGACTTGACGTTGGGGCAAGTGTTGCAGCCAATTGGTTTAACGGCTCGGGTACCTGCTGATATCGGTCAAAAGATTTTCGCGCTGATTACCGAGCAACGTAGCGTGGCGCGCAAAGTGTTTTCAGTTGAGACGTACGCAAAAAATATTTCGGTATCACCAGAGGATGTCAAAGCTTGGTATGACGCTAATCAAGCCAGGCTCACGATTCCAGAAAATCTTGATGTGCAGTACGTCGTACTGAACGAAGACGCCGCCTCGAAAGATATTAAAGTGTCTGAGGCCGATATCGAAAGCTTTTATAAGCAGAATGAAGCTCGCTACGGGCAACCCGAACGCCGCCGTGTCAGCCATATCTTGCTCGAGATCCCTGCCTCTGCAGATGCTGCAGCCAAAGCGGTGGTGCAAGCCAAAGCCGCAGAACTCGCCAAGCGGGCATCCGCTAAGCCTGCTGATTTTTCAGCACTGGCGAAAGAATTTTCACAGGATTCTGGTTCGGCCAATCAAGGCGGTGATTTAGGCTGGATCAGCAAAAATATGCTTGTGCCTCAAGTCGAAGAGGCGGTGTTCAAGCTCAAGAAAGACGAGATCTCTGGCGCGGTCGAGAGCCCCTTTGGCATGCACGTTTTGTATGTCACAGACACTCAGGCTCCTAGTATCAAGCCTTTAGTTGAAGTCAAAGAAGATATCACTGTCGAGATCCGCAAACAATTGGCGGCAGAACGTTTTGCCACCATGGCCGGCAAGCTGACCAATCTGATTTACGACCAACGCGATAGCTTAAAACCGATTGCTGATGCACTTGGCATTGAGATTAGGCTAGCCACTGGCTTGACCCGCGAGGGTTTGTTGCCAGCATCCCAGCGTGGTGGGGCCCCTATGCCTTCGGCGGCTGAGCAGACGTGGTTGGGTAATCCTAAGGTGCGTCAAACCGCATTCTCAACTGAAGTCATGAAAGACAAGTTGAACTCTGGGGCGATTGAGTTGGCCTCAGATACGATATTGGCCTTGCGGGTCAATACAGTGCACGCGCCAAAAGTGCCTGCGCTCGAACAAGTTGCCGAGCAGATCGGTGCGTTGCTCACGAACGAGCGCGCGCTGGTCGCGGCACAAGAGGCCGGTGTGAAGCAGCTCGATCAGCTTAAGGGATCGGTTAATTCTGACCCTAAAGATTTTGATGCGACTCAGGTTGTGACCCGTCAGGCTGCGCAAGCTCTGTCGCGAGAGCAACTCGAAGCTGTGATGTCCGCAAGCCCAACGCCCTTGCCACGCTTTTTAGGCGTTGCTGGGCCCGAGGGCTACGCGGTGTTGTGGCTCTCAAAAATTGAACCAGGTCCGGCACCAGAGCCGGCACAGGTCGCACAACTGCAGGCCCAGTTGTCTCAGGCGTGGGGTAATGCTGAAGAGCAGGCCGCATTGCGGGTGCTGCGCGATAGTTATAAAGTGAAGCTGCTGCCTGACGCAAAAAAGCTCATATCAGGCGAGCTTGACGGCGCCAAGCTTTAAGATAGTTAACGGCTAGGCCGCTACGCGGCTAAGCCGTTAGCGTAGCAACGGGTCAAGCGCCAGCCTGACCGTTGCGAGCATCAAGGGTTGAGCAGACTCGTTTGGGTGAATCCCATCTGCTTGAAAATACTGTCTCTGGTCGGCAAAGCCTTCAAACAAAAACGGTACTAACGCGGCCCCCGTTTGGGTAGCGGCGTTGCTAAAAATATTTTTAAAGCCTTGCGCGTACTCTCGGCCGTAGTTTGGTGGGATCTGCATCCCAACTAACACCACTTTGGCGCCGATCGCCTGGCAGCGCGCAATCAGTTCTATGATATTTTTTTGCGTGAGCGTTAACGGTAGCCCACGCAGGGCGTCGTTGGCGCCAAGTTCGAGAATGACAATCGTGGGCTGATGTTGCTTGAGTGCCGCGTCGATACGGGCTAACCCACCACTGGTTGTGTCTCCGCTGATGCTAGCATTCATGACTGTCGTTGGGCTGGGGGCTGAAGCGAGCGCCACTTTAAGTTGTTCAACCCATCCGGTATTACGCGCCAGACCGTACTCGGCTGATAGACTGTCCCCAACGACTAAAATACGTGCTGCTTGGCGGGTGGTCTGCGCGCTAGCAGGCCCTATTAGCCAAGCACTGCAGGCGCCAGCGACCAGAAGACTGATGACAAAACGACGAGAGCGAGAAAAGGGTTTCATGTTGCCAAAAGTAGATAACGTGATAGAGGTCGTTGGCCTCTGCAAGAGGGTACCCGACGCCTTGGGTGAGCTCACCATTTTAGACAATATCGACTTCACTGTTGCACATGGTCAATCCATTGCCATTACCGGCGCCTCGGGGTCGGGAAAATCAACATTGCTGGGTTTGCTTGCTGGGTTGGATACACCGACCACGGGGCATGTCAAACTGCTTGGGCAGTCTCTCTTTGAGCTAGACGAGGATGGACGCGCGGCGCTGCGCGCAAAAAGTCTGGGGTTTGTATTTCAGTCGTTTCATTTGCTGCCAAACCTGACAGCGCTTGAAAACGTGATGTTACCCCTAGAGTTAGCAGGGCTGAGTGCCCACGCACCAGCAGCCCAAATGCTTGAACAGGTTGGGTTAGGTCAGCGTTTGCACCACTACCCGGCAACGCTGTCGGGTGGCGAACAACAGCGGGTCTCTTTGGCGCGCGCGTTTGTGCAGCGTCCGGCCCTGTTATTTGCCGATGAACCGACCGGTAGCCTCGATCACGCCACTGGGGCGCGTGTCATTGAGATGCTGTTCTCTTTGTACGCCTCGCTTGGCACAACCTTGGTGCTAGTCACGCACGACCCACAACTTGCCTCGCGTTGCGATCGTCAATTGGTGCTGCAAGCGGGTAGTTTAGTGTCGTGAACTCAGCTGGGTTAGGATCAGGCAGCGGTTGACTTGCTACGCTGCCATTCGATCAAGCTGTTGATCACGCCGCTGGCACAAATGATAGCGATGCCCAGCCAGGTTGTCGCATCCGGAAAATGTGACCAAATCAGCCAACCCATCGTGGCAGCCACCGTCATTTGCAAATAGATAAAAGGTGCCAGCATTGATGCTGGCGCAAACCGATAGGCTTGGATCTGCAATAAATGCCCAACACCGCCCGTGAAGCCGGTTGACAGCATGACCACCCAAACCCAAGGTTCCATGTTGGCGAGCGTCGACCAAGCGCTGGGTAGGCTAAAGGGCAGGGTACAGGCGAGTGCCAAGCTGCCTAGTCCAGCGCTCCAGAGCATTGTGGTAAACGGATTGTCTTGAGCGACTAAACGTGTTGTGAGATGTTGGGTGGCAAATAAGCAGGCGGTTAGCAAGCCTGTGACGACGCCGGCAACCGGTAAGCCCGCAGAGGGTCTGATGACCAATAAGATTCCCACAAAACCAAAGCCGGCCGCGATCCAGCGTGATTGACGCATGGGTTCTTTGAGAATCCAAGGCGCGACTGCCAGCATGATCAGTGGTGAGATAAAAATGATGGCCGTGGCCTCGGCTTGGGGCAGATACCAAAGAGTTGTAAAAAATGTGAGCGTTGCGCAGAGCATGGCGACGGCACGCACACATTGCAGGCCAGGCGTTTTGCTTCGTAAGATGCCCAGGCCTTTTGTCGGCAAGACAAAAGCGAGCACCAACAACAGATGGACGATGTACCGAAACCACACCAGAATGAGTAACGGAACGCCAGTGCCCATGACCCATTTGCCGCTCGCATCTAGAGTGGTTAAACAGAAGAGCGAAAGCAGCAGTAGTACGATGCCGATGAAAGGGCGCTGAGCAGGGCGCTGGGTGAGCGCAGGCGCTGCGTCAGAGGCGGAGCGAGACATGGGATTGGTTCCGGAAACTGAAAACTGTTGAGTCTGGCTCGAGCATTGGTAGAATGCGGTATGCAAACGACAAAGACCATCACCGAGAGTATAGGGCAAGCCCTCTATTGTGTTCTATCTGCCACAGGCCTTCTGCGACTGGCGCGTCTTTGCGTGCTGGCGTTGGGCGGATTGCGGACCTTGGTTTGCGTGTTGGCGGGCTTGGCCAGCTGGGTGACCATCACGTCGGTGTCTGCGCAAGAGCTGCCAGTCACTGCGCTCAAAGTTCTGGGCGGGCTCAGTACGCGTTCAAATTACAAGCAAATTGAGCAACCCTTTTGGCTAAAAACACTCCCTGAGCACTCTGCAGGTCAGATAACGGCCGAGATCAAAGGGTTTGATGAGATGGGCTTAAAAGGGCCAGAGCTGCTCAAACTCATGAAGCAGGGAGTCATCGAGTTTGGTGTGATCCCCTTGATTTATCCTGCGGCTGACACCGCTATCTATGAAGCGGTTGACCTCGCAGGCTTGGCGACCGACGCTAAAACAGCACGCCAGGTGTCGACGAGTTTTGCTCCGATCTTAGCCAAACACCTATCCGCCACCTATCAAAGTAAGTTTTTAGGCGTGTCTCCGTTTGCACCCCAAGTGCTCTTTTGCAATGTTCCGATACGGGGTTTGCAAGACTTAAAGGATAAGACGATTCGCGTGATTACCCGGTCGCAAGCAGAGTTGATTGAGGCGTTGGGCGCAAAAAGCATCAGCATGCCGTTTGCCGAGGTGATGCAAGCCTTTCAAAAGAAAACAATTTCCTGTGCAGTGGCCAGCAGTATGGCGGGGTATACGGCAAAGTGGTACACGGTATCCACGCACCTGTATGCCTTACCCTTGGGCTGGAACCAAGAAATGCACGCCGTGAACCAAAAGGTATGGGATCAACTCAATGCCGATGTTCGCGCGTTGTTAGAAATCAATCTGGCAAAGTTAACTGAGCGGTTATGGTTATTTGCCGAATCAGAAAATCAGAAAGGCTATGACTGTAATACGGGGGCTAAAACCTGCCCGATGGCACCCAAAGGCAAAATGACCTTGGTCAGACCGACGCAAGCCGACTTGGCGACAATTAGGCGCTTAGCCACTCAAAATATTGTCAGCAAATGGGCCACGCGTTGCTCGGGGGTTTGCGTGAGCGAGTTTAACCAGACCATTGGTAAGTCACTGAAGATCACGGCTAAAAAAAGCTAACGCTCAAGCTCAATGGATTGCAGATCCCATAAAAGTTTAAAACTGTGACTGCGCCCTGAGGGTACAGCCAGTTTTTCTGCGAGCCATTTGCCAGCCGCTTCTGCGCTCGCAAGCGTGGTCGTGTCGATCACCACAAACGGTTCGAGTTTGCGCGTCGCGAGATCTTCTGAGGGTAGGGGTGTTGATAACTCCGGATCTGGGCATAACGCTCGCACAGCGAGGACTCCATCCTTCACACTCTTCAGTTCTTGCGCCAACGCAACTGCCGCTTGCGCCTGTTCGATCGATTGAAGGCAGACCAAGGCGACTGCGGCACCCGTTCCGGCGCCCGCGAGCGGGGTGACAGCGTTGACGCGCCGGCTCGTGTCGCGCATACGCGTAAAGTTACGCTCAGACCACTGTGTTTGCTTGGTGAAAGCCTGACGATAAGGCTCGCTGGTAAAGACGTGCAAAGTGTCTGTTTGGTACAGCGCCAAATACGGACGCGCGCAGGTGTCCGAGTGGTAGCGCCGCGACCAGCGAAACCCCTTGATTGCTGCTCGCTCTTGCATGTGCTCTTGGTCATACCATTGGTTAAAGTCTTGCTCGTAGGCAGGGTCAACCGAAGTCCAGATCAACAGTTCGCCAGGGGCGTCGGTATCTTGTTGTAAAGTCTGAGTGCGAGTCATAGCGTGGCTTCAAAAACAAAGAGTATGAGTATAAGGAGTTTTCGTGATGCGTTGGATAATCGCTCTTAAATCATGTTTGGCGGTGTTTGCTACCGGCGTATTGTTCGGGCTGGTTGGTTGCGGCACAAGTTCTCAACACAAAACAAGCGCGTGGAATGTTGAGCAAGGCATTGGAAAACGTGCAGATGGTCCGAATATGTCGCTCTACGGAGGCCTCACTGGTTCAGGCTTTACGCGGGGAACTCGCGATAACTGGTGGCAAGCTCACGCGACGGTTGACAGTTTTTCAAGACTCGACGAAATTTTTAAGGCAAGCGTGTCAGCAACGGCATTGCCTGTGCAGCCTTGGCAGCGTTCGACGTCTGAGCTCACGCTCAATTATCAAGGCGCGGCAGCGGTGGGTGCTGGTACGCAAACCATAAACGATTACTTTGAACGTAATCCTGCCACCGCGATGTTGATTGCGCAGGGTGATACCTTGTTGCTTGAGCGCTACCAGTACGCGCGACAACCCGAGCAACGCTTTACCTCTTTCTCGATGGCCAAAACGGTAATTGCGATGCTGGTGGGCGTTGCACTGAACGAGGGGCATATTCGCTCACTCGATGACTTGGCGCAAGACTATGCGCCAGGACTAAAAGGGACTGAATACGGCAAGACTCCACTGCGCCATCTGCTGACCATGTCCTCTGGTGTAGAGTTTCGCGAAGAGTACGATGGTAAAGATGATTCGGCCCAGTTATCGCGCGCAACGTTCGGCAGGCAGTCTGAAGGTGGGCCGAGTGTTGCCAAACTTTTTAACCGTCGTATCGCGGCACCTGGCCAACGTTGGTACTACGCGTCAGCAGAAACCTTTGTGCTGTCAGTGGTGTTGCGCCAAGCGATTGGTCAAGACGTTGCCACGTATTTTTCAGAAAAAATCTGGAAACCACTTGGTGCTGAACAAGAGGCCACCTGGCTCGTTGACGCGTCAGGCCAAGAGGTCGGTTACATGGGGCTTAATGCCACGCTGCGCGACTATGGGCGCCTGGCGATGATGATGGCTCGTTCGGGTGTGGCTCAGGGCAAACAGCTCGTGCCGGCAGCCTGGGTGCAAGAGATGACACAGGCACATTTTTTGCCCTCGCGCACAGGTCGTTGGTTTGGCTATGGCTATCAAACCTGGATCTTTCCGGATCTTGACGGTACCTATGCGTTTTTGGGGGTACGTGGTCAGGCTATTTATGTTGATCCGTCACGGCAGCTGGTGTTGGTGCACCCAGCGGTCAGAGCTTCGGCTCGCGATCAGGGTAGTGCAGATACCACGGCCCTCTGGCGCGCGCTCAAACAACGAATCGCTGTCGTTAAACCTTAGCGAGGTGAGTGCTGCTGTCATTCGAGAGCAAGCCTCACCTTAGCTCGAGCTCACAAGCGGACATTAGCCCCTAGCGCGAACAATTTTTTGTACTTGGGCGACGTGTCGAATCGAGCGAAAAACTTGCGCCAGATGTTTGCGGCTATCCACTTGTACGGTTAGGTTCAACATGACGGTGTCGATCGCATCTTCGTGCATTGTGGCATTAATGATGTTTGAGTCGGCTTGCGCAACCTCGGCGGCGATGCGGCTTAAGATCCCGCGCTCATTTTTTGCCATGATTTCAATACGTGCTGAAAAATGTTTGGCGGTTTCTTGATCCCACACAACATCAACCCAGCGGTCGGGCTCTTTCATGCGCGCGCGGATGGCGACCGGGCACTCTGCGGTATGCACCACCAAGCCGTGGCCGATCCGTATACCTGCAACGATCACATCACCGGGTAAAGGGCCACAACAAGGCGCTAACTGTACGGCCTGACCTTCGTGACCTCGGATCTGAATCGGCATTGACCGCGCGGCCGTCATCTCTTCGTCGGCTGCTGCGGTGGTCGCGATGAGGGGATGGTCTGGTGCAAACCGTCGCGCCACCACTGCAGCCAAACGTTTGCCTAGCCCGATATCTGCCAAAATTTCAGCGCGTGATTTTGCGCCACTACTGCGAGCGAGCTTTTCCCAAATAGCATCCTCAGGCGAGGGCATTGCCAAGTTCAGTTCTTTGAGAGCCTGCGCCAGTTGGCGTTCACCAAAGGCGGCCGATTCATCGTATTCGCTCGTGCGTAAAAAATGCCTGATTTCTGAGCGTGCGCGCCCCGTGCGTGCGTAATTCAGCCATTGCGCACTGGGCCGTGCAGCAGGCGATGTGACAATCGATACAGTGTCACCGCTTGAAAGTTCTGTGCGCAGGGCGACGTTATCGCCGTTCACTTTACAGGCGACCGCGTGGTTACCCACGTCAGTATGAATCATGTAGGCAAAGTCAATCGGTGTGGCGCCTCGAGGCAGTGAAACGATTTTTCCTTTGGGGGTAAAAACGTAGACCGCATCCGGAAACAAATCAACCTTGACGTGCTCAAGAAACTCGCTTGAGTCACCATTTTGACTTTGAATATCAAGTAACGATTGCAACGATTTGCTGGTGCGGCTTTGAATCTCTTGCAACGAGGCTGTATCAGCCTTGTAGAGCCAGTGCGCTGCGACACCTTCTTCAGCAACCTGATGCATGTCGTGCGTGCGAAACTGAAACTCGATCGGTGTCCCGAAGGGGCCAACGAGCGTAGTGTGCAACGACTGATAGCCGTTCACTTTTGGGATCGCGATGTAGTCTTTGAACTTGCCCGGTACCGGGCGGTAAAGCTGATGCACGATGCCCATGGCCATGTAACACTCGGGCAGGGTCCGTACGATGACGCGAAAGCCATAGATATCTAACACGTTGGTGAAGCTTTTCTTTTGCTCAACCATCTTGTGATAGATGCCATACAAGGTTTTTTCTCGACTCAGTACTTCGCTTTCGATACCTGCTTCGGGCATGGCGGCACGAACTTGATCATCAATCTTGGTTAAAACTTCGCGACGATTACCCCGCGCGGCAAGAACCGCTTTTTCGAGTACGCGATACCGATTAGGGTAGATCGCTTCGAAGCATAAATCTTGTAACTCTCGATACAGCGCATTTAAGCCCAAGCGATATGCGATTGGCGCGTAGATATCAAGAGTTTCTTTGGCGACGCGTCGGCGTTTATCGGGTGCCACGGCATCGAGCGTGCGCATGTTGTGCAAGCGATCAGCCAGTTTGATGAGGATGACGCGGATGTCGCGCGCCATCGCCAGTAACATCTTTCTGAAACTTTCGGCCTGCTGCTGCGCTTTAGTTGCAAACTCGAGCCGGTCAAGTTTTGAGAGCCCGTCGACTAGCTCTGCAACTTCATCACCAAATTTCTCTAGCAGGTCTTGCTTGGCAATCCCTTGATCTTCCATGACGTCGTGCAACAGCGCCGCTTGAATCGCTTGGGCGTCGAGTTTCCAGCCAGCGCAGATTTCGGCGACTGAAATGGGATGCGTGATGTAAGGCGACCCGCTTGTGCGTAGTTGCCCAAGGTGCGCTTGATCAGAAAAACGATAGGCATCGCGAATCGTGGCGATGTCTTTTGTATCCAGGTAGGTAGAAAGTATTTGTTGCAGGTGCGCCATTGAGGCGACTGCGGGTTCAATCTCAGTTTCAAGTGGCGTCGCCACCCCAGAAACGATCCCTAAACCAAGCTCTTTCGCTTTGCCGCCAGGTTTGAGCTTGGAGCCGACCTTTAGGGCGGCCAATATCCCGGTCGATGCGTAGCGAAATCCGGGAAAGGCCATTGTGCAGTGTCTTAGGTTGGTACCTTACGCAGCATCTCGATGCCCACTAAGCCGTTGGCAATCTCGCGCAAAGCCGTCACGCAAGGTTTGTCTTTGGTTTCAAGCCGAGGTGCATGGCCCTGAGCGAGTTCGCGCGCACGGTAGGTGGCTGCAAGGGTGAGCTTGAAGCGATTTGGAATGCGGTCAAGACAATCGTCAACAGTAATGCGAGCCATGGTGATCCTGAGAGGTAAAGGTTTAAATACGTGAAAACATCGCGTCATGTGACTGTGTTGCGCCCTAAGTTCCGAGCCCAAGCGAGGCAAATAACGCTTTGTTTCGGGCTGACTGGCTGCCGTAGCGCAAGCGCGCCACCGCAATGACTTCGGTCAGTTCGGCCAGTGCAATCCTAAAGTCTTGATTAATAATAACATATTCGCACTCTGGCGCATGCGAAATCTCTTCGTTCGCGGCTTGAATTCGACCCGCAATCACCTCTTGAGAGTCTTGCCCTCGAAGTTGTAAGCGTTGCTCAAGCGTTTGGATTGAGGGGGGCAGAATAAAGATGCCAATCGTTTGGGTAAACAGGCGTTTAACTTGCCTTGCCCCTTGCCAGTCGATTTCTAATAAGACATCGCGCCCTTGGTGAATGGCCTGATCAATTTGATCGCGCGGCGTGCCATAGAAGTTGCCATGAACTTCAGCCCATTCGAGTAGCTGATGATTTTGTTGCAATGCCGCGAACTCAGCTTTGCTGACAAAGCGGTAATCTTTGCCATCTGTTTCGCCACTGCGTGGGGCTCGAGTGGTGGCCGATACTGAGAGGCACAGGGTCGGATCCTGCTCAAGCACCGCGTTGACTAAGCTTGACTTACCGGCCCCACTTGGAGCGACCACAACAAAAACGTTTCCGGCTGCCTGAGACATGGGTGACAATAGATAGTATTGATTTAAAGTAAAAGCATAGCAGAGTGGCTATGCTCACACGCACGTTTTGTCAGAATTGAATAAAGGATCCCTGCATGTCTTCGTCTTTTTTGATTACAGCCCAAGCGCTACAGGCGCGCCTCGCGCAGAACCCAGCCAATGTGTTGGTCTGTGACTGCCGCTTTGATTTGGTCGACCCCGACCTTGGGCAGCGCGCCTACGATGTTTCACATTTGCCTGGCGCAGTCTATGTTGACCTTGGGCGCTCGTTGAGTGGCGAGAAAAACGGACGCAATGGGCGCCATCCGTTGCCAGACGCCGACGTGTTTGCCAAGATTTTGGCTACGTTAGGTGTCAATCATGACACTTTGATCGTTGCCGTTGATGCGCAGGGGGGGCTGTATGGCTCACGTCTGTGGTGGCTCGCGCGCTGGGTTGGGCATGCCAACGTGGTGGTGCTCGATGGCGGGATGGCTGCCTGGGAAAAAGCTGGTTACACCTTGACTGCAGCGCAGCCAGCAGCAAGGCCTTTGGGTAACTTTAAGCGCTCAACGTCTTTGGTGGTATCGGTCGAATTGGCCAACATGCAGGCAGGGCTTGGGCGCGCAGATCGCCTGATTGTGGATGCACGCGCTGGTGACCGGTTTCAAGGGCAAAACGAGACGCTTGACCCCATTGCCGGACACATCCCGGGCGCAGCGAGTCGCCCAGTCAAAGACAATCTGAACGATGACGGTACCTTTAAAGCGCCAGAGGTCTTGCGTGCTGAGCTTTCTAAACTACTTGGCGCGCACCCAGCGAAAGACCTCGTGGCGAGTTGCGGCTCAGGTGTGTCAGCTTGCCACTTATTACTAGCCCTTGAGTTGGCTGGGATGTCGGGTGGTGCGCTGTATGGTGGCTCGTGGAGCGAATGGAGTTCGCAGCCCAATGCACCGATAGAAACTGGGCCGTCACGGGTTAACGGCTAGTGGCACGGGTTGAGAGGCAGTGTGTGGCGAGATTGTCAATCATTTGTTAAGTTGCGTATCCAGGGATATTGCAGTTGTTAGATAGAATCGCAATACTTTAGATTGCGCTTAGGCACGAAAGCGATACTATTTGCATCGATGCTGTACTTCTCGATTGCCCGGTATTTTGTCGTGGCTTCCTAGCCATCGTTTATTAAAGTCCACGTCGGACACCAACAATTAGGATGAGAAATGTCTGAGTTAAAAGTCGCAGTGGTGACAGGAGCAGGTTCTGGTATTGGTCGTGCAGTGTCGCTGCACTTGGCGCGCGCGGGTTATCAGGTTGCGATGGCTGGGCGTCGTGCGGATGCACTTGAAGAGACCCGCACAGAGGGCGGTGCCTCGTTGGCGTCGCAGTTGCATCCTATCGTCACTGACGTGAGCGATGAGGCTTCGGTTAAAAACTTGTTTGCCGAAGTGACACGCCGCTGGGGACGCTTGGATGTGTTGTTCAATAACGCCGGTCGCGGTGGCCCACCTGTGCCAATTGAAGATTTACCTGTCGAGATCTGGAAGGACATCGTCAATGTCAATCTGACAGGGATGTTTTTATGCGCACAGGCTGCGATCCGGATCATGAAAGATCAAACGCCTCAAGGCGGTCGAATCATCAACAATGGCTCGATTTCGGCGCATGCACCACGCCCGTTTTCGATCGGTTACACCGCAACCAAGCACGCGGTGACGGGTTTGACAAAATCGATTTCACTGGATACGCGTAGCTATCGTATCGCTTGCAGCCAAATCGATATTGGTAACGCCGCAACGCCGATGACTGAGCGCATGACCAAAGGCGTGCCACAACCTGACGGCTCAACGCGCGTTGAACCACGTATGGATGTGAATCACGTCGCGCAGACGATCGCGCAGATTGTGAGTTTTCCGCTTGAGACCAACGTTCAATTCGTGACCATCATGGCCACGACGATGCCGTTTGTCGGTCGCGGTTGATTGGGACGAAATAGGGGCCGTGTGAGCGGCGCCCTTTGTCGATGATTTCGTTAAGCGGGTAGAGTGCTTGACAACGCAGTGGCCAGCCGAATCAAAGCGAGGTCGCTGCCCGCGGGGCCGATTAACGACACCCCGACCGGTACACCTGCGCTGTTTGTAAACGGGATGCTGACCTGACACACACCACTGATACCCACCGC
>JAIPCU010000045.1 GCA_021738045.1 Candidatus Methylopumilus sp. | reverse complement strand
ACATCCAAAGTGCGACGATCAGCGTGGCGAGAAGATGTTGTGGGATCATGTAAACTAGGCGGCGCTTAAGATGTGGTGAGCGATTCTTTCGCTATTTTCCCCCATAATTTGCTTAGCGCTCTGCTTTTCATCTCTTCAAGGCTTGCATTTTGGTATTTGCTATCCCCCATTTGGCTCTGGCAGCTGGCGGAGTGGCCGCCTTGGTCATATGCCTGCTGATCGTGTGGACCAAGCATTTGCACGGTTCGCACACGCTAGATCGTGATGCTGGGGTGCAAAAGGTTCACGAAGAGCCCACACCTCGGGTGGGGGGTGTGGCTATCTTGCTCTCGACCATGATCGGTGCCACGCTGACGCCGCCCGAAGTGGCTGCAATCCTATGGCCGATGTTGCTAGCATCACTACCCGCATTTTTCTTGGGTGCAATCGAAGATCTCTTCAAGCGCGATCGGGTTAAAGAGCGAATGATTGCGACCTTCGCCAGTGGGGTTTTGGCTTGGTGGTTAACAGGGGTGAGCTTGACGCGCGTGGGGATCCCCTTCATCGATTCTGTTCTGGTGTTTGTGCCAATCTCGGTGTTATTTACCGCCTTTGCCTTAAGCGGTATGACCAATGCCATCAACATTATTGACGGGTTCAATGGGTTGGCCGGCGGCACGGTCTTGCTTTGCCTGTCTTCTCTAGGCTTGATTGCTTTTCATGCAGCAGATGCCGAAATGGCTAAAATTTGCTTTGTTTTGGCGGGTTCTATTTTTGGTTTTATGCTGGTCAATTACCCTAAAGGTAAGATATTTTTAGGTGACGGCGGCGCTTATCTGCTGGGTTTTTTGCTTGGTTGGGTCGCCGTTTTAGTTGCGATGCGCAACCCGTACCATGTTTCGCCTTGGGCCCCTTTGCTCGCCTGCGGCTACCCTGTTCTTGAAGTGCTGTTTTCTATGCTCAGAAGGCGTGCTCGCACCTTAGAGCTTGGGGGTGCAGATCGTTTGCATCTGCATAGCTTGTTGTGGGGGCGTGTGGCTCGCCGTTGGTTTGCGGGGGCCTCCGTTACCACACAAAACGCAGCTGTTTTTCCGATGATGATGATGTTTGCGGCGGTGCCGGCTGGTTTGGCCGTGGCGTTCAGAAATAAGACCCCCCTATTGATGCTGTCTTTTCTGTTTTGTGCCATTCTGTACGCCTTTATTTACGCACGATTAGTTCATTTTCATTGGACTTTACCCAGGCTGCGGCCCACTCAAAAATCGCAATCTGGCAAACGCCTCGACCAATAGCGTCCGAGTTCGTAAAACCCTTGTCACAGAGTAAAATCCACGCTGGGCAAATGCTCGGCTAATTTTGTTGCGCACAACCCGTGCGCGGCAGGGCGGTAGCGTGGATTTTATGAACGATCACAACACATCTTTGAAGCACACCAAAATCTTTGTTGCGGGCCATCGCGGTATGGTGGGGTCGGCCATTGTGCGCCAATTGCTCGGTGCCGGGCACACACCCGAACAAATCGTCACCCGTACCCGAGCCGAGCTCGACCTGACTGATCAAGCGGCGGTCCGCGCATTTTTTGCCCAAGAAAAGCCAACAGAGGTATATTTGGCCGCAGCAAAGGTGGGCGGTATTCACGCTAACAACACCTACCCGGCCGAATTCATTTACGACAATTTGATGGTCGAGGCCAACATCATCGATGCGGCCTTTCGGCAAGGTGTTAAAAAATTGTTGTTCTTGGGTAGTAGCTGTATTTATCCAAAACTAGCTGCACAACCGATGGCTGAGAGTGCTTTGCTGACGGGTACGCTCGAACCTACAAACGAGCCGTATGCCATTGCAAAAATTGCGGGCATCAAACTTTGCGAAAGTTATAACCGGCAGTATGGCAAAGAGCACGGTATTGATTACCGCAGCGTCATGCCAACCAACCTATACGGCCCTGGCGATAATTACCACCCTGAAAACTCGCATGTGATCCCCGCGCTGCTACGTAGATTTCATGAGGCTAAACAGGGTAACTTGCCAGCGGTAGCGATTTGGGGGTCAGGTAAGCCTTACCGCGAGTTTCTGTACGTTGATGATATGGCCAGCGCCAGCATCCACGTCATGAATTTGCCCAAACAACAATACGAAACTCATACCTTGCCGATGCAGGGTCACATTAACGTTGGTTATGGTTCTGATGTGACGATTGCAGAGCTTGCTACAACCGTTGGTAAGGTTGTGGGCTATCAAGGTCAGATTACTTTCGATGCGTCTAAACCTGATGGGGCGCCGCGCAAGCTGATGGATAGCGGGCGCTTACGCGCTTTTGGTTGGGCGCCTAAAGTTGATCTTGAGCAAGGTCTTGGCATCGCTTATCAAGATTTTTTAACCAAACAGTGAGCGCCATGACGCTTCTCAGGTTCAGCGTCTAATGTGCGGGATTTTAGGGCTCATCCACAAAGATGCCCAGGCTTGTTGGCCTGACTTATCTGCCACTACCCTAGCGACACTTGCCCATCGCGGCCCTGATAGCACCGGCGTTTTATCCGATGCGCACATCCAGTTTGGCCACACCCGCTTGTCGATTATTGACTTGACGAGCGCGGGCCACCAGCCGATGACTTACGCCCAAGGGCGTTACACAGTCACCTACAACGGCGAAATCTACAACTATCTTGAATTACGTGCCGAGCTCGAGGCCTTGGGCGAAGCCTTTGCTAGCCATTCTGATACCGAGGTTCTGCTTGCCGCGTATCGGGTTTGGGGCGAAGCCTGCGTGCAGCGTTTTATTGGGCCGTTTGCTTTTGCGATTTGGGATAACTTGACCCGAAAAGCCTTTTTGGCGAGAGACCGCTGTGGTGAAAAGCCACTGTTCTATTCGGTCAACGACTCTACCTTAGCGTTTGCTTCAGAGTTAAAAGGATTGCTCCCGCTTTTAGAGCACACGCCGGCTTTAAACCCTAAAGCCGTTGATATGTATTTGCATTACCAATATGTGCCCGAGCCCCTCACCTTGTTGCAAGGGGTGCACAAGCTTGCTGCCGGGCATACTCTGACCTTAGCCGTTGATCAATGGCAAATAAAGCCGGTTCAATACTGGTCAGTTGAGCAGGCCTCAAACACGGTAGTCGCCCCACCTCAAAACATGGCAAAGGCTGATATTTTGTCGGCCATTCAAACGGGCCTTGAAGAGGCCGTTAAGCTTACCCTCAGGTCAGACGTGCCGGTTGGTATCGCTTTGTCAGGCGGCGTTGACTCGGGCGCGATCGCCGCGTTGGCACAAAAAAATTATCCCGAGCCCATGCACGCCTTTTGTGTTGGCTATCCAGGCAGACCGCCCTATGACGAACGTGAACAAGCCCGTGGCTTAGCTGAATCGCTTGGCATGATTGTTCACGAAGTTGAATTGCCGGTTGAGCAGTTTGTTGAGTTCTTTCCGACCCTTGTAGAGATCATGGATGAGCCCATCGCTGATCCCGCGGCCTTTGGTCATTATTCTGTGCCGCGCGCTGCGGCAGATCAAGGTATCAAGGTCTTGTTATCAGGGGTTGGGGGCGACGAGCTATTTTGGGGCTATCCCTACGTGAAGCAGGCAGTGCAGCTCAATCAGTTAGCACTTCAGCATCCCACGCTTAGCTGGTTAGCAAGTTGGTTCACCGCACCTGGTGTGCAAACTTTTTTGTTGAAAGTTGCACATTACCCCCACGTGCATCCCGTAATAAAACGGGCAGCGGATACGCTACAGAAATTAAGCGATCCGCATCAGCCAAAAGATCAGCTTTTTTATTATCTGTTGCACCCAGAGTTTGCAGGGCCCTATGCTTTTAAGTCGCAGCTGTACGGCCCGACGATGGCGTCTCTTGCTTCGGATAATGCTTTCGAACCCACCGATATCGGTCTCAGAGCGGCAGCGCAAGTTCCTGCAGCGGTCATTCGATTACTGTTTGAAACTTGGTTGACGTCAAACTGCTTGTCGTTGGGTGATCGGGTCAGCATGGGTGTTGGTGTTGAAACACGGATGCCATTTTTAGACGCTAATCTGATCGGGCTAGTGATGGCGTTGCGCACTCGGTATCCCGATGATCAACTTGGCCAGAAAGTTTGGTTACGCGAAGCGCTGCAAGGCGTATTGCCTGCTGAAGTGTTGGCGCGACCAAAGGCTGGGTTTCAGCCCCCAGTCAACGAATGGTTAAGCGGTGTTGTCAAACGTTACGCTGACGCGCTAGTGGGCGGCCATCTGCAACAAGCAGGTATTCTGGCTGCTGAGCGTGTCTCTGATATTTGCACGACATTACCCCAGCAAGGGTACACAGGGCTGTTTTTAGCTTACAAGCTTGTGCTCCTTGAGCTTTGGTACCAAAAAGTTGTGATGCAATAATGGCGCCGCCAACGCAGCTGAGTGCCTCTCGCTCTACCCCTGAAGCTGCGTCCTTGATTCTGCTCTACAACCCAATCTCTGGGCACGGGCATCTTGACTCTTGGAACGCCTTATTTATTGGTTTTTTGTTAGAGGCGGGTTGGCGGGTCGCATCTTTAAGCCCAGGCGCAGAAGATTTGCGCGCGCGCTTAGGCCTCAGGCAATTGGCGCAGCACCCCAATTTAAAAATACTGGCCTGGCGAACACCGGCGCGTAGTTTTTATCAGCGTGTTCGATCTAGGGTAACGCGGCTATTTAAGCAGCTCGTACCAACTGCCAATTTAGACCCTGCACAAGTTGCACAATTGAAGCAACTTGAAGCCGCCTACTTGCAGCCCCAAGAGTTTGCTGAGCGTGTCGCAGATGCCACGCAACAATTGGGCACTCGCCCAGCGTTTGTGTTCAACATGTACATGGATCTGTATCGCAACGACTCGCTTGGTTGGCGTCCGTTTCGAGACCTGCACGCAATCCCTTGGGGCGGCATCCGTTTTGTGCCATCGTCAGTGCCACCGGATGAGGCCTATTACGCGCTCTCAAGCCTGGCCGGGATGTGTTTTTTAGACGAGCAAGTGCAGCAGGCGTACTCGGCTGCGCTGCCGCACAAGCGGTTTGAATATTTGCCAGACGTGACGGATGCCAGCCTACCCGCCACGGCGAGTGAATTTGTCTTAGACCTAAAAAAGCGCGCTGCGGGTCGCAAAATAGTATTTTTAGGGGGCACCATTGGCAGTAACAAAAACCTAAGCCAGTGGTTTGCGCTCATTGCGCAAGCAAATCCTGCCCAGTGGTTTTTTGTGCAGCTTGGTGAGGTTCACGAGCAAAATCTTACGACGGATGATCTGTCGGCCTATCGGCAAGCCTTGGCGACTACGCCTGAAAATGTTTTTATCTATCCCCAGTATCTGCCAGACGAAAGAACCTTTAACGAGGTGATCGCACTTAGCGATATCATTTTTGCGGTGTACCGCAAGTTTGGTATCAGCAGCAATATGCCAGGTAAAGCAGCAGCCTTTGAAAAACCTATTTTGGTAGCCGAGGGCTATTTGATGGGCGCACGCGTTAGCGCATATCAAATCGGCTTGGCTGTGCCCGAAGACGACTCAGCCAAGATGTTGCAGGCCTTGACTACTTTGGCGCAACCGCTTGCCTCGCGCGAGGTCGCATTGCCCAAGCACTTTGCTGCGTATCGCCAAGATTTTAGTCATGATGCCTTAAAGGCTAAGTTCTTTCATTTCTTAGAGCAAGCAGGTGCCCGTTCACTTGGGCTGACTTGATGCAACACGTGCGCGATTGCATTCTGCTATACAACCCGATTTCAAACGAAGGCCATCTTGATTCGTGGCATATCCTTTTTATCGAGGTTTTTTTGAAGGCGGGCTGGGGTGTGATCCCCGTGACACATGACCCACGCGCCATTCAAAAAAAGCTTGAGCAAAAGGGGCTGTTCAGCAATCCCAAGCTACTATGGCCAAAAAAAATTTGGCAGCAAACTCCAAAACCAACGTCGATCACGGCAAGTTTTTGTCGGCGAGTTTCTCGTCGTGTGAAGCGAGTGTTTCAGTCTGCGGCTCAGCGCGAGCAAGAATTGCTCGCGAATAAGTTTTTAGATCCTCAAACATTTAAAGACACCATCAATCACGTGCTCAGCGCCTACCCTGGCCGTACGCAGTTGATGTTTAACATGTACGTAGATGGCTATCTGCCTCAGGCAAAAGCCTGGGCCGACATGGCGTTCAGCGATGTGCAGGATTCGGCCGTCGCAGCGTCAATTCCATGGGCAGGGCTTTGTATCACGCCCGAGAATTTATCTGAGCAACAAGCTTCACAAACAATGCCCGCTTATTATTTGCTTTCAAATTATCAAGGCACTTGTTTTTTAGATGAAACTTTGCCGCAAAAATATCGCGACCACTACCCAAATAAATACTTTGAATTTTTACCCGACATCACCGAAACCGGTTTGCCGACAACGCCTAACCCGCTAGCGCTTGATATCAAGCACAAAGCGGCAGGGCGCAAAATTGTTTTCATGGGCGGTTCAATCGGCAAACAAAAGAATCTTGCACAGTGGGTTGATTTGGTTTTAAACCTTGACCCTACGCAGTGGTATTTTGTGCAGATCGGTCGTATCAACGTAAACAATTTAACGCCAGCCGATGAGCATGCGTTAGCGCTGTTAAAGCAACAGCAACCAGCAAACTTATATATACACTCTGATTATCTGCTAGACGAAACGGTTTTTAATGCCATCATTGCAGCATCAGATGTCATCTTTGCCGTCTATCGTGATTTTTATCGTAGCAGCAACATGCTTTCAAAGGCCGCCTATTTTGAAAAGCCTATTTTGGTGGCAGACCGTTGCTTAATGGGCGAGCGCGTTACCAAATACGAGATTGGGCTCGCCGTGCCGGCCGATCATTCTGAAGGCATCCAGGCAGGCCTTGCTGGCCTACTCAAGCTTGAAGGCCTAGCCACTAAATTTGCAAACTATCGTGCAGACTTTAGCAGCACTGAGTTCAGTCGTCGTTTAGATGCCTTTGCCCAAAATTGTTTGCCCAAAGATCAAGTGGTGCACTGATGGCTCAATACAACTTACGCACGCCAGTTGCCTTACTCATCTTTAATCGGCCCGACACAACTGAGCGTGTGTTTAACGCGATTGCGCAGGCTCGGCCCTCTAAGCTGCTAGTGGTGGCCGATGGGCCGCGAGACTCTCGCCCAGGCGAAGCCGCGCGCTGCGAACAAACCCGCGCAATTATTAAACGTGTTGACTGGGATTGCGAGGTCATTACAAACTTTGCCGACAGCAACATGGGTTGTAAGCTTCGCGTCTCTAGTGGCATTGATTGGATCTTTGAGCAGGTTGAAGAAGCGATTATTCTTGAGGATGACTGTTTGCCAGACCCAAGTTTTTTCAGATTTTGCGATGAAATGCTTGAACGCTATCGTGACAACGAGCGGGTTGGCATGGTGTCGGGTGGCAACTTGCAGTTTGGTCGTCACCGCGGAATCGGTAGTTACTATTTTTCAAAATACACCCATATTTGGGGTTGGGCGACTTGGCGTCGGGCCTGGAAGCATTACGACCGCGATATCACGCACTGGCCCGAATTTAAAGCCCAAGGCTTACTCGAACAAATGTTCGCAACGCCAGGTGAGCAGACATATTGGCAAAACTCTTTTCAGTGGGTGCACGAAGGTAGCTTAGATACCTGGGATGTATCCTGGACCTTTACTGCTCTCACACACGGTCTGCTGCAAGTCGTACCAAACGTAAATCTGATTTCAAATATCGGTTTTGGCGCAGACGCAACCCATACCCATGTGGTTGGGGTACATGCAAACTTGCCCACTCAAGCAATCGAGTTTCCGCTACAACACCCAACCTTTGTGCTGCCAAATCTAGAGGCTGATCGTTATATCGCAAGCGACCAACTTGCACCGTCTTTTTATACGCGGCAGTGGCGGCGAGTCAAACGTATTCTGGGCATGACTTAAATGCGAATCGCCTTTGATCATCAGGCATTTTGTTTACAAAAGACGGGTGGTATTTCAAGGTATTTTTTTCATCTAGCTGAGCAGTTAGAAATCATGGGCGAAGGCGTTGGGGTATTTTCGCCGCTTTACCGCAACCAATACGCCAGGCAACTGCAGCAAAAAATTGTGCACGGCGGCTACGTGAAAGATTACCCGCCACGCTGCGCAGACGCTGCAGTCGCACTCAATGGTGTACTGGCGCGCAGGCAACTTAGGGCATGGCAGCCGGATGTTGCGCATGAAACTTATTTTTCGAATACGCGTAGCGGGTCAGATAAAACCCCTACCGTGTTGACGGTGTTCGACATGATTGGTGAGTTAGGCTTAGATGCAAAGGCACAAACGCCTGCTCAGCTTAAAAAGTCAAAAAAATATGCCGCGGTTAAACACGCCGATCATGTGATTTGTATTTCAGAACACACCCGACAAGATTTGATTCGGTTGTATGAGGTTTCACCTGCAAAGACATCAACAATACATTTAGGTTGTGCTGTTGCTACACCCGCCGACACGTTAGCTCTGAAAATAGCTAAGCCCTATTTGCTCTACGTTGGCCTGCGAGCCGGTTACAAAAACTTCGCTCGGTTTATTCAAGGGTTTGCGTCGTCTGCACAATTACGATCGTCATTCGACATCGTTGCTTTTGGTGGCGGTGGCTTTAGCGCTGAAGAGCGAATGCAATTTGAAGCGCTTAAATTACAGCCCGGACAAGTACGACAAATAGACGGTGATGATCTCAAACTTGCAACATATTATCGTCAGGCGAGCGCCTTCGTCTATCCCTCTTGCTACGAAGGCTTTGGCCTCCCACCCTTAGAGGCCATGGCAAATCAATGCCCAGTTGTTAGTAGCCGCACAAGTGCTATGCCTGAAGTCATCGGTGACGCGGCAGAGTTTTTTGATCCGCTTGACCTAGACAGCATCGCGACTGCCATACAAAATGTTGTCAATTCGCAAACACGTACTAACGAGTTGATAGCAAAGGGCCTCGCCCGCGTCGAACAATTCAATTGGCAAACGTGCGCTGCGCAACACTTGGCTTTGTATAGATCGTTAAACAGCCCGGCGGCTAACGCTTGATAAAAGTACTGTATCTATATACCGAGGTGATGGGATACAACATCCCTATCTTTGAGCAACTAGTGAAACGCTATGGTGCCACAGTGGATGTGGTTCATTGGGATCAAAATAAAAAGACACCCTATGTACCAAACGTAACTACCCAAAACATCCGTTTTCACCAACGATCAAAGTTTACGCCTCAAAGCCTATGCAACTTTGTGTCCGATTTGAAGCCTAATCTAGTCTACACATCTGGCTGGCAGGACAAGGGATATCGTCCTGCGTTACAGCAATTAAAGAGAGCGGGCGTTCCGATTGTGATGGGCCTAGATACCCAGTGGAACAATTCCTTACGCCAACGACTCGGCGCAAAGCTGATTAAGCATGCGTACAAGAAGCGTTATTTTTCTTATGCATGGGTTCCGGGGCCGTTGCAGTATGAATGTGCAGCCCGCCTGGGCTTTGAACACGATGAGATCATCACCCATCTGTTGACGGGCAATACAAATATTTTTAGCGAAGCAGCCTCAGCGCTTGAACAAGAAAAAACACAGCAATACCCGAAGCAATTTTTGTATGTCGGAAGACTGACAGAATCTAAAGGTATTGATACTCTTATTGACGCCTTCAAACGCTACCGCCACGCTAACCCAAAGGGCTGGGGCCTTACCTGCGTAGGAAACGGTCCGCTTGAATCGGTGCTGCAACACCAAGTGGGAATAACTATTAAGCCCTTCGCAGAGCAAGCTAGCTTGGCAACGCTAGCGCGACAGATGGGCGCTTTAATTTTGCCTAGCCGTTACGAACCTTGGGGTGTTGTCGCGCACGAGTTTGCAACGGCGGGCTTACCCTTATTGTTATCAAACAAAGTTGGGGCAAGGCAACAACTTTTGATCGACGGGCTCAATGGTTATACCTTCGCAGCGGGTTCGGTAAATGATTTAGCATTCAAAATGAATCAATTGGCTTCTAAGCCTGACGATGATTTATTAGCGATGGCAAAGGCGAGTCTTAAGTTAGCAAGCGCACTTAGCCCCGTAATTGCCACGGCTAGTTTTGTATCGGTACTCGAACGACATCAGCTAGTAGTTACAAATAACATCAGCAAAAATGTACCTCATTAAAGTTGCAGTCGATGCTTCTCGTGTGCGCTCAGGGGGCGGCGTCGCCCACCTGCTCGGCATTTTGAGTATTGAAGACCCCAAAGAATTTGGTATTGAACAAATTCATGTCTGGGCTTACAAAAAGCTGTTAGATCAGCTGCCCGATCGTGCGTGGTTAATCAAACACCACCCTGAGGCGCTTGAGAAATCTTTATTACATCAGTCGTTGTGGCAAGGGATGCGGCTGAGTCATGAAATAAAGCAGACCGGATGCAACATACTGTTTTCGACTGATGCCAGTACGTTTTGCCGGTTTAAGCCCATGGTCGTATTGAATCAAAATATGCTGGCATACGATCCAGGTGTTTTGGCTTTATTTGGATGGGGTAAAGATCGGTTTCAACAAACCCTGATGTATTTTGTGCAAAAGAAAGCGTTTCGTTTTGCGACAGCCTCAATTTTTTTAACACAACATGCAGCCAAACAAGTTCAACAGAGGGTGGGCTCGCTTACGCGTACAGTATGTATACCTCATGGCGTTGCAGAGGTCTTTAAACAAACTTCGGCACGGGCACAATGGCCAACAAAGGGCGAACGACGGATCCAGTGTTTGTACGTTTCGCCAGTATTTGAATACAAGCATCAGAACGAAGTCGTACTAGCAGTAAAAAGGTTACGTGATCAAGGCTTGGACATTGAATTAACTTTAGCGGGCGGCGGCGGGCAACGCGCACTAAAAATATTAGATCAACTTCTCATGCAGGTTGATCCGCAGCGCGATTTTGTGAAATTGATCGAATTTATACCGAACAATAATGTCGCAAGTCTAATCGCAGAGGCAGATCTCTTCGTATTCGCCTCAAGTTGCGAAACGTTTGGCATTGCTTTGCTTGAGGCCATGACGATTGGTGTGCCAATTGCTTGTTCAAATCGCAGTAGCTTGTTTGAGACACTGCAAGACGGAGGTGAGTATTTCGACCCGCAAGACCCCGAGTCCATTGCGAAGGCGATTGATAATTTGGTTTGCGATCCAGCACGGCGAGTTCGGCTCGCGAGCCGAGCAATGACGTTAGCCAAAAATTACTCATGGCGTCGTTGTGCACAAGAGACCTGGAGCTTTATTTCGCAAACCCATAGCATCACCAGTGCGAGGGTTGGCTCATGAAAATATCGATTGTCACGATCTCGTTTAATCAAGAAAAGTATCTACGTCAATGTATCGATTCGATCTTAAGTCAGACAGAATGTGATTTCGAATATATCGTTGTAGATCCCGGCAGCACCGATGGCAGTCGAGCGTTAATCGAATCCTATGGCGAAAAAATCATCAGAGTATTTGAACCAGATCAAGGCCCAGCCGACGGCTTGAATCGAGGCTTTAGTCGTGCGTCTGGTCAGATTTATGGGTTTATTAACTCTGACGATTATTTGCAGCCTAACGCCCTGAGACATGTCAGCAAGTACTTTAAAGCAAGAGGGCGACGAAATTTTGTCACTGGGCAGGGTTATACCGAACATGCAAATGGCGTGCTTACAAGAATTCGACCGAAACCTTTAACCGTCCAAAATATGCTTCATCGGTCTGCGGTGCTTTTTCAGCAAGGTACCTTTTTTCCGGCATCTGCTTACAAAGAAGTCGGCGGGTTTAATGTGAGTAATAGTACCTGCTGGGATTACGAGTTGTTTTTGAGATTTTTGTTGAGGGGACTCAAGCACGAAGTGATCCCTCAAGACCTCGCGGCGTTTAGACTACATGAAGGTTCAATTTCTGGTTCTGGGCGTTTGACCGAACTGTACTTGCAAGATCTAGATAAGCTCTTTGTTCAGGTCTATGGCAGAGAGCGAAGTGTTATCGATCGTTTGTTCACACAATTTTTACGTGTGAAGCGAGAGCTTGCTTGCCGCTTAAGGTCGCATTAGACGATGAGCCTTGAATTATTAGCGGATCTAGTTGTATTGATGTTAGTGCTTGGTACGACTGCAATCGTTTTGCACGGATGGGGCAATCTGACCTGGAGACTTTTGGATATAGAGCAACCAAACAAGCCGAGTGTAATGACGGTGTGGCTTGGGTTTTGCGTCGTTATCGGCTGTGTTGAAATTGTTCATTTGTTCGCTCCAGTCGATTGGAAAGTAACATTTGCAGTTGCGCTGACTGGTCTAATTGGGTACGGGTTAAATTTGAAATCGTTTTTCTCGCTAAAGGATAGTCATCCGACTGACGTATTGCCCACGTCAGGAATCTTGTCGGTGTGTTTTAGTACGATACGATGCCATCCATTAAGAAGCCTTTTAGCTACGATCGTAGTAATCGTGTGGTGTCTTCGCGCGATGGAACTGCCTACTATGTACGATTCTGGCCTCTATCACTTCGGCAGCATCAGGTGGTTGAATGAACATCCAGTCGTGCCTGGGCTAGGTAACCTTCATTGGCGGCTGGCCTTAAATCAAAGTTATTTTGCTTTTCTTGCCTTACTTAACATCGCACCTTTTTGGGGTAAGGGTTATGCTGCCGGTGGTTTGTTCTTATTGTTACTAACATTACTCACGATATTAGAGGTTGGCGCAACTCAATCAAAAATGTGGCGATGGATTTTTGGCGGAGTGTTATTTTCGTACCTGTGCCTGTTATCTGGCCCAATTGCTAATCCGATGCCAGATACAGCAGTCGCTTTATTGCAAATCGTAATTTTTATTTTTTTATATCTCAATTTTGTACCAAATGCCGAGACTAGCCGTACCACCATTCGGCAATATCATCATTTACAAATAGTCATTGCATTACTTTGTTTGACAATCGTGACGGTTAAGCTTAGCAGCCTTGGCTTTGCGATCGCAAGTTTTGGATTTGTAGCCGTGTGGGCATTTCGATCGACTCGACACAAGCTGCCAAGCCTAGTGGTAACAAGACTCATCACGCTGCTAGGGCTATTTGCCGTCATACATGTTTGCCGCGGCTATCTGCTTTCGGGGGCGCCTTTCTTCCCTAGCCCAATAGGTGGTGTATGGTCTTTGCCTTGGGCCGTTGAGTTTGGAGTTGCTCAGAATGAGTCGCAATTGATCTATGCGTGGGCAAAGCAACCTGGGATTAGATCTGCTACTGAACTAGCCACTAACTTTAATTGGTTCAACTCTTGGTTTGCAGCATTGCCGATGACTCTTTTGCTCTTGATGAGTTTTAGTACTGTATTAAATCTTATTTCGTTGGGCGTCTTTTTAAGATATCGAAGCGCAATTAGTCCAGACCTTCGCGCTGTATCGATGATCGTGCCTGTCATTGCATCGCTAGTCTTTTGGTTTATGACGGCTCCAGATGTTCGATTTTTGGGGGCTATAGCGATACTTTATTTTATATGTTCTCTCTGGCTCGTTGTTTCGATTCGCCCCTCATCCTATAGCCGCCTAAAGGTATCGAAGTTATTTTTAAGTCCGACGTTAAACGGCGTTGCCTCGCTGTTTGTTTTAATTTGTTTCGTCCGTTGGTCCATTGCAGGACTTGTCGCAGTTTCCGGCTGGCCTAACTTACCTGACGTGCCTGTCGCAAAGCACTCAACACGTAGCGGCTTGGCTGTATGGGTACCGGAGCAAGGGCAGCAGTGCTGGAATCACCCGTTACCCTGTGCGGTCTTGGCACACGATAGTTTACGCGAGGCGCCATTGCTGCCGAATTGGTTACAGCAGGTGCTCCCGCGGCAAAATATTTTGACGACCCGATAAATTTAAAGATCTGATAATGACTGTCCTTTTAATTAATCCATCTAATGGTGTAGCGCTAAAGAGAGTCAAAGACTCCTTAACCGATGGCCTTGGCAATGAGTTCCCAATTGTGGATGAAATCCCTAGAATTGCTAAATTAGATAACTATAGTGAAAGTTTTGGTTTTCAATGGAATCGCTTTATCAAAACCCAGCTAGATAGATCTGTGGCTGTTTATGAGGCGAGCGCTTCGCGGTTTTTCTCTGAAACAAAGTGGCTACCGAAAGACTTGGATAGTGATTGTATTTTAGAGGTTGGCTCTGGTGCGGGGCGCTTTAGTCGGGTGATTTTGACGCATACTAAGGCGATGTTGTACAGCGTCGATTATTCGAATGCAGTGACAGCGAATTTTGCTAATAATGGCACCATTGCTCCAGCTAGGTTTCAGTTACTGCAAGCGAGTGTATACGAGCTACCATTTCCAGATAGTGCATTTGATAAAGTGTTTTGTTTCGGAGTGTTGCAACATGTCCCTCATTTTGAGCGGGCGGTTAAGGCATTAATTACTAAAGTTAAGCCGGGTGGTGAGGTCGTCGTAGATTTCTATCCGATTAAAGGATGGTGGACTAAAGCCTCGGCTAAATATTTTTTTCGACCATTTCTCAAAAAGATGTCACATGAGAGGCTGCTTAAAGTAATCGAGTCGAACATAGACTGGTTGATTAATCTCTACCTCGTTTTGTATAAATATCGTCTTGGCCGGCTCACACGGTTTCTTCCAATTTGTAGCATCAATGGATCCTTCCCGAAGAATCTTTCTGCCGAGCAGTTGAGAGAGTGGGCCATCTTAGATACTTTTGACATGTTTTCGCCTGAGCACGACCACCCGCAAAAAATTCAAGATGTTGCAGCAATGTTTGAACGACATGGCGCACAAGTAACTTTTTCTGGTTTTGAAAAGCTTGACTCTGGAGGCGATGCTGCGGTTGTTCGTGGGATTCGAAGGTGATGACTTCTCAGCGCTTCGTAAGTAAGCTGATCAATCCTCTTAGGAATGATTAACGCAAAAAGCGGTGATAAAAATTAGATCATCAACGCGTAGGTTTGCGCAAAATGTGATGTCCCTGACAGGGCTGCAGATCGCGCTATACATTATCCCGTGGCTAACATTGCCGTACTTGCTTAGAGTATTAGGTCCAGACGCTTGGGGGAGAGTGGCAGTTGCGCAATTGACAATTGGCTGGCTCAGTACGCTGACTATGTGGGGATTTCCTTGGACGGTTACTCGCAAAGTTGCGGCTCAGATCGACAATCAGGCTGCGTTATCAAAAACTTTAACGAACTCCTGGGCGGCTCAAATTTTACTCGCGAGTGCAGCAGTCATTACCTTGTTAATCATATGTCATATCATTCCATTTCTCTCCGAAGATAAAGAGCTTTACCTATATGGTTGCGGGTTAGTCATAGCGGGGGTGCTGTTTCCGACATGCTACTTCAATGGTGTCGAGAGAATGTTCGAGGTTGCTGTAGTGCAGCTTCTTTGCCGAGCGGTTGGAGTGATTCCCCTTTTTATTTTTGTTAAGGCCCCTGAGGATGCTCCGATAGTGATTGCTATTGCAGCATATTCAACAGCGCTTGTTAGTATTGCGGCTGTTTTTTTCAATCGAAAAAATATCCCATTAAAATTTCAATTGCTATCCTTCGCTTTTGTTTTTCGCGAATTGCGCGAGGGCGCCAGCATGTTTTTTTCAACCGGTTGGTTGGCCTTACAGTCGTCCCTGATCACAATGGTGTTAGGTCAAGTCGCAGGGGCTGCATCGGTAGGCAATTATTCACTAGCGGATCGGGTCCGTACTGGTGCTCAATCCATTGTTGGGCCAATTTTCCAAGCGTCGTTTCCGCGAATGGCTAGTCTCTGGAGTATCAGTGAAAACAATGCTCAATCATTTTTGTTAAGGTTGTTAATAGTAAGCCTCGGTATCACTTTAACTATTGCACTAGTGTGCGGATTCTTTGCCGACCGTATCGTGCTGATATTGGGCGGAGATGCATATCAAGCCTCTGCATACTTGCTCCGGTGGATGGCGCCGATCATAGTTTTAAGTGCATTGACTAATTTTTTTAGCCTACAAATAATGGTTGCGAATGGTCGGATTAGGGCTTTCAACTTAATATTATTCTGGGTGGGCCTTGGATGCGTAGTCTGTGTCTATCCAATGATCTATTGGCTCGGTGCTGAGGGTGCCGTAGTGTTGTTGTTGCTGTTAGAAAGCGCATTGGCGGGCTCGACCCTAGTCTATGTTCTTCGTTCAAAACTGCTAACAAAACGATTTAATCAATTAGGCAAAAATAATCTATGAATCACCTCTATAAAATAAAAATTGAAAAATATGTTTCATAAATTAGTATATTTTTTTCTGCAAGCATGGGGCTATTTTGTTTTCAAGAGAAGAGTTCGCATTTTCGGGATGTTCACGGTTGGTAACAAAAAAAATATAATAATCGGTGATAACTGCGTGATTAATCATGGCGTTTTCTTGCTCGGTCGCAATCGAATTGAAATCGGTGCGAATGTTGTGCTGTCAGCTCGGTGTATGTTGTTGGACGGTACCTTCGACCTAGATCACTATTTCGATGAGAGCACTGAAGACTATAAGTACTTAAATGCGACCATAACAGTTGAAGATGGCGTTTGGCTCGGCGCCGGGTCAATTATCTTGCCGAACGTACGCATCGGCAAAAATAGCGTCGTTGGTGCGGGGTCGGTGGTTACCCGTGATGTGCCACCATTCAGTATCGTCGCGGGTAACCCAGCGCGGTTGTTGCGTACCATAACCCCCATGACTATTCGTGACTGATACACTTTGAAGGGCTTGACAATAGTGAGTGATCTAAACGATCCAAGGCACGAAAAAAATGCGGTGGCTATTCTCTATATTAGCTACGACGGCATCTCTGAGCCTTTAGGTCAAAGTCAAGTATTAAGTTATCTCGAAAAATTAGCAGTTGATTGGCGTATATATTTAATCTCGTACGAAAAATCTAGTGATTTAGCGAACGATACCCAAATGTCGCTATTGCGAGATCGTTGCAGCCGTGCGGGTATATTCTGGAAGCCGCTTCGCTATCATAAGACGCCGAGTTTGTTGGCCACAGCCTTTGACATCGTTGTTGGATGTATGTTGGGCTGGTCCATTGTACGAAAGCACAATGTTCAAATTGTTCACGCTAGATCCTATGTCGCAGCAATGATTGCTCTCGTGTTGAAACACACGAAAGGCGTACGGTTTCTTTTTGATATGCGCGGATTTTGGGTCGATGAGCGTGTAGATGGTGGGCTGTGGCGGGCAAATGGCTTGGCTTTCCGGTTGGGCAAAAAGATAGAGGAAATTTATTTAAAACAAGCAGATCACATTATTTCTTTGACATACGCGGCAGTTAAAGAGTTGAAAAAGTCGCCATCATTAATTGCCCCGCATTGTCAGATTTCCGTCATTCCAACTTGCGTAGATTTACAACGTTTCAGTCTCCGCGATCCTGAAATGAGAAGAAGTAAAAAATTTATACTTGGGTATATTGGCTCGGTCGGTACTTGGTATTCTTTTGATCATGTGTTGACGAGCTTTAACTTGTTGCTTAAGCAAAAACCCGAGTCCACTTTATTAATTATCAACAGAAATGATCATCAAGCTATACGTGCATGTTTACAAAGCTATGGTGTCGCTCCGCAATCAGTCGAATTGATTCAATCTACACACGACGATATGCCACGTCACATCGCCAGAATGAATGCTGGAATATTTTTTATCAAACCAACTTTTTCTAAGCGCGCTTCGTCGCCCACTCGTTTAGCAGAATATTTGGCCTGTGGCGTCCCCTTTTTAACAAACGGAGGGGTTGGAGATGTTGAGACGCTATTGTCAAACTTTAAAGTTGGCGTTCTTGTGCCAAGCTTTGAGTCAGCTGGTTTGCGTACAGCAGTTGGTCAATTAGTCAGCTTAGCAGAGGCGCCAGCAATTCACAGTGTCTGTAGGCAAGTAGCGGAGAGTGATTTTTCTTTGGTTAATGGCGCCGTCAGGTATCAGCAAGCCTATAAAAGATTAAGCAGTATCACTAGTGTCCGTACATGAACGCTCCCGTTTGCCAAACATTTAATTCGCTCTGACTAGAAGGTAAAGATTGCACCCGTACATTCGGACTTTGATTGTGGATTTGCATCCACTGTCCTTGATGGGAGTTGCTGATTGGC
>JAIPCU010000044.1 GCA_021738045.1 Candidatus Methylopumilus sp. | reverse complement strand
GTCTTTGAGGCTCAGAGCCTGACCCTCAAGATTGAGTTCGGCAACGATTTTCTGTGCGACAGGGCCTTGATAAAAGCCCGCCGCACCGTGCTGGGCAATCAAGCGTAGCGTGTGTGCAAGATCTTTTTGAATGAGTCGTTCGCCTGCGCGATAGGTAATTAACGCGTCGAGCGAGCATTCTGCTAGCGCACAGTTAGTATTTGAGGGATCTTTGTGTTTAAAAAATATCTCGCGCGTACCAGGCCAACGTCCTAAGTGCGTGCGTTGCAACGAGAACTGTTCGGCCAACACTGCACTGACGATAAAACCGTTTTCAGCTAATTGAATGGCGGGTGCGATGACTTGCTCGAGCGACAGCGTGCCGTAGTCTTGCAGGGCACGCACTAGGCCCGCAACCGAGCCTGGTACACCGACGGCAAAAGGGCTTTGGGTTGATTTGCCGGCAATGACGCGATCTTGCGCGTCAAGGTACATATCGCGTGACGCCGAGTCAGGTGCGACCTCACGAAAATCAAGCGCGACAGGCTTAGTGCCTTTGGCGGTTTGCACCAGCATAAAACCGCCACCGCCTAAATTGCCGGCGTTAGGCAGCACCACTGCCAAGGCAAACCCTACGCCAACAGCGGCATCAATGGCGTTACCGCCTTGCGCCAGAATATCGACACCCACCTGTGAGGCGAGTCGTTGTTCGCTCGCCACCATTCCGCGCTGACCGCGCTCGGGGTGAAAAATAGAAAACGAATTATCGTATCGTGCGATGGCGGTGTTTGGAGCCGTCGCCGAGGGTGGGGCAGGCCGAGTCTGAACTTGAGGTGAGGGTTGAAGCAGGGGTTGAGGCAGTGATTGGACAGGAGCCTGGGGTTGAGTCAGAGTCTGCGCTCGGGCAGGGGGGAGTGTCGCGGCAGCGGCGATACCCGCGATGAGCCCGCCCACACAGAAGCGGTACACAGCACCTCGAGCGCTGCGTATACTGTGAGTCCATCGCATTTGCTGTCTACAACCCTCAAGCATGCATCACCTTATTCATTAGTCTTTGTGAGAATTTAACGTGTCAAATACTAGCATTAGCCAGCCACGCCCTTCAGGTCGCGTTTTCGACGCCATGCGTCAGGTTAGTATCCAGCGCCAATTTACACGCTATGCCGAGGGCTCAGTGCTGATTTCGATGGGCGAGACGCAAGTGTTATGCACGGCCAGTGTGCTTGAAAAAGTACCGCCATTTTTAAAAGGTAAGGGTCAGGGCTGGGTCACAGCCGAGTACGGTATGCTGCCGCGCTCAACGCATACGCGTTCTGATCGCGAAGCGGCCAAAGGCAAGCAATCTGGGCGTACGCAAGAAATTCAGCGTCTGATCGGGCGCAGCCTGCGCGCGGTCATGGATATGTCGTTATTGGGTGAACGCACAATTCAGATCGATTGCGATGTGTTGCAAGCCGATGGCGGCACGCGCTGCGCGAGCATTACAGGGGCCTGGATCGCCGTCGCCGATGCGGTTGACGGCTTGATTTTGCAAGGCTTGCTGACACAAAATCCGCTTAAAGATTCAGTCGCTGCGATTTCGGTAGGCATGGTCGACGGGCGAGCCGTACTAGATCTCGACTACCCCGAAGACTCAGGTTGCGATGCGGATATGAATGTCGTGATGACAGGCGCCGGGCGCTACGTTGAAGTGCAGGGCACCGCCGAAGGTCACACTTTTGACCGAACCGAACTCAACACGTTGTTGCAATTGGCAGAGAAGGGCATTAGCGAGCTCGCTCGACTGCAAGCAAGTTCACGCACCTGAGTCTTAGGCGATACAGACAGGCACGCAGCTCGCGTCGTGCCTTTGCTTGATGAGCGCGGTAGTAGCAGCGCTCAAGCTTAAACCTTAGATGGTTCGCCCGCCATCAACGGGTAATTCAACACCTGTCAAAAACGACGCCTCGTCAGAAGCTAAAAACACCGCAGCATTGGCGATGTCGCGCGGCTGACTCATGCGGCCCATTGGAATGGTGGCAATAAATTTTGCGCGATTCTCGGGGGTGTCGGGTACGCCCATAAAATCACCGAGCATGGCCGTGTCGCCAATCACTGGGCAGATCACATTGACGCGAATATTATCGGGGGCCAGTTCAACGGCCAACGATTTGGTCAGCAAGTTTGCTGCGCCTTTTGAAGCGTTGTACCAAGTTAAACCGGGTCTTGGTCGAATCCCTGCCGTTGAACCCGTGTTGATGATACAGCCTGATTTTTTTAAACGCATCATCGGTACGACAGCGTTGATCATGTGATAAATCGCTTTGACGTTGACATCAAAGCAACGATCAAACGAGGCCTCGTCGACATTCAGAAACGGCTGGTTTTTGTGGGTATAACCAGCGTTGTTGACAACGATATCGACGCCACCGAACGCGCTAACGGCTAAGGCAACAGCTCGGTCAACATCTGCGCGCTTGCTCACGTCGCACTTCACGGCCACCGCTGCAGCGCCAAGCTCGGCGGCTACCTTTTGGGCGCCTGCTTCGTTTAGATCTGCAATCACAACTTTGGCGCCTTCGCGCACATAGCAACGCGCGATTTCTGCGCCAAAGCCGCTAGCGGCACCGGTCACGATTGCTACCTTATTGTTTAAACGCATGATGTTGTCATCCTATTGGTGTGATGTGAACTGACGTGGGTCGAGAAGGTCAAGATCTCGAAGTCGTGATGCGGCGCTGTGTTTAGCCGCATCAGACTCGACTCGAGGTTCAGATCTAAGCAGGACTAGGCCTTGGCCAAGATGTCGCCAAGCACGCCTTGGCCACGAATGCCCCAAACCGTTTGAATCAACGCTTTGACTTGAGCTTCAGTGGCTGCACCTTCGTAAGTCCCTAAGCGCATCGCTTTGAATTCGATCTCATCACGCGATAAGGTGTTGCCTGGGTCGCCTTTGGGCTCGTCAACACGACCCGTCAGTGAACGACCGTCGGTCGTCTTGACAGTGACCTTACCAATCCAGCGTTGCGGATAAGCCGTGTCGACCTCTTCGTCGAGCTCCATGGTGACACGATCGCGAAAGTCCGCAACGGTGGCGTCTTTTAACGCGCCGTCGAAACCAGCCAAATCGGCCGAGTTACGCAAAGCGATCAGCGCCAACACGGTGCCCATCGAAAACTTCGACTGATGCACAGTCTGCGGATCAGTCACGGGGCCCAGCACATCAATGGCCCCTTGGTGGACGTGTGTGACCACCGAGGCGATGTCGCTAGCCTTTAGGTTGTGCTGCTTCATGGCGTGCTGCAAAGCATCAGCAGCAGGGTGGGTATGGCGGCATGAGGCGTGAAACTTAAACGAGGTTTCAGGTAAGGCCCAGCGAGTGCCGAGTCGATCCACGAGCTTGGCCGGATCGGCATCAGTTGACATGCCCGCGGCCATGCCTTGCGCGCCTTCAAGAATACGGCGTGCACCAGTAAAACCATCAAGCGCTAAATAGGCAGAGGCTAAGCCGTTTGCAGCGGCGTGAGCAGTGTGTAGCTGTTTCGAATCGGCTGCGTCACGCAGAAACTCCCAGAGCCCTGCTGCCTGTGTGCCGGCAGAACCGATCGCGTGCAGCATTTGCTCGGGGTTCAGTTTCAGCAAGCGACCCACGGTGACCGCTGCAGCCACCGTACCGGCGGTGCCTGTGGTGTGAAAAATCTTGTAATGCGAGCGACCCAAAAACTCGCCGACTCGTATACCGACTTCGTAACCAACCACCGAGGCGGTGATGAAGTCTTTACCCGAAGCGCCGATGGCCTGAGCCACCGCTAACGCAGGTGGAAAAATCACTGCGGCGGGGTGAAACACCGAACCGTTGTGCACGTCGTCTTGTTCAACTACGTGCGAAGCTGCTGCGTTCACCATCGCGGCAAACACAGGCGAGGTTTTGCGACGATTGACAAAGTCTTCTGACTTGCCGTCGGCAGGCCCCATCCGTTCTGCGTATTTGCCCATCGCCTTGACTGCGCGAGCGCCTGAGCCAGCCAGAATTGAGGCCATGGTGTCTAAAAACAAATCTTCACAGCGCAAACTGACGGCTTCAGGGATATCGCTGTATTGAAGCTGGGAGGCAAATTTTGCCAACTCTGCGCTGGGGTACAACACGAGGGGTGAGGCTGAAGGGCGAGCAGCAGTCATGTCTATCACCTATTAAAACGAACGAGGAAGGCCGAGCACGTGTTCGGCGACATACGACAAAATCAGATTAGTTGAAATCGGGGCAACTTGATACAAGCGGGTTTCGCGGAATTTGCGCTCAACGTCGTACTCGCAGGCAAAACCGTAGCCGCCGTGAAATTGCAGGCAGGCGTTCGCAGCTTCCCACGAGGCATCTGCGGCCAAGAGCTTAGCCATGTTGGCTTGGGTGCCGCAGGGCTGTTTGTTATCAAACAAACGGCAAGCCTCATAACGCATGAGGCTTGCGGCCTCAACGTTGATGAACGAACGTGCGATCGGAAATTGAACGCCTTGGTTTTGTCCGATTGGGCGACCAAACACGATACGATCTTTCACATACTTCGAGATGCGATCCACAAACCAATAGCCATCGCCAATACACTCGGCAGCGATCAGCGCGCGCTCTGCATTCAAGCCATCCAGAATGTATTTGAAGCCTTTGCCTTCTTCGCCGATCAAGTTCTCGGCGGGGATTTCGAGGTTGTCAAAAAACAGTTCATTAGTTTCGTGGTTGACCATATTCAAAATGGGGCGAACCGTTAAACCATGACCAATCGCGTCGTGCAAGTTGACGATAAAAATCGACATGCCTTCAGATTTTTTTGTGACCTGCTCGAGAGGGGTCGTGCGCGCCAACAAGATCATCAGATCTGAATGCTGAACGCGCGAGATCCAAACTTTTTGACCGTTAATCACGTACCGATCACCTTTTTTGACGGCGGTCGTTTTGATTTTTGTGGTGTCAGTGCCCGTCGTGGGTTCGGTAACGCCCATTGACTGCAGGCGCAATTCGCCGGCAGCAATTTTGGGTAAGTACTGATTTTTTTGCTCGGTTGAACCATGGCGCAGCAGGGTGCCCATGTTGTAAAGCTGACCGTGGCAGGCGCCCGAGTTACCGCCGCAACGGTTGATTTCTTCCATGATGACCGAGGCTTCGGTCAACCCCAATCCTGAGCCGCCGTATTCTTGAGGGATCAGTGCCGCCATCCAGCCCGCTTGGGTGAGCGCGTTGACAAATTCTTCGGGGTAGCCGCGCACCTCGTCGACCTTACGAAAATATTCGTCTGGAAACTGCTTACACAGGTCACGGATGGCATCGCGAATGTCTTGGTACTGGTGATCGTGGGTGTTCATGATTTGGCTTGTGGCTTTATGATTAAGGACTGAGATTTAGTCGATAATGTGCCCCAAGGCAGGGTTTTTGACCATTGGTGTTTCGTTAACCTCGGCTTTTTGAATGATTAAGGTACTAAAAACACGATGGCCAACCATTTTGATTTGACCGATTTGCAGCTGATGGTCAATATTGGCGACGCAAGCAGCCTGACGCGCGGGGCCGAAAAATCTCATCTGTCACTGCCCGCTGCCAGTAACCGGGTCAAAAACCTCGAAGATCACTTCGGCACCCGCTTGTTTCATCGCAATAGCCAGGGCGTGACGCTCACCCCCTCGGGCGAAGCGTTTATGAGGCACGCCCGTTTGGTATTGCGGCAAATCGACCATCTGCGCGGCGATATCCACGAGTATTCAAGGGGGATTAAGGGGCAAATTCGGGTGCTGGCCAACACAACTGCCATGACCGAATTCATGCCAGCGGTCTTGAGTCGCTATTTGGCCTCTCACCCTGATGTCACCGTTGAGTTGCGCGAGCGCTTAAGTTATTTGGTGGTGAAGGCCGTTGCCGAAGGTTCGGCTGACATTGGAATTGTTGCGGGGCAGCCCGCTGCCTCAACGCTTGAGTTTTTGCCCTATCGCGCCGATCGCCTGGTGTTGGTGACTGCGGCCGAGCACCCGCTGGGGGCAATGTCTGAAGTCGCCTTTGCTGACACGCTTGGCTTTGAATACGTTGGGTTGTCAGAATGGAGCGCAATTCATGCGTTTTTGATTCAGGCAGCCGATAACTTGGGGCATTCGTTTCGGTTTCGGGTCGAAGTGAGTAATTTTGAGTCTGTTTGCCGCATGATTGAGGCGGGTGTCGGCATTGGCGTTGTACCCGAGCAAGCCGCGCGACGTTATGCCCAGCGCTTGAATATCAAGATCGTCAGGCTGTCAGACGAGTGGTCGGTGCGTAACCTGCATATCTGTGTGCGCGAGCTTGAGCGCTTACCGAGCTTCGCACGCGATCTCGTGACGATGTTGTTAGAAGATGTGCCCTCGGCCGAGACCCCCAAGCGATGAGCGCTTTAACGTCGATTGTCCTAGCCTCTGGCAACGCCGGAAAACTGCGCGAGTTTGACGCGCTGTTTGCGCCGCTTGGCGTGAAGTTGATCCCGCAAGGTGCACTGAACATCCCCGATGCGCCTGAGCCGCATCCTACGTTTCTCGAAAACGCGCTCGCCAAGGCGCGCCATGCCAGCCTGTTGTCAGGCCTGCCGGCCTTGGCCGATGACTCGGGCCTGTGTGTCGCCGCGCTCAACGCCGAGCCCGGTATTCATTCTGCTCGGTACGCTGAAGCTGAGCACGGTTCGCGCAATGATGCCGCCAACAATCAAAAGCTGGTGCGTGTGTTGCAAGGGCAAAGCAACCGCCGCGCCTGGTACGTTGCAGTATTGGTGCTGGTCACTCGCCACGATGACCCACAGCCTGTTGTTGCCGAAGCAAACTGGTTTGGTGAAATCGTTGACCAACCGCAAGGCGCAAACGGTTTCGGGTATGACCCCTATTTTTATTTGCCCGAGCAGGGCTGTACCGCAGCAGAGCTCGACCCCGCACTTAAAAATGAAATCAGTCATCGCGGACAGGCACTGCAGCAATTACTCATCCAATTAACGGCGCGTCATCTCGTGACAGCACCATCACCATGAGTCGCGTCATTCCGATTGCGAGTTCGCAGCAGTCAAAGTTTGGCTCAATCGCTGATATCGCCGATCGCCCGCGCTTGAGTGCATTACCTCCGTTGTCGGTCTATGTGCATGTGCCGTGGTGCGTGCGCAAGTGCCCGTACTGTGATTTCAACTCACACGAGCAGCCGGCGGTGCTTCCCGAGGCGCGTTATCTTGATGCGCTTCAGTCTGACCTTGAGCAAGCCTTACCTGATATGTGGGGCCGACAGGTGCATACCGTTTTTATTGGCGGTGGCACACCGAGCTTGCTCAGTGCTGAAGGGATTGATCGCTTATTGGCGATGTTGCGCTCACATTTAAACCTTTGGCCTGATGCTGAAATCACGCTAGAAGCCAACCCAGGCACTGCCGAAGCAGAACGCTTTATGTCTTACGCAGCCAGCGGGGTTAATCGGATTTCACTGGGGATCCAGTCGTTTGATGATGCCAAATTATTAGCGTTGGGCCGAGTGCACGACGCGCAGCAAGCGCGCGCCGCCATTGAGATGGCGCAGCGCGCGGTGGGGCGCGTCAATTTAGATTTGATGTTTGCCTTGCCGGGGCAAACGCTTGCGCAATGTGAGCAAGATGCGCGCGAGGCGCTCAGTTTTGGCACCGAACATTTGTCGATGTATCACTTGACCTTCGAGCCCAATACCGTCTTCGCCAAGTATCCACCTGCCGTGCCTGATGATGAGCTTGCCTGTGACATGCAAGAGACCATCGTGTCCTTGGCGCAGAAGGGTGGTTTTGAACGTTATGAGGTCTCGGCGTTTGCCAAGCCGGGTGCGCGTGCGCGCCACAACATGAACTACTGGGAGTTTGGCGATTATTTAGGAATTGGTCCTGGCGCGCACGGCAAGCTCTCGTTTCACGATCGGATTGAACGGCAGACCCGCCAACGTCATCCCGAAAACTGGATGCGTGCGGCCCTTGCGCGGGACGCCACACACCTTACTCAAAGGCGACAGCTCAAAACTGCTGAATTACCGTTTGAGTTCATGCTAAATGCCCTGCGGCTTGAAAAAGGCGTGGCGTCCACGCTGTACACTGAGCGCTGTGGGTTACCGATCGCCTCAATGAACAAAGCTTTGCTGTTAGCCACGCAAAAAGGTTTGTTGGTCGACGATCCGTTGCGTTTGCAGGCAACCGAGCTAGGCTGGCGGTTTCTGAATGAATTACAAGCGTTGTTTTTGTAAAATCACTATTTTGGTGCATTGTTTTCTCTAAAATGCACTGTATTGGTGCTTTACCTGCACTTTTTTGGGCATTTTGAGTTCAAAATGTCTGGCATGAATGTTGCTTGATATCAACCACGATGATCTCGCAGCAAATTTTAATAGTCATCATTTTCACTTTTCCGGAGTCAGTATGAGCACCTCTCAAGATGTTCTAAAGAAGATTGCCGAAGACGAAGTCAAGTTTGTCGACTTTCGTTTTACGGACACCATGGGCAAAGAGCAACACGTTTCGGTTCCTGTCAGCCAGATGAACACCGAAAAGTTTACCGAAGGTCACGCGTTTGACGGTTCGTCAATTGCTGGCTGGAAAGGCATCGAAGCCTCGGACATGCTCCTGATTCCCGATCCAAATACCGCTCACATGGACCCGTTCCGTGAAGAGTCAACAATGATTCTGACCTGCGACGTAGTCGAGCCTTCAGACATGAAGGGCTACGATCGTGATCCACGTTCGCTTGCTAAGCGTGCCGAAGCCTACCTTAAGGCCAGTGGTTTAGGCGACACCGCCTTCTTTGGCCCTGAGCCAGAATTTTTTGTCTTCGACGGCGTGACCTGGGGCGACGACATGTCAGGCTGCCACGTCAAGATCAAGTCAGACGAAGCACACTGGTCAAGCAGCGTTGACTCAGAGGGCGGCAACATGGCCCATCGTCCACGCGTCAAGGGCGGTTACTTCCCAGTGCCTCCGGTTGACTCAATGCAAGACATGCGTTCAGAGATGTGCTTGTTGCTTGAAGAAGCTGGCATCCCTGTCGAAGTGCATCACCACGAAGTGGCTGGCGCCGGTCAGATGGAAATCGGTACCAAGTTCAGCACACTCGTTACGCGTGCTGACTGGAATCAAATCCTCAAGTACACCGTGCACAACGTGGCACACGCCTATGGCAAAACGGCAACATTCTTGCCAAAGCCTGTGGTCGGTGACAACGGTTCGGGTATGCACGTTCACCAGTCAATCTGGAAAGACGGTCAAAACCTGTTTGCGGGCAATGGCTACGCAGGCTTGTCTGAATTTGCGCTGTATTACATCGGCGGCATCATCAAGCACGCTCGTGCGCTCAACGCGATTACTAATCCTGGCACCAACTCTTACAAGCGTTTGGTCCCGCATTACGAAGCGCCTGTGAAGCTGGCTTACTCGGCACGCAACCGTTCAGCATCGATTCGTATTCCTTACGTGGCCAATCCAAAAGGCCGTCGTATCGAAACACGTTTCCCTGATCCACTTGCGAACCCATACTTGTGCTTCTCGGCCTTGATGATGGCGGGTCTGGATGGCGTGCAAAACAAGATTCACCCTGGCGATCCAGCAGACAAAAATCTGTACGATTTGCCACCCGAAGAAGATGCAAAGATCCCAACCGTTTGCAGCTCACTCGAGCAAGCGCTCGACGAGCTCAACAAGGATCGCGAATTCTTGACCCGCGGTGGTGTGTTCAGTAATGCAATGCTTGATGCCTACGTGGATCTGAAAATGCAAGAAGTCAATCGCTTGCGTATGACGACCCATCCCGTCGAATTCGACATGTACTACAGCCTGTAATTTGCTGTTTAACTCTGGAGTCGGGTCTCGTTTGACCCGAATACCATGTACTCCGCTGAAGCCTTCGATCTACTCTCCACAACGGTTCTTTTATTGAACTCGACTGGCGAAGTCGTAGAGGCGAATGCGGCAGCAGAAGTGATGTTTGGGCGGTCTCGGCGTAACCTATTGGGGCAGCCGGCCGCCTTTTTGTTTGATCGCGACAAGGCGCTTGCGCACTCGATACAACAGGCCTGTCGTGGCGAGGTCGCGGATTGTCGGCAATTTGCACGCGTGCGGCGTGGTGTAGAGACCGTTGAGGTTGCGGTCACTTCGGTCGCCTTATCTCAGCCGCTGTGGTCCGCTTTAATAGAGATCAAAGACTTAGAGCAGCGAGTCCTGGCCGATCGCAGTAGTCGCTTGGTCGACGAAATTGATACCCAACACGAACTTTTGCGCAACCTCGCGCACGAGGTGAAGAACCCGCTTGGTGGTTTGCGCGGTGCCGCCCAGCTGCTCGAGTCAGAATTATCTGACCCAGCCTTGCGTGAGTACACCAGCGTCATTATTTCTGAGGCTGACCGCCTGCAGGCCTTAGTTGACCGCTTGGCAGCGCCGCAGCGTATGCCAGTTCAATGGCAAGCCGTCAATATTCACGAGATTTGCGAACGCGTGTGTGCCTTGGTGCGCGCTGAGTTTCGCGAGGTGGCATTGCTGCGTGACTACGATGCGTCAATGCCAGAGTTTCGGGCGGATCCGGCGCGGGTGATGCAAGCGCTGTTGAATATTGTTCGTAATGCTGCGCAAGTGATGACGGGTTTTCAGCCAACGCAGTCACCTCACATTACGATCAAAACGCGTATTGCACGCCAGGTACTGTTGCGACACAAACAGCACCGTCTGGCGGCTGTTGTCACGGTAATCGACAACGGGCCAGGGGTGCCAGAGACCCTGAAAGAACGTATTTTTCATCCGCTCGTGACCGGGCGAGATGGGGGGACTGGGCTTGGCTTAAGTCTCGCGCAAGATTTTATCCAACAGCATGGTGGTGTGATTGAATTCGAGTCGCAACCTGGACACACCGAGTTTCGTTTGCAGTTACCTATGGAGCCTTTTTGATGAAACCAGTCTGGATCGTGGATGATGATCAAGCTATTCGCTGGGTGCTTGAAAAGGCGCTGAGCCGTGCCAATATCCCTACGCGTAGTTTTGTAAACGCCTCTGAGGTGTCAGCGGCTTTAAAGCTCGAGTCTCCTTCGGCGCTCGTCTCAGATATCAGGATGCCTGGTACGGATGGCTTGGCACTGCTCAAAGAAGTCAAAGAAAAATATCCCACACTGCCGGTCATTATTATGACGGCGTATAGCGATCTAGATAGCACCGTTTCTGCCTTTCAAGGTGGGGCGTTTGATTACCTCGCGAAACCGTTCGATATTAACGAGGCGGTGGCTCTGATTTCGCGCGCGATGCAAGAGCCCTCGGCAGAAGAGCTCTCGGCTCAAGCTTCGGCTCCTAATGCGCTTGCCACGGATCGGGGGATGTTGACGCAGTCGGCCTCGGTTGCCATGCAAGAGGTGTTTCGTGCCATCGGTCGTTTGGCACAATCCAACGTCACGGTGTTAATCACCGGAGAGTCTGGAACAGGAAAAGAGTTGGTGGCACGCGCGTTGCACAGTCATGGTGCACGTTCAAAAGGGCCGTTTGTTGCCTTAAACACTGCTGCCATTCCGCGTGATTTGCTCGAGGCTGAGTTGTTTGGGCACGAGCGCGGCGCCTTTACGGGTGCCAATGCGTTGCGTCGCGGTCGTTTTGAAGAAGCAGGTGGTGGAACCTTATTTTTAGACGAAATCGGCGACATGCCCTTTGAATTACAAACGCGTCTGTTGCGCGTCTTGTCAGAAGGAACCTTCTACCGGGTAGGAGGGGCACAGCCCGTGCGGGTTGACGTGAGGATTGTGGCGGCTACCCATCAGCCTCTTGAAGAGCGCGTTCAAGAAGGTAAGTTTCGCGAAGATTTATTTCATCGTTTGAATGTCATTCGCCTTAGATTACCTGCACTGCGTGAAAGGCGCGAAGATGTCGCCGATCTTGCCAAGCATTTTTTGTCAGTGTCAGCCAGATCAGTGGGTGTTCCGGTCAAACGATTATCAGAATCGGCTGTGCATGCGCTTGCACAATTCGATTATCCAGGCAATGTGCGGCAGCTCGAAAATTTTTGTCATTGGGTGACCGTCATGGCACCTGGGCAAACTGTTGAGCTAGGAGATTTACCTCCTGAAGTTCGCGCGGCCAAAACTGGCGCGACACGGATTGGTTCAGGCCACGACTTAGGCGGCGTCAACCACACTTGGCAAGAACTTCTGGCACTTGAGGCAAACGTTCGCTTGTCTCGCTCAGAACCCGAGGTTTGGACCGCCTTGACCCGTCAGTTTGAGCGCGCGTTGTTGCAGTCTTCGCTTGAGGTGTGTCGGGGCAGGCGAGTCGAGGCAGCAGCTCGGTTAGGGATGGGTCGCAATACCATTACGCGTAAATTGCGCGAGCTCGGGATGGATCCGGTAGGAGCTGACTCTGACGTGTGACGGGCGGGCGGTACAATTCAGCAGTCAACTGAAGGATAGCCCCCATGTCAAAGTCAGTCATTCACACTAACGCGGCCCCCGCAGCCGTCGGTCCGTATTCACAGGCAATTGTGGCCCCTGCGGGTCGAACCGTGTATTTGTCGGGTCAGATTGGTCTGATACCCGCAACGGGCAACATGGTCTCAGAAAATTTTGAGGCTCAGGTTCGCCAGTCGTTCGCCAATATGCAAGCGGTGATCGAAGCGGCCGGTGGTCGTCTAGACAGCATCGTTAAGCTCACCCTGTTTTTGACCGACTTAGGTCAGTTTACGATTGCCAATGGCATCATGGCCGAGTTGCTGCCTGAACCATTTCCGGCACGCTCAACCGTTGGCGTTGCAAGCTTGCCAAAGGGCGCTCAGTTTGAGATTGAAGCCATCATTGTCGTTTAGCAGTTCGCTAAAAGTCATTTGCCGTGGCCACCGCTCAGCGCCCCTCTACCAAGGTTTCTGTCCGACCTAAAGCGGTTGCCACGACTAGACAAAAGCTTGAGCGTTTGGGGCTCATCAGCGCGCATGACTTGATTTTGCATTTACCGCTTCGCTACGAAGACGAAACCGAAATTATGCCCATCGCCACGCTGCGCCCTGGCCGCTCAGCGCAGATTGAGGCAACGGTGATACGGTCTGACGCCAGCTATCAGCCGCGCCGGCAATTGACGGCGGTGGTGCAAGATGACACCGGCGAAATTGGTTTACGTTGGCTCACGTTCTATCCCAATCAACAGCAACAAATGCAGGTAGGGCGTCGGTGGCGGATCAGAGGTGAGGTGCGCGGTGGTATGCACGGGTACGAGATCATCCACCCCAAGGTGACGGTTGCAGATTCTGTGTTGCCCGCGGCGTTGACGCCCGTGTATCCAACGACAGAGGGTTTATCTCAACCGAGTTTGCGTAAAGCGATTGGGCAAGCGCTTGAGAAAGTCGAGCTCAACGACACACTTGAGCCCGAGTTGGTTCAACGGCTCGGCCTGCAGAGTTTTGGTGAAGCGATTCGCACCCTACACGCTCCTACACCCGACATAGATGCGCTCGCCTTAATTGAGCATACGCATCCGTCGTGGTTGCGTATTAAGTTCGATGAACTCCTTGCACAGCAATTGTCGCTGGCGGCGGCCCGTGATGCGCGGCGCAGTTTACGTGCAAAAAGCCTAAGAGCAAATCCCAAAGCAGATAGTTTGTGCGCGCGCTTACTAAAGTCCTTACCTTTTAGTCTGACGCCCGCGCAGCAACGTGTGACGTCTGAGATCAGTGCCGACCTAGCGCGCGAGTTTCCGATGTATCGTTTGTTACAAGGGGATGTCGGCAGTGGCAAGACGATTGTCGCTGCACTAGCAGCCTTGCAAGCGATTGACGCCGGCGTGCAGGTCGCGCTCATGGCGCCGACCGAAATTTTGGCTGAACAACATTTTCAAAAATTGAAAATGTGGTGCGAACCCCTTGGGATTGAGGTGTGTTGGTTAACCGGTAGCATCACACCCAAGGCACGCAAAATCGCAAATGCGGCCATTTCAAGTGGCCAGGCGCGCTTAGTGGTGGGCACCCAGGCCTTGATTCAAGAAACAGTCGAGTTTTTTGATTTAGGTCTGGTGATTGTTGATGAACAACATCGCTTTGGTGTCGCCCAACGCCTGTCGTTGTCTAAAAAAGGCGAAGAGCTTCCGGGGGATGACTGGATCCCGCATCAATTAACGATGAGCGCGACCCCCATTCCGCGCACGCTAGCGATGACGTTTTATGCGGACCTTGAGGTGTCGTCGATCGACACCTTGCCGCCGGGGCGCACCCCGGTTGTCACAAAGTTAATCTCTAACTCACGACGCGACGAGGTGCTTGGACACGTCGCGCAGGCCTGTGCCACCGGACAGCAAGTGTATTGGGTTTGCCCGCTGGTGCAAGAAAGCGAATCGCTTGACCTACAAACCGCAGTTGATACGCACCTTGCCTTGACCGAAGCCTTGCCCGACTACACCGTTGGTTTAGTGCATGGTCAGTTACCTACGGCTGAGAAAGCCGCCGTCATGAAAGCGTTTCGTGAGGCGCACATCAACGTGCTGGTCTCAACGACCGTCATTGAGGTCGGGGTCGATGTGCCTAACGCCTCATTGATGGTCATTGAGCACGCCGAGCGTTTTGGTTTGGCGCAGCTGCATCAGCTACGGGGGCGCGTCGGACGTGGCGTAGCAAAGTCGGTATGCGTGTTGCTGTTTCAAACACCCTTGTCGATGCTGGCGCGTCAGCGGTTACGCGCCATGTACGAGACCCAGGATGGTTTTGAGATTGCCCAACGTGATCTTGATTTGCGCGGGCCAGGTGAGTTACTTGGTTCAAAGCAATCGGGCGTCACGTTGCTGCGCTTTGCAGATCTCGCTGCCGACGGTGGGCTCGTTGTAGCGGCCCGCCAAGCCGCCATTGAGCTTAGGGATACGGCCCCGCATATTGTTGAGCGCCACTTGGCGCGTTGGATGCGTGGACGAGAAGATTTTTTACGCAGCTAGCGTATAGACAAGTTTAGAGACAAGGTACGCCGTTCGATGCACACAATCATGCAACGTCTTTGCTTATACGGCCGCTTGGTGCGTCTCGACAAGCCGATCGGGATTTTGCTCTTGCTATGGCCAACTTTATGGGGCTTGTTTGTGGCGGCGCAGGGTTGGCCAAGTCTCAAACTTTTAGTGATTTTTGGTTTGGGTACAGTGCTGATGCGTTCAGCGGGTTGCGCCATGAATGATTATTTTGATCGCGATGTCGATCGCCACGTCAAGCGTACCGAGCAGCGTGTCTTGACGTCGGGTCAGATCCAACCGCACGAGGCGTTATGGGTCGCCGCCGTCTTGGGGCTCTTGAGCCTTGCGTTGGTTTGGTCTTTGAACGGATTGACGCTTGTGCTGGCAGTCGTCGCAGCAGTCTTGGCCGTCACATACCCGCTGTTTAAACGTTTTTTTGCGATTCCGCAGGCTTATCTTGGGATTGCTTTTGGTTTTGGGATACCGATGGGCTTTGCAGCCACCGTTGGATCGGTGCCTGTCGTGGCGTGGCTGATGCTATTGGCGAACATTTTTTGGGCGATTGCCTACGATACCGAATATGCGATGGTAGATCGCGATGATGATGTTCGCTTGGGTCTCAACACCTCAGCCATTACCTTCGGAAAGTACGATATATTCTGTGTGGCTCTTTGCTACACCTGCACGTTGCTATTGCTGGGGTGGGTGGGGTACTTGCTGTCTTACGGTTGGCCCTATGCGTTGGGGCTCTTGGCCAGCGCTGGTGTGGCGGCGCTGCATCTTGGCTGGATCAGGCACCGTACGCGCGAGGCGTGCTTTCGTGCGTTTTTGCACAACACCTGGATAGGCTTTGCCGTATTCTGCGGTATCTTTGCGCAGACGATCATTTTTCCGTAATTTTTTAAAGACTTGACATGAATCATATCCCTTCGGTCGCGTTCATCGGCGGCGGCAATATGGCAAACGCTCTGGTTTCGGGCTTGCTCGGGCAGGACTGTGCACCCTCGCAATTGCACGTCCTCGAGGTCGCTGAGGTCTTGCGTGAGCAGTGGCGGGCACGCGGCATCAGCGTTGCCAGCGCACCTGATGCTTCGTTATCTACCCAACAAGTCTGGATCTTCGCCGTCAAGCCACAGCAAATGCGGGAAGTGGTGCTGCAATGCAAACCTTGGCTTAAACCCGATACCTTGGTGATTAGTATCGCCGCTGGCATTTCTTTACACTCTTTGTCAACGTGGCTGGGCTCGCCCGAGCAACCGTACACACGAGTGGTGCGTTGTATGCCGAATACGCCCGCTTTGGTGCGTGCAGGCGTGACGGGGATGACGGCCGTCGAAGGCTTGGCCAAGGCCGAGGCAGATATTGCTACCAACTTGTTGAGTGCCGTTGGGCAAGTGGTGTGGGTCGATAACGATCAGGCCATTGATGCGGTAACAGCCTTGTCAGGTAGCGGCCCAGCCTACGTATTTTTATTTTTAGAGTCTTTGATGGCTGGGGCGCAAGCCTTAGGGTTATCGGCAGAACAGGCGCGCGCGCTTGCTCTTGCGACCTTGTCAGGCTCGACACAATTGGCCGCTGAGTCGACTGAAACGCCTGCGATCTTGCGCGAGCGCGTGACTTCGAAAGGGGGCACGACCGCCGCGGCTTTAGATGTGTTTGCTCAACAACATTTCTCAACGATCGTCGGGCAAGCAATGGCTGCAGCAAACGACCGTGCAGCTGAACTGTCTAAAGAATTTGGTCGCTAGTATTCAACATTATTTTTATAAGAAAAATTGCATGAAAAAGATTCTCATTTCGTTAGTTGTGCTTGTTGTCATTGTTGTGTCGGGTTGGTTGGGCGCAAGCATTTATGTGGGTCGCTCTGTGGCGACGATTGTTGCAAACCTGAGCGCGAAGGCTGGCCAAAACGCAGCCATTCGGATGGTGCAACCTGAGCATAAACAAGGTCTGCTGTCGTCAACCGGTCAATTTGAAATTCGGTTTAATGATGTTGCTGTCGATGCAAAGAGTGGTAACCAGATGTTTGCGCTGCAAGTCAACTATAGCGTCGAGAACCTACTGTTACCCTCGTCGTCGATGCGATTTAAGTGGGAAGTCAAGCCTGTTGGTAAATCGGGTACCGAGTTCAACCGTTTATTTGGCTCTGAAATCAAACTCACAGGGCAGGGCAAGCTTGCGTACGGTGGCAAAGCCTTATCTACCCTGAAATTGCCAGAACTCGCCATGAAGCAAGGTAAAGAATTGTTTTATTTGTCTCCCTCAAGTGGCAATATTGCCTGGGGTGAGAAGACTGTCGCGCTGCAATGGAAAACCGATCGTTTGAGCTCACGCGGCGAAGATCATGCACTTGATATTCACGGCTTACAGTTTACGAGCGATATTCAAAATCGAGCACGCGGGCTTGGTACCATGCACTTTGCGATCGATAAGTTCAGCACCAAAACTGCGACTGCAGAGTCTGTTGCGGTTGACGTCGCCATTACAGAGAACAACGCTAAGCTAGAAGTCAGTGTGATTCCAAAGATCGCGAGCTTGACTGTGGCAGGCCAAAAGCTCAGCGAGCTATTGTTAGAGTTGGCGCTCAAGGGTCTGGATATTGCAAGCGTCGATACACTGTCTGCGATCAGCACCGATTCGAATGACTTTCGAAATCTGACCGCTGACGAACAGGCTCGCGCCAGCGGTGCGTTGCAAAATTTGGTTGCCAAAGGTTTTTCAATCGGTTTACCAAAAATTTCTGCCAAGATGGGAACTGGCTCAATCAAGGGCGACCTCTTGATCGAAGTCAGTCAGCCTGATGCTGCGGCCGCTGGCAAGTTCTCGCTGGTTCAGTCGGTCAAGGCGAATGGCAAACTTGAGGCGCAGGGGCGGATCATTGACAACACACAAAAGCGTCTAGCCCTCATGCTCGGGTTGGCGACCGAGACGCGCGAAGGATTGCGGGCAAGCTTTCAATTGGCAAACGGTTCGATCAGGGCGAACGGCAAATCTTACGATGTACGAGATAACCTCTCTTACTTCGATGAAATGATCAACGCTAGGTTATATCCAAAGTGATGGTGCTTGTCTGAAAGTGAGTCGACTCACCGTTGAGTGGTCACCAAAGTGATGGTGCTTGCCTGAAAGTGAGTCGACTCACCGTTGTGTTATCTCACTTTGAGAATGTTGCAAAGTCCTTAGCTTATCGGGGCAAGCAGTTTTGGT
>JAIPCU010000001.1 GCA_021738045.1 Candidatus Methylopumilus sp. | reverse complement strand
TTTTTTTTGGTTTGCAGGAGCAAAACCCATGCTAGGTGGCGTTACAAGATCGAAATAAATTGAACAGCGACTTCAAATCACTGTATCGACGAATCGCTCCCAAGCGGGAAGTTTAATGCGAACAGGCGACGCACCTTTTTGTAGCGTCAAATGTACCAAAATGGTGCATTTCTGGCTTCTTGTTGTTATCTCTTGTACGACCCGATAATTCTCTTTGCATCTCGCTTAAAGATTCGTCATGATGATGTTTTAATTGCGTAAGAGCACTGGGCCAGGTCATAGACTGTCTTTCGTCACGCATGCGTTTCTTTTGCTGATTCTGTCTTGAACTCTGCCTGCAATGAAGCGCTGATAATCAGACTAAAGCTTTGCCCATCAACCCTTTACTTTTTTTGATTCATGCATCCCGGTGATCAGCGACATTGGTCTAATGACTCAGACCCCTCAGGCTCTCCTGCGACTGAGTCAGCGCTCGCGTCTTGGACGGCACGCCTGTCGCTCGACTTCAATCTTGATCCCATCCATCCTGGTCTTAAAACACGGCTCAATCATCAGCACCTCGGGCCCTTGCGTATTCAAAAAGCCCTGTACCCAGAAGGCGCTTCGACTTGTCACGCAATCATCGTCCATCCACCGGGCGGTATCGCCGGCTGTGATCGACTTGAAGTGCTTATCAATAGTCAACCCGGCAGCCATGGTTTGGTCACGACCCCCTCTGCCGCGAAGTGGTATGGCGCAAACGCTTCGCTTGAGGCTTCGCAGTTAATCGATATTGACTTGCAGGGTGCCTTCGAGTGGCTGCCTCAAGAGACCATTGTCTTTAATCGGGCACGTGTGCGTTCTGATCTTGATATCAGGGTAGGTGAGCACGGTGCAATGTTAGGTTGGGATCACCTCATCTTTGGTCGCCATGCCTCTGGCGAATCTTTTGCTGAAGGTCATTTTCGTCAATCGCTAAAAATTCAAATTGATGGGCAACTGATTTGGCACGACCGCTTGGCCTTGGTAGGTGATGACGCATTATTTGCCTCGCCAATCGGCCTGCGTGGGCACTATAGCTGCGCAACGCTGTGGGCGATTTTGCCAGCGTCTAAAACGTTTACTGAAGCAATAGTACAGGCCTTGCGTGAGCATTCAACACAATTGGCCTGGACAATTCTTCATCCTCGTTTATTGGTGGTTCGGCTGTTAGCTGAACCGCGTGAACTTAAGTTTTTATTACAAGACGCTTGGGCGCAGTTGCGCCCGGTCGTGCTTGGTTTGCCAGCTGTTGCACCACGCTTGTGGGCGACTTGATGATTACGATAATAAAAGTTGTTAAGGGGTAACTATGGATCTGACACCGCGCGAAAAAGACAAATTGTTAATTTTTACGGCAAGCTTGCTGGCCGAGCGCAGGCGTGCTCGTGGCTTAAAGCTTAATGTGCCCGAAGCGATTGCCATGATTTCGGCAGCCATCATGGAAGGTGCACGCGACGGCAGAACTGTTGCTGAACTGATGAGCGAAGGCCGCAATATTTTGACTCGACAAGACGTGATGGAAGGTGTTTCTGAAATGATCCCCGATATTCAAATCGAGGCGACGTTTCCGGATGGCACTAAGCTTGTCACCGTTCATCAACCTATTCAGTAACCATCCGCCGAGACATTTTGGAGAAAAAGATGAGTGCAACACCAATGATTCCGGGCGAGATGATCGTAGCGCCTGGTGAAATTGAAATTAATGCTGGCCGTACGTTGACGAAAGTGCTGGTTGCGAACACTGGTGATCGTCCTGTGCAGATCGGCTCGCACTACCACTTTGCCGAAACCAATTCGGCGCTGCGTTTTGATCGCGCGCAAGCCACTGGGTTTCGTTTAAATATACCGGCAGGTACTGCGGTGCGTTTTGAGCCAGGTCAAGAGCGCGAGGTTGAGCTCGTCGCCTTAACGGGTGATCGACTCGTGTACGGTTTCAGAGGCTTGGTAATGGGGGCACTCGACAAATGAAGATTTCAAGACAAGCGTACGCTGAGATGTATGGCCCCACCACGGGTGATCGAATTCGCTTAGCCGATACGGCCTTGTTTGCGATGGTTGAAAAAGATTTCACCATTTATGGCGAAGAGGTGAAGTTTGGTGGCGGTAAGGTGATTCGTGATGGCATGGGGCAATCGCAACGCATGAGTAAAGATTGCGTGGATACCGTGTTGACCAATGCGTTGATCATCGACTACTGGGGTATCGTCAAGGCTGATATTGGGATTAAAAATGGTCGCATCTCGGGCATCGGTAAAGCTGGTAATCCAGATATCCAACCGGGCATCACCATTGTGGTGGGGCCCGCTACTGAAGTGATCGCAGCCGAAGGCATGATCGTGACTGCAGGCGGTATTGATAGCCATATCCATTTGATTTGCCCGCAACAAATCGAAGAGGCCTTGAGCTCTGGTGTGACCACCATGATTGGTGGCGGCACAGGCCCAGCGACTGGCACATTTGCTACCACCGTCACACCAGGCCCCTGGCACTTGGCGCGCATGCTGCAAGCGATGGAATCTTACCCGATCAATATCGGTTTGTTAGGCAAGGGCAACGTATCGGTGCCGGTCCCTTTACACGAGCAGATTGAAGCGGGTGCCGTCGGCTTGAAGTTGCACGAAGATTGGGGCAGCACGCCAGCTGCCATCGATAACTGCTTAAGTGTGGCTGACGAAACTGATACGCAAGTGGCGATTCACACCGACACGTTGAACGAATCAGGTTTTGTCGAGGCAACGATTGATGCGATCAAAGGGCGTGTGATTCACACTTATCACACCGAGGGTGCAGGGGGTGGTCATGCGCCTGACATCATCCGCATTTGTGGTGAAGCAAATGTATTGCCCTCATCGACCAACCCGACGCGGCCGTTCACGATTAACACGCTCGATGAGCATCTTGATATGTTGATGGTGTGCCATCACCTTGATGCATCGATTGCCGAAGACATTGCGTTTGCTGAAAGTCGTATCCGTCGTGAGACCATTGCCGCTGAAGATATTTTGCATGACATCGGCGCGTTTTCGATGATCTCGTCAGACAGCCAGGCAATGGGGCGCGTGGGCGAAGTGATTATGCGAACGTGGCAGACCGCACACAAAATGCGTGAGCAACGTGGCTCAATGAGCGAGGCGGGTTTCTCGGATCCGTCAACCAGCGACAACGCACGCATCAAACGTTACATCGCCAAGTACACGATCAACCCCGCGATTACGCACGGTATGGATAAAGAGGTCGGTTCAATTGAGGTGGGTAAGTTCGCCGACCTAGTGTTGTGGCGCCCAGCATTTTTTGGCGTCAAACCCTCTACCGTCATTAAGGGTGGGCAGATTGCAATGGCTTTGATGGGTGATCCGAATGCGTCGATCCCCACACCGCAACCCGTGCATTTCAGACCACAGTTTGGTGCTGCGCAAAGTGCGATTGCGACCAGTTGCATTACCTTTATGTCAGGCATTGCCATCCACAAAGGTTTGCCAGCTGAATTGGGCTTAAAGCGTCATGTGGCCGCAGTGCAGGGCATTCGCAGTTTGACTAAGGCGGATATGAAGCTCAACGCGGCAACGCCCAAAATCACGGTAAGCCCTGAAAATTACAAGGTCTATGCGGATGGCGTCCTACTCGATTGCCCGCCAGCCAAGATTTTGCCGATGGCGCAACGCTACTTTTTGTTTTAGGTTGAACGGGGGCGATTATGTTGACAGTGCAAAACGCAAGGCGATCTTTGTTATTGGTTGAGGCATAGCATGGCAATCATGTTGAATGCGCGCCGCGCACACGATGACCCACAGTTGCGTAACGACAGCTCGGCTTGGCCAGAGCCCTGGCCCGTGCTTGAACTCACGCTAGAAGATCGACAGCGTTGGCGTTTGGCAGCGATGTTGCCCAATGGCCGTGCGGTGGCCGTGATCTTGCCACGTACTGAACATATGCAGCATGGTGATGTCTTGTGCGGCGATCAAGGTGAGCGTGTGATGGTGCAAGCCGCAGTTGAAGAGCTCTTTTGTATTCAGGCTAGTAGTCCGTTTGAGTTGATGCGTATTGTTTATCACCTGGCCAATCGCCACGTGCGAGCAATGCTGTCAACCGAAGCCGTGTGGATCCAACCTGATCCTGTACTTGCTGACATGGTGCGGCGCTTGGGCGGCACGGTAACGGTGGTGCAGCAGGCTTTTATCCCTGAGGGTGGTGCTTACGCTGCAGGGCAGGGCGGCGGGCATCACCACCATCACCATGCGAGCGAGTGTGGTGTTGAAGAACATGATCAAGCCATGGGTAATCTTGGCGAAGAACTCTCAATTGCGGCGCATGCGCGCGCAAAGTCGTGAGCAGATGACACCGCTGCAGCTAGCCAATGCTCCTGAGCCAGAGCAGTCTGCGCCACCCAGCAGCCCTGCGCTGACACAAATCCAATCGTTATTAGCTGCGCTACATCTGGCAAGCCCCGCCTTACCTATCGGTGGCTTTGCCTACTCGCAAGGCTTAGAACAAGCGATCGAAGATCGGTGGGTGACTCAAGTTGAGCAAGCCTATGTTTGGATTCGTGACGTATTACTTTTGAATCTTGCTCGCCAAGAGCTGCCCCTGTGGCTAGCGTGCCATCGTGCGGTGGTGCAACAGGATTGGCCCGCCTTAGTCGTGGCCAATCAAGAGCTGTATGCCTTGCGCGAAACTGCTGAGTTCAGGCTTGAGTCTGTGCAGATGGGGCATTCGATGACTAAGCTGTTTGCGCAGTGGCCTCAAGGGGCAGCGCTTAATACACTGTCGATCGAACAATGGACTTACCCTGCCTCGTATGCTGCGTTAGCGGCGATTTCTGGGATAGATGAGGACATGGCACTTGCCGCCTATCTATGGAGTTGGGTCGAAAACCAAGCGCTCGCAGCGGTCAAAATTATTCCGTTGGGGCAAATTGATGGTCAGACGTTGCTGCATCGCTTGAAAGGCGACGTCGAGCGCGCCACTGAGATTGCCCGGTCAATCGACCCCGCTCACGTAGGCTCGGCAGCCTTTGGCCTGGCCCTGGCAAGCGCCAGGCATGAATCGCAATACAGTCGTTTATTTAGAAGTTAACGCAGTGGTAAAAAATTGATCTTTGATTCTGATGCGATGGCGACTCTCGGCATCCGTTCTAAAGATTAAATCTGAATACTCCAGTCAACAGAAAAGTCGATCTTGTTCCAAATTATTTTTTTAGCGGTTATTAATCTAGGATTGCACCATGAACGCTTCTACCCAAACAAATCCCTTGCGCGTTGGTATCGGTGGCCCCGTTGGCTCGGGCAAAACCACGCTTGTTGAAGTCTTATGCAAACGCATGCGCGACCAATACAAACTGGCTGTGGTCACGAATGACATCTACACTAAAGAAGACGAACGCTTATTGGTGGCCGCAGAAGCACTCACCGCTGATCGCATCATGGGTGTCGAAACCGGTGGTTGCCCGCACACTGCGATTCGTGAAGATGCTTCAATTAATCTTGAAGCGATTGATCGCATGCAAAAACGGTTTCCTGATTTAGATTTGATCTTTATTGAATCAGGTGGTGATAACTTGGCTGCAACCTTTAGTCCTGATTTATCCGATCTCACAATTTATGTGATTGATGTGGCCGGTGGTGAAAAAATCCCCCGCAAAGGCGGCCCCGGCATTACACGTAGTGACTTGTTAGTGATTAACAAAACAGATTTGGCACCCTACGTGGGTGCCAACCTCGACGTCATGCGCCACGACACCGCCCGCATGCGCGCCGATCGCCCTTGGGTAATGACCAACCTCAAAACCGGCGACGGCCTGGATGAGGTGATTAAATTTATTGAGAAAGCAGGATGCTTGACGGCGAAGTGAGTTAGCACATCAAGCTAATAGTTTGCGTTGTTTCATTTTGTCTCGATTAGAACAAGATTTATTCAAAATCGGCGGTCGAGGTGTTGCCCGCCAGCTTGTTAAAGATCTTAAAACGAGACTACCTGCGCACCAAATGAATCCACCCAGCCTCCAGCCATTCGGTGAGTGTATCGACCGCTTCAGGCGTGAGTTTTTGTGCGGCTGGGTCAGCGCCCGATAGTTCGCGGGCGTCGGCCAAAATTTTTAGGCCTGCTTCAGCGGCAACAGGCGCGACCTCGCCGTTAATGAACAAGTGCTTGCCGCGATACAACATGCGGGTGCGGCGGTCGAGCGCCCAGTGTGTGTATGGTGCTTCTTGACCTTGCATGGCCTCATTGTCAGACTCGCCATCGTGCATCATATCGCGATCATCGTCGTCATCACCATAATTGCTATCAAACACCGCAGCCTGATTTGGCTCAGTCAGCCAGCATCCTAAAAATCGCTGTGCCAGTGCTGCATTAAATTGGATTTTAGACACCGCTTGCACCGCGGCGTCAATCAAACCATCGGGGATCTCAGCGGGGTGTGCGCTGGCTTCTTGCCCTGCGTCGCGATACAACGCATCAAGCTTTGGGCCGGGCAAGGGGGGCTCGCCAAAGGGGCCGCTAGCAAGCCCAGCGCGTGCCACGATTTGATCCGCAGCGGCTTCGAGCATGCCGCGGGCCAAGGCGGCTTGATCGGGTGCCCGAAAACCAATTGAAATCGTCATGCAATCATTATCAAGCGCCACACCATCGTGCGCCGCTTGTGGCGGCAGGTATAGCATATCGCCAGGCTCTAAAACAAACTCTTCTTCAGGGATAAAGTTTTTTAAAATTTTGAGTGACAGGTCAGGGATCAGTGTGAGATCGCGTTGCTGACTGATCTGCCAACGCCGGCGACCTTGGCCTTGCAATAAAAAGACATCGTAGCTATCAAAGTGTGGCCCAACACCACCACCTATTGTCGCCAGACTAATCATCAAGTCATCTAGGCGTGCATCGGGCACAAAGCGAAACTGATTCATTAAGGCACAGGCTGCGTCGTCTTGGATATCGACGCTTTGCACCAACAGTGACCAGTCAGGCTCTGAAGCCTTTGGTAAACGCGCGAAGGGACCGCGATCCATTTGCCATTGACCTTTCTCGCGCCACACTAAGCGCGACTCGACATCGTCACGGCGACTCATTTTTTTGAGGGCTACAGTAGAAACGGGTGGCTTGAAACTGGCAAACGCCTGCCGAATCACTAGCGGCTTGCGCTGCCAGTAGGTTTTCATGAACTGGGTGGGGGTCAAACCGCCAAGCAAGGCAAGAGGTTTATTTGGATTCATTATGTTTAGCCTGTTCTCAGTGCGTTGTCTGCCGTTCGTATCTGCGCAAGATAGGTACGTAGCGTAAATTGAATACGAAGCGAATCAAAGTTGCAGTTTTTTAAGTTGATACAACGCCTCAAGTGCTTCGCGCGGGCTTAAAGTATCGGGGTCAAGTGCGGCTAAGGTTTGTTGTAACGCCTCTTGCGCTTCGCTGATTTCCGATGCGGCAGCAGCTTGCGCCTCGGCATCCACCACTTCACCAAACAATCCTAGCTGTGGGGTCGGTGCGCCTTGTGCCTCAAGTCGTTCAAGCTCGCGGGTGGCATGACGAATCACCGCCTGCGGGATACCCGCGCGTTGCGCCACTTGGATCCCGTAGCTGCGGCTGGCAGGCCCGTCTTTCACTTCATGTAAAAACACAATACCCGAGGGAGACTCAGCTGCTGCAAGATGCACGTTTGCGGTATTTGCTTGCTCGCTAGGCATTCGGGTGATTTCAAAATAATGGGTCGCAAATAACGTCAGTGCGCGGTTATGTGTGACCAAGCGTTGCGCAATCGACCAGGCCAGCGCCAAGCCATCATAGGTGGATGTACCGCGTCCAATCTCATCCATCAACACTAAACTTTGTGCCGAACTCGAAGCCAAAATAGCAGCCGCTTCAATCATCTCCATCATGAAGGTCGAGCGCCCGCCGGCTAAATCATCGGCTGCGCCAATACGTGTAAAGATCCGATCAAGTGGACCAATCGCTGCGCTTTGCGCTGGCACAAAGCTGCCTACGCGCGCCAATAAAGCGATGAGCGCAACCTGTCGCATGTAGGTTGATTTACCGCCCATGTTCGGGCCCGTAATCACCAATAAAGCACGGTGCGCATTTAACGAACAACTATTCGGCGTAAAACGCTCGATCGCGCGTTCAACGACTGGATGACGGCCTAAAGTGATCTCAATGGCCGAGTGATCTAACAGTGTTGGCGCCACCCATTGATGGTGCTGGGCGTGGTGTGCCAGTGAGACTAAGGCGTCAAGCTCAGCGCAGGCTATTGCGCACTGTGCTAGTTGTTTGACTTGCGCAGTGAGTTGTTCAAGCAGTTGCTCAAACAGCCACTTTTCGCGGGCAAGTGAACGGTCTTGTGCAGATAAGACTTTATCTTCCCAGGATTTGAGTTCTGGGGTGATGTAGCGCTCGGCGTTTTTAAGTGTCTGGCGCCGACGATAATCGTCAGGCACTTTTTCAGACTGCGCGCGGCTGACTTCAATAAAAAATCCGTGTACTCGATTAAATTCAACACGCAGCGTGGCGATGCCAGTGCGAGCGCGTTCGCGCGCTTCAAGCTCAAGTAAAAAGGCGCCGTTGTCAGTTGAGATGGCGCGTAACTCATCAAGCTCGGCGTCAAAGCCCGTGGCGATCACACCGCCATCGCGCGCTAGGGCGGCTGGCTCTAACGCGATGGCGTGTGTTAATAGTTCTTGCAAGCCTTCAGGTGGGGTGAGTGCTTGTGCGAGAGCTTGCAAGCGCGGCGTCGAAGTTGCTAAAGGTTCAGACGACTGCGACGGCACGAGGGCCGAAAGTACTTGTTGCTGCAGCGCCGGCAAGGCACCTAAGGCATCACGCAAACTCGCAAGCTCGCGCGGGCGCACCGACAGCAGCGCGATACGCGTAGCGATACGTTCAAGATCGGGGAGCTTATTGAGTTCAGTGCGCAGGGCTTGTAATAGTGGCGTCGCATGAAGCAAGGCGCTGTGCTGTGCGCTAGCCGTCATCAAACTGCCAATCGCCTGCTGGCGCTCAAGCACCGGCGCGTTGTCACGCAAGGGGTGATGCAACCACCGACGCAATAAGCGGCTTCCCATCGGCGTGCAACAGTTATCCAAAATCGAAAATAACGTTGGTGCCTCTTCGCCAGAAAGGGTGCGAGTTAACTCAAGATTGCGACGCGTTGCCGGATCCATCAATACATACTGGCTAGCTCGATCGGCCGCCAAGGTCTGCACATGCGATAGCGCATGTGCCTGAGTACGCCCGGCATAACGCAACAACGCACCCGCAGCGCATAGCGCGGTAGGTAGGTCATCCACATCAAAGCCCGAAAGCGATTCAGTTTTAAAGTGCGCCAGCAAATGTGCCTGCGCCTGCTCGGCCTCAAAATGCCAAGGCGGTATCTTGGTCGCGGCACAATGTAGCGTCAGATCAAGCTGAGCATCGTCAGCAAAAATGATTTCAGCCGGATCAATGCGATGTAGTTCAGAATCAAGCGCTTCAGCGGCGCACTCAGACAGTTTGAACTCGCCACTTGCTAAGTTCAGCCAGGCTACGCCAGCACGTTGCGCTTTATGACCTTTGCGCGGCACAAACACGGCGGCCACGCAGCGATCGGCTTTTGAGGGCAGCAAGGCTTCATCAGTGAGCGTGCCTGGCGTAACAATGCGCACGATTTTGCGATCGACTGGGCCCTTGCTTGTGGCAGGGTCGCCGATTTGCTCGCAAATAGCCACCGAGACACCCTGCGCCACGAGCTTAGCCAAGTATTGCTCGGCTGCGTGGTAAGGCAGCCCCGCCATCGGGATCGGAACCCCATTTGATGAGCCGCGCCGCGTCAGCGTTAAACCTAACAGCTTTGCACCGCGCTCAGCGTCTTCATAAAACATCTCATAGAAGTCACCCATGCGGTAAAGCAGCAGCAACGGCCCCGCCTCAGCTTTAAGACGCAGATATTGCTGCATCATCGGAGTGTGTTCGGTTAGTTCTTTTTCAGGCAGAGTCAAATGTGATGTCCATTGAAATTTTTTTGTAGTTAAAGAAACATCATGCAGGTATCAGCCCACAGCTAGCTTGACCGGTTTGCCGATACGACTGAGCATCTCAACTAAGGTGTCGATGGTGAACTTGCCTGTTTTGCTGTTCACCACGTCTGACACGCGCGGGCGCGAAACCATAAGAATCTCGGCGGCTTCGGCTTGTTTGAGGTGATGTTCGCTAATCCAGACAGATAGCTCGGCCATCAGTTGTTGCTTTAGAAGCTGGGTGTCATTGATCTGTTTGCGAGACGCCGCCTGCAAACGTTTGGCTTCAGCTGGCGTAAAGCCAAGTTCCAAAAAGAGGTTCGCACCAGACTTCGTGACGTGTTGGATCTCTGTGTCGATTTTCATATTTTTGACTGTCTCGCGTTGACTACGGCACGATAGCGTGCCTCGGTAATATCTTTGTCCTGCTTATTGGTTGTCTGAGTCTTCTTTTGAAAGCAATGCAAGACGTAGATTGCATCTTCAAATTTGGCAACGTACATCACACGATAGCTACCACCACTTTCACGTAGGCGAATTTCTTTAGTACCCGCACCAACAACATCAAAAGGTTTCCAGTCGTCTGGATCTAAACCAAATTGAATCTTGCTTAACTGAAATCCAGCAACTCGCCGTGCTTCATCTGGAAATGCTAGTAGATCGCTGTAACTTGATCCTAACCAGCGAATGTCTTTTTCGAAACTCATTACAAACCTTGTATAAAATTTTATACGCACCCAGTAGTGAAGTCAAGCTTTGTGATTGCGGCGGGCGATGTCGCTTGGCTTAGGGCGATGCGACCTGTAACCGAGTATGACATTGCTTTTTTGGCTCCTGCAGGGGAGTAGTGACAAGTTTGTCCGATCAGGCTCGGCGGATATGGGCAGCTGGGCGTTATTCTGGCTTTGGATTTTGTGAGAATTGATCATTCGAGGTGAAAAAACCAAGCACCACGCGTGCACCACCTATAATTCGCAAGTTGAATACACCGATAGATAGGAGCCCCGCCATGAAGCTATTTAAATCTGCACGTTCTGTTGCGCTGTTAGCCTGTAGTTTGCTCGCCCCTTTTGGGATGATGTCAAGTTCGGCGCAAGCGCAAACCCCGTACCCGACCAAACCCGTACGCATCGTGGTCGGCTTCTCGGCAGGCGGTTCGACAGACGTGCTCGCCCGTATCCTCGCTAAGGACATGACCGAAGACTTAGGTCAAAGTTTTGTCGTTGAAAACAAACCGGGTGCAGGCAGCAATATCGCGGCCGAGTTAGTCGTGCGCGCAGCGCCCGATGGCTACACCTTATTCATGATGGCGGTCACCAATGCGATCAATCACACGCTGTATTCGAATTTGAAATTTGATGTGATCAAAGACTTTAGCCCCATCGGCCTGGCCGCCAAGGTGCCGAACATGCTTGTGATTAATCCCAAAGTGCCGGTCAATAGCGTTCAAGAGTTGATCGCGTACGCCAAGAAAAACCCAGGCGCTTTGAATTTTGCCTCATCGGGCGCAGGTACCTCGATCCACATGACGGGTGAGTTGTTCAAGCTGACAACCAAGCTCGATATTCCGCATATTCCCTACAAGGGCAGCACGCCTGCATTGACTGACTTAATGGGTGGGCAAGTGCAGATGATGTTTGACAATATGCCAACGGCTTGGCCTTTGGTGCAAGCAGGTAAATTGCGTGCGTTAGCGATTACCTCGCCTAAGCGTTCGCCCGCTGCGCCTGATGTCCCCACGATGCAAGAATCTGGTTTTCCGGGCTTTGACGTATCTTCGTGGTTTGGCTTAGCAGCACCTGCGGGCACGCCAAAAGAGATCATTGCCAAGCTTAACGTCGCAATGAATAAAGTCTTGGCTAAGCCCGATGTTCAAAAGCGCTTAGACGACTTGGGTGCAACGAACGGTTCAGGTACGGTCGAACAATTTGATCAGTTTCTTAAGTCACAAACCGAGAGCTGGGGCGTGGTCGTAAAAAGCGCTGGCGCTAAGGCCGAGTAACCACGCGTCGAGCGCTTTACTCGTCAACGAGTTTATTTAAACGCTGAGCATCAAGGGGTGCAGTTTGCCCCTTGACTTGCGAGCCCATCGCTTCGATGGTTTGGCAAAGTTGCGCAATACGCGCATCTTGCGCCGCGGCGTGGTTAATGAGCTCATGCAACACTTTGACTAGCGGGTCACCAGCGCCTGGGTCAACCGCGTAGGCGGTGAACCCGGCTGACTCGCTTGCCGAGTCAGCTGACGCGGGCGAGCCTGAGGCGGGCGCCCCTTTGTCGAGTAAGGCTTTCAGTGGTGCCGCATCCCAATCCGCATCGCAGGGCGATAGCGGGGTTGAAATGCTCTGCTTTTCACCTGAGTGCCTGTCCTCAGCAGTTTGGGTAGTCTGAGCCGTGTTCGTCGCCGAAGCGACGTGCATCGTCTGAGCATTGTGAGTGGTCTGAACAGAATGCGTGCCCTGAGCGCTCTGTGCAACCGGCTCTTGCACGTGAGCCGCTGTGGCGTCTGTTGTCTGAGGGGCGGCTTCAATCAAACGCGCAGGGTTGCCCACCGCGGTCGCCCCAGCAGGGACAGGCTTGACGACCACTGCGTTCGATCCAATGCGCGCGCCGTCGCCAACAGTGAATCCACCCAACACTTGTGCTCCCGCACCGACCACAACCCCCTTACCCAGGGTTGGATGGCGCTTGGCGCCTTTGTAGAGCCGAGTCCCGCCCAAGGTGACGCCCTGATAGATGGTGCAGTCGTCGCCGATTTCGGCGGTTTCGCCAATTACCACGCCGAACCCGTGATCAATAAAGACACGGCGACCAATCGTGGCGCCAGGGTGAATTTCGATGCCAGTCAGGATCCGACCCAAGTGCGAAATAAAGCGCCCCAACCAAAACCATTGGGCCACCCAAAGCCGATGCGCAACGCCGTGGACCACCATGGCATGAAAGCCTGGATAACACGTGATGACCTCGAGCTTGCTGCGAGCCGCTGGGTCACGCTCGAGGATACAGGCAATAGTTTCGCGAAGTTTGTTCAGCATAAAGACGATGGTAGATCAAAGATGACTGCGGGCGGTGATTAACCGGATCACGAAGGGGGTTTCGCGCGGCGAGCGGTGTCAATCATCGCGGTACATACGCCTCGCCACATATCAACCTCGTCAACGGTCAGGTCATTGCGATTAAAAAAGTGCTGCATGCGCGGCATCAATTTCTTGGGGTGTGCCGGGTTTAAAAATTCAACCGCGATTAAGGCCTCTTGCCAGTGCGCCAATAAGGCTTGTAGTGTCTGGCTACTGGCAGGGCGGCTGCCTGAGGGTTTAGATGGTTCAGGCAAGGCATTGATATCCAATGCATTATTGGGATCAGCCGCGAGCGCCATGACCTTTGCCCGGCTAAGCGGCGATACCGATTGACCTGCCTCAAAGCCGAGCAAGGCGTAGCGCATCTCAAAAGCGCCTAACTGCATGGCTTGGGCGACGTTTAAAGAGCTATACAAAGGGTTGGCAGGGATGGTACAGGCCCGGTGGCATAAACTGACCTGCTCGTTGGTCAGGCCTGAGCGCTCAGTGCCCACCACAAGGGCGATACGCCCCTGAGGATGCTCGCGCAGGTGCTCGCGTGCCAGTTGCGCGGCCTGCCGGATATCGCACACAGGAGGCCCCAGGTCTCGGGCACGGGCGGTTAAGGCAAAAGATAGTGTGACAGGCTCAAGCGCTTGGCTAAGGGTGGGATAGGTTTGGGCGCGTTCTAGAACATCTGAGGCACCACTGGCTAGCGCTTTCGCGTCAGGCTCAAGCGTGATGTCGGGTATTTTTGGGGCAACCAGCACCAGTTCGTCAAAGCCCATGGTCTTGATCGCACGGGCCGCCGAACCGACGTTTCCGGGGTGGCTGGGCTCGGTCATGATGAAGCGAACACGAGAAAAATCCAGAGTCATCTAAAATCCCTGTTTAGCCTAATTAAATAAAGCACCCTTTATGCACCCGATGCTTAATACCGCCATCAAGGCGGCCCGGCGCGCCGGCACCATTATCAACCGCGCAAGCCTCGATTTAGATCGCCTTCAAGTCGCCCGTAAAGGGCCTCGCGATTATGTCACGGAAGTCGATCGTCTCGCCGAAGACGAGATTATCAGCCTTTTGAGTACTGCCTATCCAGAGCACACCTTTTTAGCTGAAGAGTCTGGCCAACATGGCAACACACCCGAAGGCGAACTTGCTGAAAACGAATGGGTCATTGATCCCATCGATGGCACCACCAACTTCATTCATGGGTTTCCGAACTACGCGATTTCAATTGCACTGCGTCAACGCGGGCAAGTGATGCATGCTGTCATTTATGATCCCTCGCGCAACGAAATGTTCACGGCGAGTCGCGGTGGCGGCGCGTTTTTAAATGACCGTCGCATGCGCGTCACCGCACAAACCAAGTTTCACGATGCGTTGCTGGGTGCCCGCTGGCCCGGTTCAGTTGGCCCTGATGACTTATCCGCGCCACGTTATCTTGAAATGGCACGCGGGTGCGCAGGTGTTCGTCGCACAGGCTCAGCAGTGCTTGACATGGCCTACGTTGCCGTTGGCAGGCTAGATGGTTTTTGCGGGATTGGGTTAAAGCAGTGGGATATGGCTGCGGCAAGCTTAATGGTGCTTGAGGCAGGCGGGCTAGTGTCTGACTTAGAGGGCGAGCAAACCTGGATGGAATCTGGCAACGTGTTGGCCGCAACGCCTAAGATTTTCACGCAGATGTTGGGTTTTGTTAAGGTGTGATCTTGACGTGCGTCAAGCCTAAGCTGGGCTTGACGATGTCAACTCGCAAGTGACCAGACGTTGGCTGCCGTCTATTTGAAAGTAGCAATTAAGTCTGGCTAAATACTACATAACGTTGTGGGGGCTTAACCCACCTGAGATGGTGCCTGATAGGGGTGTTTATCGGCTACCATCAAACACTCAGTAACTTTCGGAGCCCTCCATGGAGTGGCTGTATGACCCAACCATCTGGGTCGGCCTTTTTACCCTTGTCGTACTCGAGATCATTCTCGGTATTGATAATCTGATTTTTATCGCGATTCTTGCCGACAAACTACCGCCGGCCCAGCGTGATCGCGCGCGCATTATTGGTCTGTCTCTGGCCCTGATCATGCGCTTGGGCTTGCTGATGGGCATCTCTTGGCTGGTACAGCTCAAAGAGCCTTGGTTAAGCTTTTGGGACTTTGAGTTTTCTGGTCGTGATCTCATCTTGATGGTGGGCGGTTTCTTTTTGCTTCTAAAAGGTACGCTTGAGTTGCACGAGCGCCTTGAGGGCACGCGCCGCGAGCTCGGTGAGGCCAGGACTTACGCTGATTTCTGGGTGATTGTTACCCAGATCGTCGTGTTAGACGCGGTCTTTTCAATCGACGCAGTGATTACTGCGATTGGCATGGTTGATCATTTGCCGGTGATGATGGCTGCTGTGGTGATTGCCGTGGGCATCATGTTGATTGCTTCAAAGCCCTTAACCGCCTTTGTGAATGCACATCCAACGGTGGTGGTTTTGTGCCTCGGCTTTTTGCTGATGATTGGCTTCTCGCTGGTGGCTGAAGGGTTTGGTTTTAAAGTACCCAAGGGTTATCTTTACGCCGCAATTGGCTTCTCGGTGTTGATCGAACTTTTGAACCAGCTGGCTCGGCACAACGGGATCAAACTTGAGGCGGGGCGCCCGATGCGCGAGCGCACGGCCGAGGCCGTTCTGCGAATGTTAGGCAAGCGTTTGCCTGATGAGACGATCGTACCGGCCCCGTCGCAGCAAGGTGACGCACAGGCAATTACCTTCGGTGTTGAAGAGCGCAACATGGTCAGTGGTGTCTTGACGCTCGCCGAGCGCTCTGTCCACTCTGTGATGACCCCACGCACTGAGATTTCGTGGATTAACCTTGACGACACTCCGCAAGACATTCAACAACAGATCACTTCAGTCCCTCATAGCTTTTTTCCGGTGTGCCGCGCTTCGGTTGATGACGTGGTGGGGATTGGGCGCGCGAAAGACATGATTGCGGATCTGCTGACGCATGGCAATATTCGCAAAGTTAACTTGCGTGAGCCGATTATCGTGCACGATACGATTAGCATTATTCGGTTGATGGATATCTTGAAACGCTCGCGCGGCCAGTTGGTGTTGGTAGCCGATGAGTTTGGCACGATTCAAGGGTTGGTCACGCCCATCGATGTGTTTGAGGCAATCGCGGGCGAGTTTCCAGACGAGGATGAGGCTCCGGATATTGTTTCAGACGGAGCCGATCAATGGCGCGTGGATGGCGCGGCAGACTTGCATCACCTTGAACAGCTACTTGATACCGAAGGGCTGGTAGATGCCGACCAGGATTACACAACCCTTGCGGGCTACCTGCTTGAGCGCTTTGGGCAATTACCAGTGGCGGGCGATCAGTGCGAGTTTGTTGGGCCGCACGCGCGCTTTAATTTTGAAGTTTTGCAAATCGACGGTAGGCGCATTGCACAGGTACGCGTTAAAAAAACTAACGCAGGCTGTTGACCACGCTGTGCAATAGCGCTGTACGCCCAAAACATTGGGCATGTTGAAGGCTACGCGCGATCTAAATCAAATAAACTCGGGCCGTCTTCATCGATCACCATCCAGCCGCCGCGTGCGCTGTCGCCGTTTTCAAGATGATCGCAATCCCAGTCGGGCAACACCCAACGTTCGCAGCGATTGCCATCTACCGACAAAACGTTACGACCAGGGCGATGTGTGTGACCATGCACAACCATTGACACGTTGGCTGCGCGAATCGCGGCAGCCACAGCATCGGCGTTAACATCCATAATCTCGCTGCTTTTGTTTTGATTCGCAGCCATGCTCTCGCCGCGCGCCTGAGCGGCTAGCGTGAGTCGTTCAGGGATACTGCGTGCCAAAAAGCCAGATTGCCATGCGGGATTGCGCACCATGGCGCGAAACTGCTGGTAGGGCAGGTCATCGGTGCAATACTCGTCACCGTGGCTGAGCAGCATGGTGCGCCCACCAATGGTGACCAAAACTTGCTCGGGTAATAAACGGGCGCCTAGGCCAGCGGCCAAGGCTTCACCCATCAAAAAGTCGCGATTACCACGACCTAGCCATACCGGAATCTTGGCTGCACATGCTTTGATTGCCATCAAGTCTTGTGCAAGCCAAGGCGGCGCCACGACGGCCACGTCGTCACCAATCCAGGCGTCAAAGATGTCGCCCGGTAATAACAACCCCGCCGCCTCTTTCGAGGCTAGCTTGAGAAAGTCCCGAAAGGCTTCTGAGGTTTGAACGGTGTTCTGCCCCAAATGAACATCTGAAGCGAGCCAGACCGGACCTGCAAGGGCAATCTTATTCAAGGACGACAGCCTTTGTGATGACGAGATCTGTGGTGGGCACGTTTTGATGAAAACCACTGTTCGCCGTGGCGACAGCTCTCATTTTGTCGACAATGTCTTTACCTTCTGTGACTTCACCAAACACGGCGTAGCCCCAGCCCTGCGCGGTGGGTGCAGTGTGGTTTAGAAAGTCGTTATTTGCAACGTTAATAAAGAATTGAGCGGTAGCCGAATGCGGATCGCTGGTGCGAGCCATTGCCAAGGTGTACTTGTTGTTTTTCAGACCATTGTTAGCTTCGTTTTCAACGTTGGCCTTGGTAGGCTTTTGCTTCAGGCCGGGTTCAAAGCCGCCACCTTGAACCATGAAGCCATCAATGACACGATGAAAAATCGTACCGTTATAAAAACCGTCGTTGACATAGGCTAAAAAATTAGCCACTGTTTTTGGGGCTTTAGCGGCATCTAGGGTGATGACGATATCGCCAAGACTAGTGGTCATTTTGACGCGGGGGTTGGTGCTCATTGAAGTAACGCCTTGTTTAGGGGTTGAGGTAGAAGGGGGCGCCGCCTGGGCGCTCAAACACACTAGCGGCAGCATACCAACTAGTACAAGGCTGCGCACGACACGCAGCCAATTTAAAAAAATGGTCATTTAGCAGGGCCCTCGATTAGAGTCTTTACGGTACGAATTTTTGGGGTGAGGCCGGGTACCCCTGCTGCGGCTGCACGTTGGTATGCTCGCAGTGCCAAACTCATTTGCACATCACCCAGATTAGCCTGTGCCACGGCGTATTTAGGGTTAATCATGATTGCTTGCTCGAGAGCACGGCGCGCCTGATCGAGTTCGTCACGGCGGACATACAGGGTGGCAAGGTTATTCCAAGGCTCGGGAAGTTCTGGAAAGCGCATGGTCATGCGTTGGTAGATGGCTTCGGCTTCGGTCAGACGGTTCATTTCTGTAAACAAACGAGCTTGCATAAACATAAGCTGCACGTCGGTACCGGGCGTGGAGCGTTTGGCTTCGACGACCAGACGTTTTTCGACCTCGGCGAGTGCTTCAGGCAGCCGATCGGCCCGAATCAGGCCCTCGATGCGGGTAGCGACTTCAGCGGGCGTCAGGGGTACGCGCGTATCAACCGAAGGCGAAATTGCGTCTAAGACTTTGGCTAAGCCGTCCCAGCCCAATTCTTTGGGTTGATCGCCTAGTACCTGATTCGCCGCAGCATCAGGCATGGCCGAGGGCATTCGCCCTTGCGAATTTTGATTATGCGGTTGTGTCGTCGCGTTGGGATTCAAGGGGTTAACGATCCCCTGATTGATGGCGCTGCCGTAATTGACTTGGGCAAGCCCTAGCCCTGGCAGCAGCGCTGCAGTGCTAACGGAGAACAGAATCGAACATATGCTTTTTGGCAGCTTCAAGGCGTAAAACCCTCAATTGCTATACTTGACCATTCGCATTTTAACGCTGCTTTTGCCTGAACACCGCGCAGCGTCTAATTTTCTCTATTCTGGCCTCTAATCCCCTACAAAGCATGCTGCAGATTTACGACTCGCTGTCACGCTCTAAGCGTCCCTTTACCCCTTTAAGGGCTGGTTTTGCCGGCTTGTATGTCTGTGGTATGACGGTGTATGACTATTGCCACCTTGGGCACGCACGCATGCTGGTGAGCTTTGATGTGATCCAGCGTTGGCTGCGGACCTCCGGCTTGCAAGTCAACTATGTGCGAAATATCACTGATATTGATGACAAAATCATCAAAAAAGCGGTCCAATCCAATCAACGGCTTGGTGAGGTGACCCAGTTTTTCATTGAGGCGATGCACGCCGATGAACTGGCGTTGGGCGTTCAAAACCCTGATCATCAGCCTCGCGCAACCGAGTATGTGGGCGATATGCTCAATATTATCGGCACGCTTGAAAAAAAGGGGTTGGCTTACCACGCGCCCGACGGCGACGTTAATTTTGCGGTGCGCGAGTTTGTTGGCTATGGCAAGCTTTCGGGCAAATCGCTCGATGATTTGCGGGCAGGTGAGCGGGTCGCTGTGGGGTCCAATAAGCGTGACCCTCTGGATTTTGTCTTATGGAAATCCGCTAAAGAACATGAACCCGACGACACCCGCTGGCCGTCGGTTTACGGTTGGGGGCGGCCAGGTTGGCATATCGAATGCTCGGCGATGAGTCAGGCTTTGTTAGGCGTGCCACTGGATATTCATGGTGGCGGGCCCGATTTGAAATTTCCGCATCACGAAAACGAAATTGCTCAGACCGAAGGTGCGTTTGGCGGCGCGCTTGCCAACACTTGGATGCACTGCGGTCCGTTGATGGTTGACTCTGACAAAATGTCGAAGTCGTTAGGCAACTTTCGTACGATTCGTCAAACCATTGGTGCGAGCACTGAGCTACCAGGTCATGATGCCCAATCTGCGCAGTATCAGGTCAATCCGCGCGAAGCCGAAATGTTGCGCTTTTTTATCGTGCGTAACCACTACCGCAGTGCGCAAAACTATGCGCCCGATAATTTAATCGACGCGCAGCAGTCGCTGGATCGTTTATATCAAACCTTGCAAAACATCCCCACGAGCGGTTCGGCCAGCATTGACTGGTCAAACCCTGCGGCGCAAGCCTTTAAGGTGGCGATGGATGACGACTTTAATTCTGCGGGTGCGGTCGCTGCGTTATTTGAATTGGCCAGTCAAGCCAATCGCAGTCGAGATGCTAGTGTGTGCTTGCAACTCAAGGCACTCGCTTCAGTGTTGGGTTTGTTGCAGCAAGATCCTAAAGTTTATTTTCAAAGTGCCACGCGTTATACCCGGCGCGCGCTCGAGCAAGCCAGCGCAGTGACTGCGGTTGCGGGTGCTGCGATTACCTCAGAGGCAAGCGGTGCGCTAACAGAGCAACAGATCGAGGAACACATTGCTGCACGTGCACTTGCCAAACAACAAAAAAACTTTGCCGAGTCTGACCGAATTCGTGCAACACTCAAAGCTGCAGGAGTCGAGCTTGATGACAAGCCCGGTGGCCTGACCCAGTGGCGACGCGCGTAAGGTCAAAAATAATGGCAACGACGACAGCAAAGACAGTTAAAAAGCCAGCAGCTAAGACATCAGCTAAGCCAACGACTAAAACAGTCAAGGCGGTGGCTAAACAGACGGCTAAAATGATCAAGACAGCAGCTAAAACGGTTGCGAGACCTGTTCAATCGAGCGCTAAAACTGCAGGTAAGATTGCAGCGATGACCGCAGCAATTCCGGCGACACTGGCCGATAAGCCCGAGTACTGGGATGACGCGCTTGCGCAACTCGTAAAGCGTGATCGTATTCTTAAAAAAATCATCCCGCGGTTTCCGGATATTTGGTTAACCACGCGGGGTAACCCTTTTATTACTTTGGCGCGCTCAATTTGTGGCCAACAAATTTCGGTCAAAGCTGCCGAGTCGGTCTGGCAACGTGTGCTGCTAGAGTGCGGTAAGCGACCCTCGCCCGCCTCAGTGCAACAAGCTGGGCTCGAGCGCCTGCGTGCAGCGGGTTTGTCTGGGCGTAAGGCCGAATATATTCTTGACCTGTCAACCCACTTTAGCGACAAGCTTGTGCAGCCCGCTAAGTGGGCGCGTATGCCAGACGAAGAGATCATCGAAGAGCTCACTGCAATTCGCGGCATTGGCCGCTGGACAGCCGAGATGTTTTTGATTTTTAATCTGCAGCGCCCCGATGTCTTGCCGCTTGATGATGTCGGCTTATTAAACGCAATATCGTTACACTACTTCAGTGGCGAACCCGTATCTCGTTTCGAGGCGCGTGAAGTGGCACAGGGTTGGCAGCCCTTTAGAACTGTCGCGACTTGGTACTTGTGGCGTAGTCTTGATCCAGTTCCGGTCGAGTACTAAATACGTCACCCCTCAGGGCAAATGAATATGCGCAATACCTACTTAGATTTTGAACAACCGCTAGGCGAACTTGAAGGCAAGATCGAACAATTGCGCTATGTGCAGGCAGATTCAGCGGTTGATATTTCTGAAGAGATCGGTCGTCTGCAACAAAAAAGTCAGACGCTGACCAAAGATATCTATGCAAAGTTAACGCCTTGGCAAACCTCGATGGTGGCGCGTCATCCTCAGCGCCCCTATACGCTGGATTATGTGCGTGAGATTTTTACCGACTTCCACGAACTACATGGCGATCGGATGTACGCCGATGATTTGTCGATTGTTGGTGGAATGGCACGCTTTAACGGCACGCCCTGCATGGTGCTCGGTCATCAAAAAGGACGCGACACCAAAGAGCGCGCCGCGCGTAATTTTGGAATGCCTCGCCCCGAAGGCTATCGTAAGGCGATGCGCCTGATGCGGCTAGCTGAAAAATTTAATTTGCCTGTCTTTACTTTTGTGGATACCCCTGGTGCGTATCCCGGCATTGGTGCCGAAGAACGCGGTCAGTCAGAAGCGATCGGACACAACCTGTATGCAATGGCTGAACTCAAAGTGCCAATCATCTCGACCATTATTGGTGAAGGTGGTTCGGGTGGCGCGCTAGCGATCGCTGTTGGTAACGTGGTCATGATGTTGCAGTACTCAACCTACTCGGTCATTTCGCCCGAAGGGTGTGCCTCGATTTTGTGGCGCAGCGCCGATAAGGCCTCTGACGCTGCGGCCGCGTTGGCAATTACCGCCGATCGTTTAAAAGAGTTTGGTTTGATTGACAGGGTAGTCAATGAGCCCATCGGTGGCGCGCATCGCGATCCGCGCGTGATGGCGCGTTTGCTGCGTCGTTCGTTGGGTGATGCGCTACGGCAATTGTCGGGCATGACCCCCCAACAACTGATCGATCATCGTCTTGAGCGTTTATTGTCGTACGGGCGTTTTCAAACGTAGTTTCGAACGCGCGCGATGCACTCGAACCTTTCTGCTTTACTGAAAACAGCCTTGTCAGCGCTGGCTCCTCAGGCGCCAGTTGCTGTGGCGTTGAGCGGTGGTGCTGATTCGGTTGCTTTGGCGCTTGTTGCGGCAGAGCACTGCGCTAGCACCCCGCGACCACTCTATTTTTTTCATGTCCACCACGGCTTGATGTCGCAGGCCGATGGCTGGGTTGCGCACTTACAAACGTTTTCGCAAGAATTAAATATTCCGCTTCATGTGTGCCACGTGCAGGTGGATCTCGCTGCTGGCTTGGGTGTCGAGGGCGCTGCGCGAGACGCACGTTATACCGCCTTGGCTCAGCTTTGCCTTGAGCATGACGTGGCCGCCCTGTTGTTGGCCCATCATCGTCAAGATCAAGCCGAGACGGTCTTGTTGCGGCTGTTGCGCGGTACAGGCGTGTCAGGGCTTGCCGCGATGCGAGCCGAAGCGCAGCGTGGTGGCATGCGCCTGCTCAGACCTTGGCTTGAGGTTGAGCGGGCTGAGTTACTTGCCGTCGCACAGGCTTACGAGCAGCGCACTGGCTGGGCTGCAGTCCAAGATCCCAGTAATACCGACCCAAAATACGCACGAGGTGCCTTACGCAGTGCGCTCGCGCCGGTGCTAAACACCCACTGGCCAGCGTGGTGCCAAACCCTCGTGCGTCATGCCAAGCAGGCTAGTGAAGCCAATGAGGTGCTGGCCGAGGTCGCGGCGCTTGATTTGGCGGCTATGGATGTAAAACCAGAGGATCAAAGCTTCAGCCTCTTAGCTTGGCGGTCCCTAAGTGCTGCCCGCCAGGCGTTAGTCGTGCGCTATTGGTTGCAAAAGCAGGGCGTGGCGATGCCAGGCGAACGCCGTTTAGCCGATTTGCTTCGTCAGTTGCGGCAACTGCATGCCTTGGGGCACGACCGTGAGCTGCTTTGGCAGCATGGGTCAGTGGCGGTTCGCTGCAAACAAGGGCGGGTTGTTCTGTCTTCGGGCTAAAATAGTCGACTTTGTAGCTCATACGCTGACATCGTGGGCCTGAGCCCTCGAATCTAATTATTTAACATCATGTCAATCATTGTTCATAAATACGGCGGCACCTCGATGGGGTCAGTCGAACGCATTCAAAACGTGGCGCGTCGCGTGGCCAAGTGGCACGCCGCTGGGCATCAAGTAGTCGTTGTGCCCTCGGCGATGTCAGGTGAAACCAATCGCCTGCTTGGGCTTGCACGTGAACTCTCAGCTGAGGCTGATGGCCGCGAGCTCGACGCCATCGCCGCTACCGGTGAACAAGCCTCAAGCGGTTTGCTGGCAATTGCACTGCAAGCCGAAGGCCTAAAAGCTCGCAGCTACGCAGGCTGGCAAGTGCCGATTCGTACTGACTCTGCCTATACCAAAGCGCGCATCACCTCGATTGACGACACTCGTATCCGCCAAGATCTTGACGCCGGCTTTGTCGTGGTTGTGACCGGGTTTCAAGGGGTCGATGATTTAGGTAATGTCACCACGCTCGGTCGCGGCGGTTCAGATACTTCTGCTGTTGCAGTGGCTGCGGCTCTCAAGGCGCACGAGTGCCTGATCTATACCGATGTCGATGGTGTGTACACCACTGACCCGCGCGTTGAACCCGATGCGCGCCGGCTCAATGTCATCTCTTTTGAAGAGATGCTTGAAATGGCCTCACTAGGTTCTAAGGTGTTGCAGATTCGTTCTGTTGAGTTCGCGGGCAAATACCGCGTGCCAGTCCGAGTGCTGTCATCACTGACCGATCCCAATATGTCGCTAGACGAAGAGATGCGCTCTGGCACCCTGATTACTTTTGAGGAAGACGAAAAAATGGAAGCAGCCGTTGTTTCAGGCATCGCCTTTAGCCGCGACGAAGCCAAAGTCACACTGTTGGGCGTGCCCGACAAACCAGGTATTGCTTTTGCGATCTTGGGCAAAGTGGCCGATGCCAATATTGACGTCGATATGATTGTGCAAAACCAGTCAGTGGCTGGCACAACCGACTTCACCTTCACCGTACATCGCAACGAATTCAATCGCACGCTCGCGCTGCTCAAGGGCGCCATCGCCCCAGCCGTGGGCGCAAGCGAAGTGTTATCAGACGATAAAGTCGCAAAGGTCTCAATCGTCGGTATCGGCATGCGCTCGCATGCGGGCGTTGCAAGCTTGATGTTCAAAACCCTTGCACAAGAAAACATCAATATCCAAATGATCAGCACCAGCGAGATCAAAACCTCGGTACTGATCGAAGACAAGTACATGGAGCTCGCCGTTCGCGCACTGCATAAAGCCTTTGGGCTTGAAACGGCTGCGCCGACTAAGGTTTAACTCGGCTCTAAGTGTCGGTTGTTAAATATATTTAACTTTTATAGTAAATGTTAGATATATTTAACGTCTCGTTCGGCGATATTTGTCAGGTTTAAGCGGGGTCGTGGCATTTAAAGTGCGATCGGTTTTAGTTTTAGCAGCTTTGCACTGTTCAACAAGCCGACATCCAAACTAACTAAGCCTGTAGCTTTGTTTGCGGTGGCGCTAGCCAAATGCAACGCATCGCCTGCTCGCACGTTAATTGCAGTGTCGATGGCCAGCAGCGCTGCGTCATAAAAATGTACCGCGGCATTGGATAAGAGTTGCAGGTCTTGTTGGCACAAACGTTCAAATTTTATCCATGAGGCCTGAGCTTGCGCTTTCGTCAACTGGCCGGTTTTTTGCTTCAGGCCAAGTGCGCTGGCAAATTCAGTGACGCACCAGTGCGAAGACGCTAGGTCTTGTTTGCAACTGCCGTACCACTTTATGACATCGGAAGTCTTGCTTTCTTGAGTGAGTAGGGCCACTAACACACTGGTGTCGACGTACAGCATTAATAGCGTGCGCCTTGCCGTAGTGCTTCAATCACAGAGTCACCCATCGGCATGTCATGTTGTTGGGCCGTCAGCTCGAGTGCAAAGGCCTTTCTACTGAAGGCGACTGATCTTAGCGTGAGCGCGCCATTGGCATCAAAATTTACCTCGAGATGATCGCCGGCCTTCATCCCAGTTAGACGTAAGTATTCAGTGGGGATACGTATCCCAACACTATTGCCCCACTTTGACAGTCGCAGACTTGGCATACAAGATTTTCTAAATGATAGCCGTTAATGTATATCAATATTAAACGCTGAATTGTCAAAAATCAAGTGTTTTTTTGTAAAAGTATGTAAGTAGATGTTGCTCGGACAGCCAAGTGCCGTGGCTTGTTCAATCTGCTTGCCGAGCTTGGGGGAGCTAAGCCTGTCTCATGCTAGAATTCGCACTTGGTTTGGAGGCGTGCCCGAGAGGCTGAAGGGGCTCCCCTGCTAAGGGAGTATGTGAGCTAAAACTTGCATCCAGGGTTCGAATCCCTGCGCCTCCGCCAAAACTTAAGTTTCGAACCTGCCATGCAGCGCTTCGATATGCCACGAGCCCCGCACAGTGCGGGGCTTTGCGCTTCTAGCTCGTGACTTCAGCGTAACCGCCATGCTTGAGTTTTTTTACGTAGCTGATAAGTCAGCAAACTATGCACGACTTTCACAGCGACTGACGTGGCAACAATCACGACAGCCATGGCTGCAGCAGCTGCTGTGGAACCCGCCTCATCCATTTGTACGATAGAGACCGCCGCCAATTTTGTATTCGAACCGTACAAAAAGATCACTGCTGAAACAGTCGTCATCGCATTCACGAAAAAATAAATACTGATATCGAGGATCGCTGGCAAACATACCGGGACCGTGACGCGTTTGAACATGCGACCGATAGATATCTTGAGTGACGTTGACACTGATTCAAACTCACTATCTAATTGCTTGAGCGCTGTGGTCGCAGTAATGTGGCTGACAGTATAAAAATGCGCGACCGAGTTCAGTACCAATATCGCCATCGTGCCGTAAATGAAACCAAGCGGGTTGCCAGGCGCATTAAAAAAGAATATGTATGACAAACCCAATACCAAACCTGGCACTGCCATAGAAAGCATGGCCATCAACTGCGTGGCGTGGCGAATCAACACAAACCCACGTGTTTTTTCCAATACGAAAGCACCCGTAAATACGACCAACGTACCCACCACCGCTGTCCAAGCGGCCATACGTAAAGAGTTGAAATACGCATTCCAGCCATCGCTATCAAAGTTTTCAAAGTGATAATTTGCCCAAGTCAAATTGAGGTTGTAAGGCCATCGTGTGACGAAGGAGGCCCAAACTGCCATACCCAAGATCAACAAAAAAGCGCCTGCAACGAGCGTACAAAAAATCAAAAGCCCGATATCGCGTAGTGTGTGTTTGGAAGGAACTAACGGTACCGACCGACCACTCAATAAAGCGACCTGACGGTGCTGCACCCAGCGATCTGCGACGAAAGCGATGACGGCCGGCAAAAGCAGCGCGAAACCTACAACAGCACCCATTGAAAAGTTTTGTTGACCAATCACCTGCTTAAAGATATCGGTAGCCAACACATTGAACTGCCCGCCTATCACTTTGGGAATTCCGAAATCAGTAATAGCCAACGTAAACACCACAAAGCCTGCACTGATCAGACCATATTTACTGCCCGGCAAGGTCACCGTCGTGAAGGTGCGAAAAGGCGAGGCACCGAGCACACGAGCTGCTTCGTAATGCCTTGCATCGGCCATGCTCAGCGCAACCACTAAGATCATTAAGGCGTGCGGAAAACAATAAAAGACCTGAGCAATCACTATACCCAGCGGTCCATAAATCGGCGTTCCAAAAAGCCAATCTTTTAAGAACCCTTGATTGCCGAACAAATACACCAACGAGATCGCTGGTAATAAAGAAGGCGCAAAAATTGGAATTAAGGCCAAGGCCTTAAAAACCACCTTTCCTGGCATCGCGCTACGCGTTAATGCGAAGGCATAGACATAGGCCAAGGTGAGCGTGATGCACGCGACTACCGTAGAGACCCATACACTATTCCACAAGGAATCAGTTAAAGAGGGGGTCGCAAAGTAGCTGGCATAGTTGTTGAGTCCCACCCAGGTCCCATTTGCGTCTGCAAAACTCTTGCTCAGCAAAGTGCCTAAGGGTAAGACCAACGTGACCAACAGCCATAGACCGAGCAATAACATGACCACACGCATCCAAGCGCTGTCGGAGTCAAGTTGTTGCCAATTGGTCAAGATCACGCCGCCCTGGCGTTCGGGCCGAAGACCTGCATGCGCTCGGCAGACAGGCCAACAAAAACTTGACGGGAGCGTGTCAAACCCATGCGTGCCGCCTGTGCACTAGGCACCTCGGCTAACAAGCTTTGACCATTAATGGGAAGATGCACCCGAACCCGACAAAAGGCGCCTAAAAATTCAAGGTCTTGTACTTGTGCTGCGTAACAATTACTTGCCTGTAGATTAGGACGGTCTTGATCGTGCAACACAATGTCCTCTGGCCTGAGCGCCAAGGTAAACATTTCTCCCAAAGACTGAGGTGAAGTGTGTTCGCAGCATAATTCGATCCCGTGCCAATCGAAACGGCCGGGCGAGAGCCACTGTACTTGCAAGGGATTTGTTTTACCGACAAAATCTGCAACAAAGGCGCTGCGGGGTTGTTGGTAAATTTCTTGAGGTGTACCAACTTGTTCGATGCCGCCCTGATTAATCACCACGATGCGATCGGCCAAGCTCAATGCTTCCTCCTGATCGTGCGTGACCATGATGGTCGTCACCCCAAGGCGCTGGTGTAATTGTCGCAACTCGGTGCGTAGATGAGCGCGTACTCTCGCATCCAAGGCACTCAGTGGTTCATCGAGCAATAACAAACCGGGAGATGTTGCGAGAGCGCGCGCAAGCGCGACACGCTGCTGCATGCCTCCCGATAATTGCGCAGGATATTGGCGCGCTGAGGCTGATAAGCCGACCAAACTTAATAAGTCGTCCACGCGCACTTGTCGCTTTTCACGCGTCCATGCTTTACCTTGCAAGCCATAGCCAACGTTGTCGCGCACATTTAAATTGGGAAATAAAGCGTAAGACTGAAAGACGATGCCAAAATCACGCTTCGAAGGTGGCAAGACCGAGATGTCGCGTCCCATTTGAAAAATTGAACCGTTGTCTTGCTTCTCTAAGCCGGCAATGATGCGCAGCAACGTTGTCTTCCCGCAGCCTGAAGGTCCTAAAAAACAAACAAATTCTCCGGGGCTGATTTGAAGTGAGACGTCACGCAGCGCCCAGAAATGACCAAAGCGTTTGTTGATTTTGTTCAAATCGAGGTATGGGACGGTCATCGCGCTCACACAAACACATTAAATAAAAAGTGGCGCTTGTGCAGCGCCACTGAGATTTACCCGGGATGGCGCAAGGCGCTATCCGATAGCGATAGGTTTACTTCGCCACGGGCCTAGGTGCTGACTTCGCATCGTAACGCTTGGTCCACTCGGCCAAAATACGAGCACGCTCTTCACCCATTTTTACCAAGTCAATTTTAGCCATGGAGCTTTCAGCATTGGCAGGATAGTTTGGTGGTGCAGGGTTTAAACCCGGGTAACCCACAATGGCGTAGAACTTACCGTAGAGCTCATAGGCGTCCTTCGTCACGGCGAAATCCGCCAATTTTTGTGCAGCCGCTAAATTTTTTGTACCTTTGACAATGGCAGTCGCTTCCATGTCCCAAGGTGAACCTTCCTTGGCCAAAATCACGTCAAGCGGTGCACCACCTGTTTTCTCTCTCGCGCCGCGCATGTCAGCACCAATACCGACCACACGTTCACCTTTAGCGGCTTGCACACAGGGTGCGGAGCCAGAGTGCGTATAGACAGCAACGTTTTGGTGGAGCTTGTCCATAAACTCCCAGCCACCTTTTTCACCCATCAGTTGCAACCAGGTGTAAACAGCCTGATAACCAGTGCCTGAGGAAGCTGGGTTAGGCATCACGATGGAGTCTTTGTAAATTGGGTTGGTCAAGTCGGCCCATGACTCAGGCTTTGGCATGGACTTTTTACCACCTTCAATGGTGTTGAAACACATGACTGCCAGCCACGCATCTAGGCCAGTCCAGGTGGTGGGGTTCTTGGCGCTACGAAAAATGGGTTTAAGCTGATCAACACCCTTTGGGCTATAAGGCAGCAACAAACCCATGGTATCGAACAGCGCGACACTCGATGCACCCAAACCCCAAATTACGTCTGCACGGGGGTTATCTTTTTCAGCCAAAATGCGGGCAGTGATGATTCCGGTCGAATCGCGTACCCATGCGATTTCGATATCAGGGTGCGCTGCCTCAAAGGCTTTTTTGTAGGGCCCAAGTTGATCATTTTCCAGAGCGGAATAAACCGATAAAACAGTCTTTTGTGCAACAGCAGGCATCGCCAACAGTGCAACGAAAGCACCTGACAAAGCGGTTTTTAACAAATAGCTCAGTTTCATATGAGTGATCCGAAAAGGTAACAATGTGGTGGTCAAAACAATTGATCAGATTTATCAAATCTGGTCAAACCTTCGTCACATGTTATTTGCATCGTATTGCATCTTGATGACATACGGTCTTGCGTTGAGCGACCTCTCTACTGAAGTGTGATTTTGTTCGTATTGACCACTTCTCTCCACTGCTCAAGATCTGAGGCGATCGTTTTTCCACAAGAAGCACCCGTTGACCCCTCCGGCTCAAGTCCACTTGCACGGTATCGTTCAGAACTGCTTGATTGGTTTTAGCCCTGCTAGCTTGTGATGCGTTAGGGCAATTGGGCTGTGGACGTTGGATTTGGCGCAGTATGCAAGCCATTGTTTTTGTTGAGAAAGTTTTTTGGTTGGTATCCCTTTAGCTGGGCGCAAGCCTATTCTTCGCGTCCAGCTCGCATTGTTGTTGGCTTTGCTGCTGGAGGAGCCACCGACATTCAGGCTCGTTTGGTGGGCCAATGGCTGTCGGAACGTCTTGGTCAACAATTCATAGTTGAAAATCGAGCAGGCGCAAGCGCGTTTGGATGTTTTGCCCGATGTTCCAACAGTGGGTGAGTTCGTTCCCGGCTATGAGGCTAGTGGTTTTGCTGGAATCGGAGCTCCAAAAGATACCCCAACTGAAATTATTAATATGTTGAACAAAGAAGTTAATCTGGGGCTTGCCGATAGTAAGGTTCAAGCCCGTATTACTGAGCTTGGTGGAACTGTGCTTGGTGGAACCCCCGCAGAATTCGGAACCATCATCGCCGAAGCCACGGAAAAGTGGACAAAGGTGATTAAGTTTGCAGGTATCAAGGCAGAATAACTTTCAGTTCGTTGCGTTCTATAACGTTAACAACAGCAATAGCCTTGATCTGGCTGTGGCACTAACTTCGTACTCAAAGTCACTGACTTACCGTGCGCCGAGGGCTTTTAAAATTGGTGTTGCTGTGATCGGCATCGCACCAGAATAGGGGCCATCCAGTAAACAAATACCGCCTATGAAAAAAGAGAAGACACAAGCCTGTAGCGGCAAGGCAATTTTAAGCATTTTCGAGGCATTGATTAATAGAACGGAAGAGACCAGATAGATCAGCATCATCAACAAACAAGTCAAGCCTACGAATATTGGAGGGATACCCATTGACGTATTCAAAATCCGTTGAATGCGAGAATGTTGCACTTCAATACTTTCGGCCATAATTTGGGTAAATAAACCCTCTTGCTTGGTTCCAAGAGGTTCAATTTTATTAATACTTTCTAGCAGTTGACCGATCAGCCGAGAGGTTTTTTCGCTGTGGCCACCCTTGACCATTTCAGGCCACTCGTCAAGAGCAATTGAGGCCGCATAGGTATCCAAATTTTTTTTGGCTTCGAGTGACTGATAACTTCCTTCAACCACTAACAATCTCTCTAAGCTCACTATTCTAGTCGCCTCGCGAAACAGATTTGAATCTGCTTGGTTCAAATTTGAAATGGCGATGGAGAACGCGAAACCAATCACGATACACGCCAGAGTGATCAAACCAGTCAGCGTACTGATCAGAAAGTCTCTGTCACCGTCTTGTGTGTCTTTTGGTTTGAGAACTTTTTTGAAAATGAAACTGAAAAGGTAAAGAAAAAAAAGTGGCTCGATCACTGAGAACAATATGACGGCCCACAACTCATTTGAAAAAAAACTGATTATCATCGGTTGCCTATGCGCCGTTAGCGCTAAGTATAAAAATTATCGAATGAGTTTTACGCTGATCCGCAGTTGTGTCAAGTTCGTACCGACAGTCTGATAGGCGCTGCAGGGGTTTCGTAGCAGCCTTCTCAAGGCAAACCGAGTCGCCCTGTTTAGCTACGTTAGCTCGTTATACGCAAGAAAGTCATGGGGAGTGTTTAGCGCCCCGTTTGAGAGCAGCGAATGTCAGGTTTTGTGAGGATTGAGCTGTGGGGTGCCGTTCTGCAAGGGCTCGTGACGCGACACGATGACCCGAGGTATGAAAATGGTTTGTGCAGTGGTCACGACGTTGATCGACTGCGCCTGTGCTGCTAGCGCAAGGGTTAGCAGATCAAGTCGTGATCGCGAGGCGTTAACAACCTGAAGTCTGAGTGTCTACATTCCAGCTACGTGTGATGTGCGGACCTTGGGCGTCGCCCGCGGTCTGCTCTAGCGCCTCATCTGTGATCTCAGGTAAGGCAACTTCGTCAAGTTCAATGTTCATCATAATCTCCGTGGTTAAGGGTTCTAGCTCAAGCGTCCGCAGCCATCACCGATGTCATAGTTTTATAAATCTGCTGCGCGCGCGTTGTCAAGACGCTATTCCCATATCAATACATTTGGTAGCGACGGGTCTAGTCGTCTTAGTATCGTGTAGCCCACGCCAGAGAGTCCGCGAAACAAGCCAAGATTAAAAGCGGCACCTCCAGCGTTCCAGGCATAGTCACCTTGTTCATTTCGATTGGCAATAATTTGCCCTAGGCGCTGAGTCGATAAATGACCAAGGGTGGGTCGATTCAATCGCTTACCTGCCTCGGCCAAGAGTTCGATGGCGCCAAGGGTGCCGCAGCATAGCGTGTCGACGCCTTGAGGCCATTTCACCATTGCATTTTCGACGGCATGCTCGATATCGTGAACAAGCGCTGCAGATTGTGTTTGATCGCAGTGGCTCGATGCAATTCTCGCTAATCCAATACCCACTGCCCCGTGGCACCATTGACTCGACCAAAGTGATCCCTTGTCGGCCTTGCGCAAGTCTGGCCAATTACATGCGTTTTTGTCATAGCAGCTGTCTTCATACGCTCGGCATTCATGGGCTGCCAGCATAAAATCCTCGCGCCCCGTCACGTGACCCAAACTTGACAAGGCATAGTCGAATCCTGCGGCGCCGTGCGAAAAACCTGTTAAACGCGTTTCGCCTATCCCCAAGCCTACCCAACTGCGTGTGCCCACTTCGCCTTGTCGAGGTTGTCTTAACAGATGCTCACCACAGGCAATGGCCTTCTCTAGCACGTCTCTGGCGTGCGATTTTCGATAGAGCGCTAACAGACTCAAGATGCCTCCCGCGCTGCCACCTATCACGTCGAGCGAGCGATCAGCTGCGATGAATTCATTTGAAAATAGTCTCGACGCGCTTAGGGCGTCTTCTAACAATGAAGAGCTATCGAATATGCTCGAGATGGTTGTCAGTGCGTAAACGATAGAACCAAGCCCGGTCGCGCCTCCGATGCCCAGTCCTCTAGACCATCTACCCGCTGAAGGCTGCACGATCTGGAGCCTCAGTGCGGCAAGTGCTTTAACGGCAAGTTCACGACTGAGCGAGCTGTTGGTATAGCGCGCATGAGCCGCCAAAAATAAGGCGATGCCACTTGTTCCGTTGTATAAATCAACGCCAAGCGTGACCAGTTGTCCGACCTCCGAATCACCCAGCCAATCTAGTCCAACCCAAGCGGCGCTTTGTTCTTTAATCGTCGCGTGTTGCGCGATGGTTGTTGCGATACGTGTCGCCTCCGCGGCTAACGACGCCGTATCGAAATTTGGTATTGCTTCTTTAATGCGTCGATTAAATAAATATGTCTGTTGGCTTTCTGCGACCGTTTTTGACAAGAAACTGGTACTAACCGTGATGATTTGTATCTGACGCTGAATTTCAAGATCGCACCAGTTGCGAAACCGCTTCGCCGCGCGCTGCAGCCCAGGAGTGGCATTTGTTTGAGTGCAAGGACCTGTGAGAGAGCTCACTAAATCTTGATCGCTGGGCGAAGTAAAGTGAGGAATATTTAAATTGATCAGAGCTAGTCGCTCTGCAGCTTGCAAGGGCCAAAGAAGATCTTCTTTCGAATCCCAATCTGCTAATCTCGATAAAAACTCTGCTTGAGCACTCCAGGTTGCTCCGTCACTCATACTGCGATGATCTTTAAGTCGTTGCAAAAGAATGTAATAGAACCGCGTATTGCGAATCACCTTGCGTACAGGTAACCGATGGAACTTTGAGAGCAATTGATCAACGCCGCTTTTGTCGCGTTGTCTCAGCAGAAAGCGAGAATATTGTTCAAAACCCTGTATGAAAGCGGGTAAATAGTCTCCTAACTGAGCGTACTCGCCGTTGATGTGAGGGATATTGGGAGTGCCTGTCAAGTCGTTAGGGGCCTGAGTCCAGCGCATACCGTCAGTATTCGTGTTTTTCCAAATGCCAAGCAGTGCTCCGTGTTTGACTGCATTCAGCCCGCCCGCATCAATAATTTTATGATTGGGGTTTTTTGTATATGAAGGTAGCATGCCGACCATCAAGACTGAATTCAGCACACTCTGGCTAGCTTCAATCAAGGCCGCTGTTTCAGGCGTTTCTTGCTCGGCCTCTGGGGTGGTTGCTTGCAATATCATTTCTAAATCAATCGGCACTGGATGCGAGCTATGCGCAATGATGTTTTCGTAGTGCATGTCGCTGCTAGCAAATAAGTGAAAGACTGCTAACCACGCGCCCGAACGACGGTAAAACAGCTCGAGTTCTTGTGGCGACTGACATGACGTATGTTCAATAAATTCAGTCCAACCGTATTGTTGACATGCGATAGCTTTAACGGGCTTGAGTTCTACGGGTGGTGCTTCAGCGTTAAATCCTACGATCAAATCGTGCCATGCAACGTCCAAGCCTAAATCTTTAGGTTTGTAGACGAGCCTTGTTTGATCATCAAGGGTAATGATCTGAACTGAATGGCCAAAGTTGTGAGGGTCTGAGACGTCACCGTTGATGGCGTCGATCTTTACGTCTGGGCCTGAATGAGTGATAGACGCTCGAATGTTTTCAAGATCTGACTGCAGTCGTGCAAGTAGTTCGACGGTCGTGTCGATCCATTGCCTAACGATGGTCGCAGTGATTCGTAATAAGACCGGTTTCTCGTTAAAAATTTCTGCTAATTCAGTCGATTTTAAATCTGTAATAAATGTATGAAATTGAGTAGTGCCCGCCGTAGCTGCTGAAGACGGTAATTTTCCATCGGGCGTATTTTTTTTTAGCAGCGCGACAAATTTGCTGTACAGCAAGGGCGCATATAAATCTGTGAGTCGTTGTAATAGCCCGCTGCACAAAGTCGTTCTGGCTGAGGCCGTTAGCAAGGCAACCGTATCCTCGGTAACGTTTTCAATCACTTTTGTATCGGCAACGTGTACTAGCTTATAAAAAAGCGTCTCGAAAGGTTTTTGCGCAGTGGTACATAAAAAAACAGGATTTATGTCCTCGACCTCACTGATCAAGGCGTCATATGTCCATTGGGCATCCGTAAACCACTGAGGCTCTTTACTGTCGGATCCAAATTTAACGTCGGCGAATTTAGAGAGAACGATCTCAAGCGAAAGGTGATCGCGAGCAAGTCGTTTGGACAAGAGACCCCAATCCCCACTTGCAGCAGAACGACACCAAGCTGCAAGCCTTAAGGCAGCGCGGTCAGTGCTGTCTTTCTGGCCGAGTTGCCGTTGATAGGTTTGCCCAAGCAATTCATCAATGCTTGCAGCGCGTACGAGAAGCTGTTGCAGGTCTAGGCTCATTGATCTGCCGCAATCAAATCACTCGGGTTTAATCCCTGCACTGTTCAGCGCCTTTTGCCACACTACGAGTTGATCTTTCAAAATCTTATCAAGCTCTTCGGGCGACCCACCAGCGCTTTCCATCGACTGACGCGCGAGTTGTTCGCGCACTTCTGGCATGTTGAGCACCGTATTGAGTTCTTTGTTAAGAAGATCAACGATCGGTCTTGGAAGTTTCGCAGGGCCTACCAGCGCCATCCAGCTAATGTTGGTGAAGTTTGGTAAGCCAGCCTCTGTCATCGTCGGCACGTCTGGGAAAATCGGGCTGCGCTTATCGAGCACGACGCCTAACGCCCGTAACCTGTTGTCTTTAATGAAGCCTGTTGAGGTAGCTGGTGAGGTAAAGGCCAGTTGTATACGATTGGCTAACAAGTCGGCGGTTTGTTCTGGTTCGCCTTTATATGAGACCTGCACGATATCGACTTTGCCCAAGGTTTTCAGCTGGGTTCCGTAAATCAATGCTGCAGTGTGTCCAGACCCGAAGTTCAACTTACCCGGATTGGCGCGCGCATAAGCAAGCAGCTCGTTGAGGTTTTTGACTGGTAGCTCTTGATTGACCAGCAGAAAATGTGTGAAGTTGCCAATAAATCCGATAGACGTGAAGTCGGTCAGCACGTTGTAGGGTGGATCTTTCATTAAAAAGGGTACACCCGCTAACGGGCTATTGGTACCCATCATCAGGGTGTAGCCGTCGGGTGCAGCGCGTGCAATCAACTGGCCGGCAATCGCGCCGTTTGCGCCTGCCTTGTTCTCGATGATAATGTTTTGCCCTAACCGTTGAGACAGCCTGGGTGCGATCGCTCGTGTCAGCGTATCGGTCACCGAGCCTGCCGGAAACGGGATGATGAGGCGTATTGGTTTGTCTGGGTATTGCGCACACGCTAGGGCCGAAACCAGGGCGAGGGTGCAAGCAGCAGCGTAGGTCATGATGCGTGTGAACATGGGGTGTCTCTTTCGTTTTTTTTAAAATTGATGAGTGCATAGCACCACGCCGTTGTGATGGTGCCTGCACCTCTCTGCAAACTCATCATAATATAAACTGTAGCGGCGAATGTCGCGAGGCCATGCTTTCCTGTTCTACGAGGCGACTTGCCTCGAGCCACGACTCCCTGTTTCAGGCGCGCCTCCCCGTGAAGCCACAACGCATTATTTCTGCATGCGAGAATTTACAAGGTCAAACAACATGACACAAAACACCTCAAACGCGCCCGTCGCGCTAATTACCGGGGCAGGTAAGGGCATCGGTCGTGCAATGGTCTTGGGTTTGCTCACAAAGGGCATGCGTATTGCTGCCGTCGATCGAGATGAGCAAAGTTTGCTTGCACTCAAACACTTGGCCAAGCAATCCGAACACGCCGAACGCCTAGAAATATTCACAGAAGATCTCACCCGTTTCGATGCTCAGTTATTGGTTAAAGGTATCGAAGACAGGGTGGGCGGCATCAACATCTTGATCAACAATGCAGGCCTTGGGCAGGGGCAGATTCGTAATGACTACCATCGGCATCCGCCGAAGTTTTACGACGTCACGCCCGAGCAATGGTTGAACGCGATGGCCGTGAATGCGAATACAGTTTTTTTGCTCAGCCGGGTTGTGGCGAAGCGAATGCTCGGCGACGGGTGGGGGCGAATCATCAATGTCACAACAAGTTTGGGCACCATGCTCAGAGAGGGCTACTGTCCCTATGGCCCAACGAAGGCCGCTGCTGAGGGGCTGAGTGCCGTGATGGCAAGCGATCTGGCTGGCTCCGGCGTTACGGTGAACGTGCTAGTGCCCGGTGGCATTGTCAACACACCGATGATTCCTGGTGAGGCACCTTTCTTGCGAGACGAGCTGATTCAGCCTGAGGCGATGTTGGCGCCTCTTTACTGGTTGTGCTCGAGTCAGGCAAATGACGTGACAGGGTTACGTTTTTTGGCAAATCAATGGGACGACAGACTTGTGGGGGCTGAGGCGGCAAAATTGGCGGGCGCACCAATTGGCTGGAAGGATCTTGCGGTTTTGCCTGTCACGCCCAAGTTCAAGGCTCAGTGAGCGCAGGCCTCGACCTTTACTAAATACTAAATAAAACTATATTTCATTGACAAGAGGCAGTCGTTTTCAGCAAAACGACCAACAAAAAAGGGAGTCCCATCTCAAGCAAGCTTGCTATAAGTCTTTCTTAATTCCGTCCCCAGGTGCCGCCTTAATTTGCCTCCGCAGCTGACGAGCCATCAGGTACCTTCACGAGACACTCGATGGTCTTTTTGGTGTGTCAGTGTCAAGAATGATGAGGGGGTGTCAGGAATTATGAGGTTTGAGAGAATATTTAACAGTATTCTGCCACCCATCGCAAAGGCTAAACTGCGCCATTGGTCGCTAGTTGCTCGACGTTTTCACGCCATCACGTATTCAAGCCGTCTACAGTTTTCACTTAACCAATGAAACATCTTTCAATTTGTATCCCAACCTTTAATCGGCATGAGCCACTAAAGCTATTGAATGAAAGATTTTTGAGCAGAGTTCTTGAACTCTTCCCTGACGATGTAGAAGTGTTAATTTGTGATGACTCAGAGCTCGCGATCGCTCAGGCGAATCGCTCGGTTCTGCACAAGAACATTCGCTATCAACACAATCCTATTCGTACTGGCTTTGCCAGTAGTTTGGAATGGTGTTTTGAGCAGGCGGAGGGTAAGTTTGTTTGGCTGCTCTCTGACGACGATCCGATCCTGTGGGATGGATTTTGCCGGTTGTTGAGTTTGATTAAATTGGGCGAAGCGGATTGCTATATCGTGCCAATTATGTGGGCGACTTTTTTTAATGAAACTCGCGTCGATGATTTTAAAAAATTTAGCAAAAACAAAAGTTTTTCAGTGGATCAGATGTTTCTAGACGATCCCGGGTTTTTGCCGTTTATTTTGCTGTCTGCTGGTGTCGTGCGACTGGATAAAACGGTTTTAAAGCAAGCGAGTTCGAGGCTAGAGGGAAACTTGTTTATGCATATCGCGATGTACCTGGATATGCTGACACCCGCGTCCCGTGTTGTGGTTGCAGATCAGCCTGTTGTGAATTATCAACTCACGCGCAAGCATAACTATACGGTTGAAACTCTCTTCGAAATGCGCCTTGCGGTGTTGAACTACTTAACACCGCAATTCGCCTCACTAAAAACCGTCATGCCCGAGCAGATTGATGCGGCATTGCAGCACAGCCTGCAGTTAATGGTAGAAAATGATCTGGGTATCGTGCAAATGAAACCCTTGCCGCAATCGCAAAATAAAATGCGAAGCTATTATTGGAAATACCGGCAAAAGCCGAACTACCTTGCAATGGTTATTTTAATGTTGCCGCCCATCTTTAGTCGGGCTTGGTACTACGTTGTGAATGCACGAGATTATGTGAGAGTGTACGGCGTGGGTGCGAGCATTTTGCGAAAGTGCCAACTGGCATTGGCCTCGTATAAAGAGCTCAAGGCGTTTGCAATCTTTAGAGTGTAAGCACCTTAGCTTGGCTTCAATACGCCAACCGGAATGTACTTAAGCCGGCAGGTACCTCGCAACATAAAACACACCAGTAAACGCCAGGCTAACCACGGCAGTCATCCAACTGATCATTTTCCAGGTGCAAGAAGTGATTTCTTGATGGATGGTTGTGGTGAGTTTGAGTTCTAGACTTTTGAGATCTTCTTTTGTTGCAAGTGTCGGAAGAATTGTGTCAAAGCGGGTTTCTAGCATCGTCATTCTGGTTTCCATTGGGTTATCCTAAACGCCTCGGTTGATGAGCATTTTCAGATTTTTGGTCTGTGCTGCGGATGGTACGAGATGGTTTTGTCCAGTAGCAATCCTTCAATTACATTTTCTTACATTTATAAAAAAAACATGAAAAATTCAATTGCCCGCAGTTTTGCCTCGACGTTACTTGCGACGGTATGCGCAGGTTTCGCTTGCACTGCAGCCTTGGCGCAAACCACTCAATGGCCGACGCGCCCTATTAAGATAGTGATTCCGTTTGGTGCGGGCGGTGGTACCGACGTGATTGGTCGGTTTTTAGCGCAAAAATTTACAGAAGGTCTAGGTCAAACCGTGGTGGTTGAAAATCGCCCCGGAGCGGGCGGCAGCCTTGGTAGCGCTGAGGTTGCGCGTGCACCGGCCGACGGTTACACGATACTGTTAGGTTCAAGCTCAACGCACGGCATCAATCCTGGCATGTATGCCAAGCTTCCTTACGATCCAATCAAAGATTTCGAACCGATCGGTTTGATCGCGACCAATTTGTTTGTGATGTCCGTACCCAAAGACTCGCCGGTAAAAACCGTAGCTGACCTAGTGAGGCTCTCGCAGGCCTCGCCTAGCCGGTTCGATTACGCCTCCTCAGGAAACGGCACCACGAGTCACCTTGCAGCCGCCTTGTTTATTTCGATGTCGGGTGCCAAGCTCACGCATATCCCGTACAAAAGTAATGTGCCTGGTCTGACAGATTTGATGGCAGGCCGTGTGGCGATGATGTTTGACAATATTACGGCGATGCAAACGCAGATTAACGCCGGAACAATCCGCCCAGTTGCGACGACCGGCTTAAAGCGTAATGTGGTGTTCAAGGACGTACCGACTTTGGATGAGGCGGGCGTCAAGGGCTATGATCTGAGGGGCTGGTTTTGTTTGCTCGCACCGGCAGGCACCCCTGCAGAGATCGTGACGAAGATGAATCGAGAGCTAGTCAGAGTGATCGCAATGCCCGAAGTGACAGACAAGCTGATTGCCTTAGGGGCAGATCCTGAAACTGGTACACCCCAAGAGCTTAAAGCGCTGATCGCCTCTGAAATTATCAAATACAAAAAGATTATCGATATTGCTGGTGCAAAGGTTGAGTGAACCTGAGGTAGTGTTATTTGGCGATCGCGCAGTGACCACCGCTTGAGGCCTTGCCCGAGCCTGCCGCGATAAGCGGAGGCTCGTTACGCAGATCAACCGGTGGCGCTTGAGTCGTATCCCAAACCAAGAACGCCAGCAAGCCGCACCAAAAGACCAACTGAAGTTTGTGCTTAGATAGGCTCATGGTTGCTCGCTATAGCTTGTAATGACGTCGCACGCGCACGCCGAACAATGTGCCGGCAAACGCCAAGGGCACCCAGATCCAGCCGTGAACACTGCCTGTTGAAATGCCGCTTAGCATCGCCCCGATGTTGCAACCAAAGGCCAGGCGTGAGCTGTAGCCCATCAAGAAGCCTGCCAGTAACCCGATAGCCCACTGCGTGGCAGTGAGCGGTTGGCTGTCGCTTTTGGCGCGTGCCGAGACCCACAAGGCGCCACCTAAGATACCAATATTGGTAATTGACGTGATGTCCATCAGCACCATTTCGCTTAAGCGTTGCGCGTTACCAGTCTGGCTCCAGAAGGCATTGGCAGTTGGGTCAAACAAGCCTGCAGAGGTGGCAATCTTTGCAGCCCATAGACCAAAACCGTAGACAACCCCCCAGGGTTGACCGGCAATGAGCAAATTGAGCGTTGCCAACACTGCGAGTGCAACCGCGCCAAACAACCATTTGCGATCCCACCAGGTGCGCCCTGGTCCTACCCAAAGTCTTGCTGCGAAGCCGAACAACGCAAGCCCACCTAAAGTGATGAGTAGTGCTTGCGTACTGCCAAATTCGGTGACCAAGCCAATCGGCTCAAGTTGCCCAAGCGTCAGCCAGTCGCCCACTTGCACCGAGCCCAAAAAACTGCCCAACGCAAAGAGAGGCAAAATCCCCATGTTCAGCGGCACGCCAAGCCCCGCCTTGTAAAGCGTACCTGAGCCACAACCATCCGCAATCTGCATGGTGAGGCCAAAGACAAAGGCGCCAACTAATAGGCTGATACTCGGTGGGCCCAGTGCTGCAGTCAGTTCAGAATATTGACCTAAAAGCGTCAACGAAAATGCCGATGCCAGGGCGAGCAAAACCAACTGACCTGCCACGCCACGCGGGTCTCGTTGTTCAATGAGCTGGCGCCAGCCAGTCGTGAAACCAAAGCGTGCGCCTGAAAGCGCAGCTCCCATCCCGATCCCCACTGCAAACAAAACAGCTTGGCGTACAGACACCGACCAGCCGAGGTATATAAAAAATAGCAGTAGCAGCAGGCTAAGTGGCAGACGTTTCATGTTTCATTTCGTAAAACTGCATCGTTTAGGGCAGTCACTTATTTTGCGGCCCACAGCTGTGCGTCAATGTACAACTGTACGAGACGATTGGGGACGTTATCCATGGGTAAGGCACCATCGGCCTGCGTCCAGTCAACCATCGAACCGGCGTAGAGCTTGACGTTTGGCTGACCCACTAGCTCTGACAAGACAAACCAGTTTGTTGCAGCCCAGTGGCCAGTGTTGCAAAAAGAGATGACGTCTTGATTGCCTTTGACAGAGGTGGCGAGGGCGAGTTTTTTTGCTTCGCTTGCAGGGACAACCTGGCTGCTATTCGGCGCAAACCACGTTGAGTGTTCGACGCTGACCGCGCCTTTTAAGGTGCCAGGTACCTTGGCAGCTGTGTGCCGCGTTGAGCCATCAAAAAAAGCGGTGGGGCGCGCGTCAATGAGTTGTGCTTTACCTGATTGAACGCTGCTGACGACATCGGCACGCGTGGCGATCATGCTTTGGTTGATGCTTGGGGTGTACGTGCTTGCTGCAGCTGACACTGGTTTGGTGTCTAGACTAAACCCCGCAGCCTGCCAAGCCTTTAAACCGCCGTTCAATACAGACAAGTTGTGCAGGCCCAAAACTTTGAGTGTCCAATACACCCGCGCAGCCGCACCGAAATCAGTTGCGTCTTTGCCCGAAGAGGCCACAATCACATGTGCACTGGGCGTGAGACCCAGGCGTTGTACGAGTTTGGTTAGGTTTTCTAGCGAGGGTAATTCGCCTGGGTTGCCCTCGGGGCCACGCCACGTGCCGTAAGGCGCGTTCAACGCTCCCACAATGTGACCGCTTGCGTAAGATTTAGGGTCGCGGATATCGATGACGACCGTGTTGGGTGTGGCGAGCGCAGCCTGAGTAGCTTGTGCACTCAACAGGGGTTCGGCTGCGATTGCACTTGAGCTAAGAAACAGACCAAACAAACAAAAAGCGATTTTTTTTATCATGGCGCAAACGACCTTTAAACGTGTGTATTCATCAGCATTGTGCGCTTTGCCTATTGCTAACGGAAGTAAATATTTTATCTCTTCTTATAACTATAAGTAATATAGCACCACTCGTGTGAAACGTATCTACGGTCGGGCGCCATGCGCGCACCCCTCCCGCACTTTGCAGCATGGGTATGACTGCCTTCACTTGCATTTTTTGGTCCTGACCCACAAAGTTGCCGCGTCGCAGCATCTATTTCACGCAAGAGTGCAGGCATAGTTGCAAGCTTTGACTACAAATGAAAATTTCCTTTACCAAGGCTGTATCGTCTCAGTATGGATATAGAAATCCCGTTCCCATCTGTCACCCCAAGCGGTAGTCACTGAACGAATGACTTCTTCGCTATCTCTGGTTGTTACCACCGCAGTTGCACTGCTGTTGATCTTTATGATCGCCTGGATTTTTAGGCGGCATAAGCGTACCCACACACTTGACGTAGGCGCGATCGATGCCAACCGTCAGTACGTCGAGCTTTTGCACAAAAATGATTTGCTCATCGCCGAGATCGATAGACGCGATGCGCTCGAGCTTGCGTTGCGCGGCAGCGAAGAACGCTATCGAACCTATGTCGAACACGCGCCAATGGGGATTTTTGTGGCAAACGGCGGTGGTGAGTTTGCCTTTGTGAATCCTGCCATGAGTCTGATGACTGGGTTTTCTAAGAACGAGCTGTCTACGATGACCTTGGCAGAAGTGTTCTCTTCAGACGTATCACAAGAGTCAAACCTTTTTTTTGAAAGCGTTCATCAACAGAATTCTGGTGAAAAAGAAATCACACTACGCAAGAAAGACGGCTCTATCCTGCTTTCATGCATACTTGCGATCACGCTACCCGGCCATTCTCTGATCGGGTTTTGCATGGATATCACCGAGAAAAAAAGGGATGAAGAGCAGATCTACAATCTTGCGTTTTTCGATGCCCTGACCGCTCTGCCGAATCGTCGCCGCTTATTAGATAAACTCAGGCTTGCTACGTCTAACAGTGTGCAAGAGCAGGATCTGGGCGCGTTGCTGATGATGGACTTGGATCATTTTAAAAATTTGAATGATACGCAAGGACACGATGTCGGAGATCGCTTATTAAAGCAAGTGGGGCGTCGACTGATGGATTGTGTTCGGCCAGACGATACAGTGTCTAGAGTCGGTGGCGACGAATTTGTGATCATTCTTGAAAGACTTGGCCAGGACGTTGCCATCGCAACGCAGCGTGCGCACGATCTCGTTAAAAAGATTCAAGCGTCGGTTTCACAGTTGTATCCATTGATCCCAGGTCGACCCGATTACTACATCACCTCAAGCATAGGCTTAACAATATTTGGTGACGAAGATAACTCAATCGACGCGTTATTAAAAAAATCTGACATCGCACTCTATGAGGCTAAGAGAGGCGGCAGAAATACCTATCGGTTTTTTAGCCCAGAGATGCAAGCCTCGATCGATAGCAGCACTTCGCTGGTAGATGCCTTAAGGCGTGCTCTTCAGAATAATGAGTTCACGCTGTTTTACCAGCCCCAAGTCAATGAAACAGGGCATGTCATGGGGGCAGAGGCGCTGTTACGTTGGATGCCTCCGAATGCTGAGATCATTTCACCGCTTACCTTTATTGCCGCAGCAGAAGAGAGTGGTCTGATCGTACCGATTGGTGATTGGGTGGTCGAGCAGTGTTTTAGGCAACTCCAGCGCTGGCAGAAGCGCCACGAAACTAGCGGCTTAAAACTTTCAATCAATATCAGCGCTGAGCAGTTTCACCACGCTGATTTTGTTGCCAAAATTTGCAACGGGATTGAGCGCTTTCATATCAATCCAAACCGCATCACACTCGAGCTAACCGAAAGTGCGGTTTTACAGCGAGTCGATCAAGCGGCGCAAAGAATGCTTGAGCTTAAGAACCGAGGGATTAGCTTTTCTCTAGATGACTTTGGCACTGGTTACTCATCATTATCTTATTTAAAGCTTTTGCCCCTAGATCAAGTCAAGATCGACAGTTCATTTGTGCGAGATATTTCGTTTGATCCGGATGACGCAGCCATTGTGCGGGCGATTCTGGCGATGAGCAGCTCACTGGGTCTGAGCGTGATCGCCGAGGGCGTTGAAACACACGTGCAGCGCGAGTTTTTATTTGAGCATGGCTGCTTGCATTATCAGGGCTACTTATTTGGCCGGCCAGTGCCAATCGAGAGCTTTAGCACTGATGCTTCGCACGCTTCAAGATAGATTTGGCGCACTCACCACCCGGTCAGGCGCTGTTGCGGGGTGCTCGGCTTTCGTTTGAAAGTCTTTCGGTATATTGTTGTTAATCAGGTGTGTAGGGCGTATCTCTGCCTGGCACGACTCCAGCGGGCAAGTTTTCAATGTGTTGGCAAATGGCGCCAGGCGTGGTGATCCAAAGCTCAGCCCGGTGCTTCATGATGTGGTCGATGACGCGTCTGAACTGGCGAAGCCGATAGGGCTGCCCCAAAACAAAGCTATGCAACACGATGGGCATGACCAACGGTCTGCGTGTCGACTCTTCAAGCATTTCATCAAACTGATCGATGAGATTCTGACAATAAAGTTGTGAAGGCGTGCGACGGGTGACCGCCTCGATTGAGTCGTTTAAGTCGTGCTGATACGGTACAGACAGAATAGGGCCATGGGCGGTTCTGAACCAGACTGGTTGATCATCTAAAGACCAATCCATCATGTAGCGGTAGCCTGCTTCTTTGAGCAAATCGAGTGAGTGATGCGTTTGTGAGATGTAAGGCGCCAACCACCCCATGGGCGGTTTACCTTCGTGGCGTCGAATCGCTTCGGTTGCTTGAGCAATGCAGATCTTTTCTTCGTCGTAACTCATATCGATCTGGCGTTCGGCATTGGTTCTACCATGTCCCACGATTTCGTCGCCTCGGCTGCTAAAGGCTTTAATCATCTCGGGGCAATAGTCATAGAGCTCGGTGTTAATTAACAGAGCATACGGAAACTGATAGGCTTCGGCTAATTCAAGTAAACGCCAAGCACCAACCCGATTGCCGTAATCTCGCCAAGCAAAGCTGCGAGTGTTCGGCTGTGGGCCGGGCCCGCCGTAGTCGTTTCCAATCCCTTCGCCGTATGAAAAATGCTCAACGTTTAAACTGAAATGCACCGCCAAGCGCTTGCCCCCTGGCCAGCTGTAGTCTGGCCGAGCATTGATGGGGCTGTAGTCATAGCGATGGTGTGTTTTAAGCATGATGAGCGTTGGAACCCTTGATTCAAAGTCTCTATTTGCGGTGTAAGTGAAGTCTAGCTTATAGTTGACAGGTATTTGCTGATCCTTTGGCTGCCCACTTACGATTTCTATTGAGGTTTTAAAAATGTCTGTACAAGCTGCATCAATGCCCCCCTTTCATTTGGCTTTTCCGGTGCGCGATATCGAAGAGGCGCGCCAGTTTTACGTTGGCGTTTTGGGCTGTGGCGAGGGTCGTAGTGCACCAGACTGGGTCGATTTTGATTTTTACGGACATCAAATCGTTGCGCACTTAGCGCCTGACGAATGCGGACACAAGCAAACGAGCGCGGTCGATGATCATCAAGTACCCGTGCGTCATTTTGGGGCGGTGTTGTCGATCCCTCAATGGGAAGTCATGGCCACAAAACTCAAAGCGGTCGGTACAACGTTTGTCATCGAGCCCTACACCCGCTTCAAAGGCGAGGTCGGCGAGCAATCAACCATGTTTTTCATGGATCCGTCGGGCAACGCCATTGAGTTCAAGGCTTTTGCGAACATGAGTTCGCTATTCGCGAAATAATGCAGTGATGTGAGATCGTGCGGTGCGACCGCATCACGCGATGCGGTTGAAGATGTCGGGTACTTTGCTCTTGGCTAGCTGACCATACATCTCTCAGTGCCAGCCTTGGCTGATCAAGACGACTGATGAATCACCCACCAGAGTGTCAGTGCTGATGGCCCAAACAGCAAGAGCATGAGAGTCCATACCGCTGTCTGACTCATGCCGCTAGCGGGTGCTTCATGATGTGACGTGTCGTGTTGCATAGTTGCCTCTTGATAAGATTTTGTTGATGCATTATTGAACAAGTGTTGGTAATAAACAAGTCGATCTTAGTTTTTTTGGCCCGAAACCTTTGACAGGCCTTCAGCTTCGACGGGATCGGTGACAGAATCAGCGACGCAGCCTGCTATGGCGAGTACAGAGGCTAGTCCAGAGGGCTCGTGACTTCAAAACTTGCAGCCCGCATTTTTTGCTGCTTGCACCAAGATTTTGATCTTTTCAAAGGTGGAGTTGTAGTCTGGCAAGTATTGGCGTGGCACGTCGCGTTGCGGATCGATCGTATAGAAAACTTCTAGCCCTTTGCGCGCTGAACTACAGGCACCAAATAAATCATTAGCGTTTGCGGCCCGTGTCGAGCGTGTAAAGTGCTCAGCGGCCGTGTTGATGGTGCGCTCGAGTTGAGCTTCTGTCATCGGGGCTGCGGTGGCCGCTGCGGCGCTTAAACATAGCAAAGCAGTGAGAAGGGCTATCTTTATTGAGTGCATGTTTTAATGAACGTTCGCGAGAAAATAAAATAGTAAAGGGTCTTTGATTCAATGAAAAGAGCCTAACCAAATTGCTGCACTGCAATGCGCGGTGTGGTGCGGCGCCGCAAGCTATTCGGCCTTGATGCCATTCTTTCTCATCAGTTCAGTCCACTTGATAATGTCTGTCGCAATCTCGGCGGCAAAGGCTTGTGGCGTACTACTGATGGCCTCAGAGCCCTGCTCAGCAAAGAGTTTTTGCGTGGCTGGGTCGCGGGCAATTAAAGCCACTTCAGCGGCTAGCTTATCGACGATGGCCCGTGGGGTGCCAGCGGGCGCAAGCATGCCAAGTTTGAGCGTGACGTCGTACCCTGGGTAGCCTGACTCGGCAACCGTCGGTACGTCGGGCAATAGCGCCGAGCGCTTATTGCTGGTGACCGCTAACGCGCGTAACTTGCCACCTTTTATGTGAGGCAGTGCGGTCGAGGTAGTCTCGATCATCATTGAGGTTTGCCCCGCCACAGTATCTGCCAAGCCCGGGGCGTTACCTTTGTAGTGAACTGCAGTGAATTGAGCGCCCGAGGCCATTGTTAACAGTTCGACAGCTAAATTCGCCGAGCCTCCGCTGCCCCCGGTGGCGACGTTGATCTGCTTGGGCTTTGCCTTCGCAAGCGCAATGAGTTCTTGTAGGGTATTCGCCGGTAAAGAGGGATGCACCACGACGAATAATGATAGTTGAGTTAACAGACTGATCGGCGCAAAGTCTTTATTGGTGTCGTAGGGCAGGGTGGCAAATAAGCCCGGATTCATGGTGTGCGCTGAAGTAATCGTACCGGTGATTAACAGCGTATAGCCGTCTGGCGTACTTTTTGCGACACACTGACTGCCGATGATCGTGCTGGCGCCTGGCCGGTTTTCAACAATCACTTGTTGCCCAAGTTGCTCAGATAATTTCTTTGAGTAGACCCGCGCGGTAATGTCGACGTTGCCGCCGGCGGTGTACGGCACAACCACTTTGATTGGTCGGTTCGGATAGTCAGTTTGAGCGTGTACGCCTGTCGCAGTACTAAGCAAGCCGATCAAACCCGCAAGCGCGATTGAAGCGATGCGATTGATGTGACGTTGTTGCGGCATGCTTTGAATATCTGTTTTCAAGTCGTTCTCCTTAAAACTCCGCCGGTTCAGCCGATGGGCAAACAATTCATTTTCTCTTCAAAACACTTTTCTCGCCGCAGCCGAGTCAACCTTAACGTCAGCAGTGTCTGCTTTAGGCGGCACCAAGCTCCGCACGCACAAGCTGTGCGCCTTGGCTCAGCGCGCAGAGTTTTCCGTAAGCGACTTCGCGGGGCAGATATTTCATGCCGCAGTCTGGTGCAGGGATGAGTTGTTCAGCTTTGACATATTTCAAGCCTGCTCGAATGCGAACTGCTACTTGCTCGGCCGTTTCAATGTGTTGACTGCCAAGATCTAAGACTCCCAGCATAATTTTTTTACCAGCCAAATCGGCCAATACGCCCAGATCAAGCTTGGGTTGAGCCGCTTCGATTGAAATCTGCGTGGCAATCGAATCACTGAGACCAGGTAAAAATGAATAGCCGGTTGGCTTTTGCCCTTTGACAACCGCCGCATAGCCAAAGCAAAGATGCACAATCGTAGGCACGCTGATTCCCTGCAGAGCTCGATTGATTGCTTTGACCGCGTAGCGTTTGGCTGCCTCAGGGTCGTGGCGTAGCCAAGGTTCATCTAGCTGAATAAAGTCTGCACCCGCCGCCTGTAGTGCCAGCGCTTCAGCATTGACGGCCGCAGCAAAGTCCATCACCATGGCTTCATCGTCATGGTAGAACTCATCTTTAGCCTGTTGTCCCATCGTAAAGGGACCCGGCAGTGTGACTTTAGTTAAACGGTCAGTATGCTGTTTCAAAAACTTGAAGTCCTCGACCTCAACAGACTGCACCCGGGCGATCTTGCCGACCACGCGCGGTATCAGCGTCTCAAGTCCGTTTTGCGAACGGATCACAGCGGGGTTTTGGTCGTCGATGCCATCCAGGGAGTTGGCAAAGCGGTTTGAATAGCTTTCGCGCCTGATCTCGCCATCGGTGATGATGTCTACGCCGGCCCGTTCCATGTCTTGGATCGCAAGTCGCGTGGCATCGTTCTGCGCAGCTTGAAGCTGTTCGGGGGCAATTCGCCAAAGCTCGCGCAAACGTGTGCGTGGCACACCTTGGGCGAGCAGCGCGTGATCCACCAGCCAAGCGGGTTGCGGGTAGCTGCCTACAACGGTGGTCGGCAAAAGTTTAGGAGTTGTTTTCGTGGTCATTCAAAAAATCTTTTAAAGCAAAAACCGTGAAGAGGATGACAACGGCTTGAACGAAAGAGAGGATTGCAACGATCTGAGCCGAGAAGAGCGTCAGGCGCGACACACCAAAGGCGAACTAGCGCCCTCGGTGTTTGGCTTTGTCGACTAAGCGATTAGTTCGCTGTTGCGCCAGAGTCTTTAACGATCTTGGTCCACTTAGCAAGTTCTGTCACGGTAAACGCATTGAAGTCTTTTGTATTCATCGGGGTGATAATCAAACCCATTTCAATAAAACGTTTTTGTGTTGCTGGGTCATCCAAGATCGTCATTGTGGCTTTGTAAAGTTTGTCGATCACGGGTTGAGGCAAGCCAGCAGGGCCTGCCAAGCCCCACCAAGGGCGCAGGTCGTAACCCGGTACGGTATCGCTAATGGGTGGTACATCAGGAGCGATCGGGCTGCGCGCGGTGGTCGCGACGCCAAGCGCTTTTAAACGACCTGACTGCACGTGGGGGTAAATGACAGGCACGTGATAGAAGGCCATCGAGATTTCACCTGCAAATAAATCGCTGAAGCCTTGCGTAATGTTTTTATAAGGAATGTGGCGGATATCAATGCCAGCCAGCGTTTTAAGTAACTCACCCGCCATATGTGGCGAGGTGCCCGAGCCGGCCGAGAGATAGGTCAGTTTGCCTGGATTCGCTTTTGCATAAGCGATGAGTTCAGCCATGTTGTTGACGGGAATCTTGGGGTTGATCGCCAACATATTTGGCGCCGCTACCATGAGGGCGATATGAGTGAAGTCTTTGATGGGGTCAAACGGGACGCTGGCATAAAGTGCCGGGTTGGTCGCATGCGTGGCGCTTGTTGAAAACGAGAGCGTGTAACCATCGGGCGCAGCTTTGGCGGTTGCGTCAGCCGAGATATTGCCGCCCGCACCAGCCTTGTTCTCGACCACCACGGTTTGGCCAAGTATGTCGCCGAGTTTTTGGGCGTACAGTCTGGCAATGACGTCGGTTGTTGTGCCTGCCGAGAACGGGACCAAAAATTTAATCGATCGGTTGGGATAGTCTTGCGACTGCGCGTGAGCGCTAAACGAGGGTAAAGCGCTGGTGAGAACGACTGCCAGCATACCCACTAGTTGAGTCAGTTTTGAAGGTGAAAAGCGCAACATTGCGGTTCCTTTTGAGTGTCTGTCTGTATCAATTTTTTGCGAAGGAGTCTTTGCTTGATCGCCAGGCGCCCTAAAGCAGCGACAAGGCCTCTCGTAAGCCAAGTGTAAAGCGCAAACTGCGTCAGCGGGCGGGTTTTATATACAGGTGATCCTGTATTGACAGGTCGCAAATAGTCTAAGAGCTTTTTTCAGGGGTTGAGATCGTACCCATTCCTACTCAAGCGCAGGGCAAGATCTTTTTCAGCATGGGTAAGGTTGCGAGAGGTACCTGTGGGCGACTGTTTGACAGTTTTTGAGGGTTCAAATCTGCTACGATCAAATCAGAACTGATGCCAAGATAAAACTGATGCCAAGATGATTCAGTTCGAGAAAAGCTAGCGCAGAGCCCTAGATGTTTAGTGCGACGTGATTATTTTTTGTAATTGACCTGCGTGAAGGTGACTGGGATAGCCATGATTAATTTTGAAGCAATCGTTTTTACATTTTTATTAATTTTGGTGCTTGTCACCCTAAAATTGTCGATCAAGATTGTTCCTCAGTCTGAAAACTGGTTGGTTGAGCGATTGGGCAAGTACAACCGTAAACTTGAAGCCGGTTTGCACTTGCTGATCCCTTTTTTAGAAACGGTGCGTTACAAGGTTTCTATCCAAGAAATCCAATTGCCGCCTGATCCAATCAACGCGATTACTCACGATAACGTCTCGATCTCGGTTCAGCTTGCGATTTTGTATCGAATCACTGATGCGTCTCGCACGATGTATCGCATTGAAAATCTCACCCTTGCGATTAAAACAATTGTGAATGGCACGATTCGTAGCGTCATCGGCAAAACAGACCTCGACGGCGTGCAGTCCAACCGTCGGCATCTGGCACAAGAAATCGAGGCCGAGTTGCAGACGGTATCAGACGAATGGGGCATCAAACTGACTCGGGTTGAAATCACTGAGGTCGATGTAGATAGCGCCACAAAAGAAGCGATGCAGGTGCAGCTAAACGCCGAACGTAAGCGCCGTGGCCAAGTGACTGAGGCCGAAGGAATCAAACAAGCGACCCAGCTGCAAGCGGATGCGCGCCTGTATTCAGCCGAAAAAGAAGCGGCGGCCAAGCGTATTTTGGCTGACGCCGAAGCCTATGCCGTAACAGCGGTGTCAAAGGCAATCGCAGAGGGTGGGGCAAGCGCCGTTGAGTTCGAAATTAAAAAGATTCAGGCGGCCGCCATCCAAGAGCTATCGAAAGGAAACAATTCAAAAATCATCATGTTGCCTAGCGATGTCTTGTCGGCGTTGTCTGGCACGCTTGGCAAAATTGCTAGTAAATTTTGAACAAGCGCCTGCGCCCGGTTTTGGCTATAAAAATCCAACGACGACTTACTGTGCAGCTTTGAATATGGCAATCCAACAACGACCTGCCGCGCGGCTTTGATTATGGAAATCTATCAAATCTCAATTGTTGTGGCGATCGCGCTTGCGATCACAGAGCTGCTCACGCTAACGTTTATTTTATTAGGGATGTCAGGCGCAATGCTCTGCGTGGCGGTCATTCAGTATTTCACGGGTACCTTTAGCTGGCCCCGTGAAGTCATCGTTTTTGTGGTTGCCTCGGTTGCTGTGACCGTGATTTTTAGAAAAATCTATCGAAACAAAACAGATCAGACGAGGCTTAAGGCTGATGATATTAATCAGTACTAATTGAGTCGCGTCACTAGCGCTTCAGTAAACGTTGTTGTGGTCGCCTTGCCGCCTAAGTCTGTTGTTTTCACGTTGTCTTGATTCAGTGTCAGATCAATCGCGGTGCGCAGACGCGTAGCAAGCTCGGGGTGCCCAACGTGGTCAAGCATGAGCCCAGAGGCCAACAACAGTGAAATCGGATTGGCGATCCCTTTGCCAGCAATGTCTGGAGCTGTACCATGCACCGCTTCAAAAATCGCGACATCCTTACCAATATTGGCACCTGGGGCCAAGCCTAAGCCGCCTACCAAGCCAGCGAGTTCGTCTGACAAAATGTCACCAAACAAATTCGAGCATAAGAGCATGTCGAACTGCCAGGGGTTCAGCACAAGTTGCATGGCACAGGCGTCGACAATACGGTCATCCACCGCGACACGGCCCTCGTATTCACGCGCGACGTTGCGAGCCTCTTCTAAAAACAATCCTGTTAAGACTTTCAGTACGTTGGCTTTGTGCACGATGGTAATTTTTTTGCGTCCGTGCTTAACCGCGTATTCAAAGGCATAGCGTGCGATGCGGTTGATGCCGACGCGTGTGTTGGCGCCTGAAGAGAGCGCGACGGCGCGTGGGTCGTCTCCGACCGGCAGATAGTGCTCATGCGCCACATAAAAACCTTCGAGGTTTTCGCGGATCAACACGATATCGATCTTGTCAAAGCGCCCAGGCACTATGGTCAGTGCCGGACGCACATTGGCGTATAAACCAAAGGTCTCACGCAACCGAACGTTGGCCGAACGAAAGCCCTCGCCAATTGGGGTTGAGAGTGGGCCTTTCAGCGCCAAGCCATTTTTACGAATGCTCTCGAGCAGCGGCTTCGGCATCGGGTCGCCACAAGCGTTAAACGCAGCCATCCCGGCAAGTTGAGTTTCCCATTTGAATGGGGCGCCTAAAGCCTCGAGCACCGCAACGGTGGCTTTGACCACTTCAGGGCCAATGCCATCGCCTGGAATGAGGGTGGTTGGGATGGGGTTGAGTGCAGTCATCGGAGAGGCCTTGTCGCAAATGCCAAAAACTCAGTTTAAGACAAAAGTCGTAAAGTGTTTGGCTGGGCGCGGCACAGTCTCAGGCTACAGCTCGAGGGCCTTTGGTTGGGCGCCGGTTATAGCGGGGCGTTCATCGCATCTGGAGGCGTGCGACCTGTCAACACGGCGATGATGTTGTCAGCTGCGCGCTGTTCGATGGCGAGCCGTACTGAGCGCACTGCCGAGCCTAGGTGAGGGGTAAAAACGGTTGCAGGGTGTGCGAGCAATCGTGGCTCGATCACATGTGGACGATCGCTGAGAGCCCAATCTTCACAAGCAAAGACATCGGCGGCATAGCCCGCAAGGCGGCCGCTTTCTAAGGCTTGTGCGACGGCCTGCTCATTGACCACCGAGCCACGCCCAACGTTGATCAATAACTGACCCGGTTTGCTGCTGGCCAATTGAATATGATCAATCAAATTCAATGACTCTGTGGTGAGTGGCACGGCGACAAACACATAATCAGCATGCAGCATGGCATACGCCAGAGTGCATGGCGTGACGCCAGCTACCGAAGTCTGTGGATCGACGCTTAGCAGTGACTTGCAGTCAAAGCCAGCGAGGCGCTGGGCAATGGCCTGACCAACCAGACCTAGCCCAACGACCGCAGCAATAGAGTGATGCAGACCTTGACCAAAGAACTGTGCGCGCCAACCCTCAAAAGTTTGTGTGCGCAGTTGTTGGTCGCCCAAGCGCACGTGCCGGCCTAGCGCGATCGCCAAACCCAGAGCGAGCTCTGCCGTGGGCTCAGTGAGCAGGTCTGGCACGATGCTGACCCAAATGCCGTGTTGTGTGCAGGCCGCGACGTCATAGTTATCAAAGCCCTTGAGTGCGCAGGCCACGATTTTGAGCTGTGGCGCCTGCTCAAGCAGCTTCGCATCGACACGATCGGTCATGAAGCCCATCATTGCCGTCGCAGTCGATAAGTGCTCGGCGAGTTCGTTGGGCTGCCACGGCTCGAGCAAGGGGTTCATGATTACTTCGCCGTACTGTGCAAGGCGTTGGCGAACTTCATCGTGGATCGGATTCGTGATAACAATTTTATTGGGCATATGATCTTTAAGTGTGGCTGCCTTGGGTCTCAAGGTTGATATTTAAGAGCTCAAAGGCAGACGTGGTTACAAGCGGCTTGCCTCTTAGATTTCATGGGCAGGCAAAGCCTTCAGGTCGATCATTTCAGCGCTTTGCGCAACGCACCACCTAGCCCGTCGACGACGACGACACACGCCAGAATTGTCAATAAAATCGCCGAAACTTGGTCGTAATGGATCAGCCGCAGGGCAGCCATCAACTCAAAGCCAATGCCTCCGGCACCCACAATCCCTAAGACGGCAGAGGCGCGAAAGTGATACTCCCAGCGATAGATTGTGATGTCGGCCAGTTGCGGCAAAACTTGTGGCAGTACGGCGTGGACGATGACCTGAAAGCCATTACCCCCGGCGGCGCGCGCGGCTTCAAGTGGCTTGGGATCAACGTGCTCAATCGCTTCGGCGTAAAACTTACCGACCATACCCACTGCATGCAGCGCCAAGGCCAATACGCCAGGTAGCGCACCAAAACCGACGGCGGCGACAAACAGAATCCCCAAAATAATTTCGGGTACTGAGCGCATGGCGGACAGCAGCACCCGCACGACCTTAGCCAGCCATGCATTAGGCGTGGTATTGGGCGCAGCAAGTAATGCAAGGGGTAATGACAGGCAAACGGCCAGCGCGGTGCCGGCAATCGACATTGCCAACGTATCGACCAACGGTTTGAGCCAGTGTCGCCACCGACCAAAGTCCGGTGGCACCATTTCTGATGCTAATTGTGCGATTGCTGGGCCACCTTCGATGAAACGCGTCAAGTCAAACACGCCACAGATCCAAAGCGCAACGCAGCACACTGCGATGACTGCGATCACAAGCCTGAGTTGACGCAGTTCTGCGCTTTGCGCGTTGCTCAACAGGGCTTCGTACTGCGGCTTGTTTGGGGCTGTCGCGTCGATTGACGGTATGGCGTTGGGCGTGAGCATTACTTCATCTTACCGAGATCAAGCTTTAGGATCTTGGCTGTTTCGCGCAACACGTCGTAGGCTTTGTCGTCGGTTGCGACAAAGCCTTCAACGCGAAACGATTTCAGTACCTCTTTGTCTTTTAAGTTCAAAAAGGCTTCGCGAAGAGCTTGCTTGAGTGTTGGCGTCAGATTGCCTTGCATCACAATTGGGTAATTTGGGATTGGTTCCGTTAGGGTAAGCTGTACGATTTTGGCAGGGTCAATGACATTTTTGCTGATCAACGAGTCGAGGATCGGTTTGGATAGCGCACCTGCAGGAACTTGCCCGGCTTGCACGGCTCGTGCCACGGCATCATGCGTGCCTAAAAAGACTGGTTTGTAATCTTTATCGCCATCTAATTGCGCCGTTTTAAGCAGATAGGCGCGAGGCGCTAAGTGGCTCGATGTTGAGGCTTGGTCGCCAAAGGCGAACGGCTTTCCTTGAATGTCAGCGAGTGTTTTGACTCCGCCAGTCGCATTGGCAATTAAGACCGAGTTGTAGGTAGGAGCACCCCGCTCAACACCAACGGCGAAGGGCTCGATTTCAGGCGCACGTGATTTAGCGAGAACATAAGAAAAAGGGCCGAAGTACGCCACTTCAATCCGACCAAAACGCATCGCCTCAATCATGGATGAATAGTCAGTCGTGACGATGAGCTCAATTTTTTTATTCAGTGTGCGCTCTAAATAAGCTTTCAAAGGCTGGGCGTTTTGTATCAAAGTGGCTGCGTTTTCATCGGGCAGCAGTGCCACGCGAAGCGTCGCAGGATCACGCCCTTGGGCCAAGGCCTGGTTAGCCATCAGACAAAAGAAAACAACACCTGCAGACAGAAATGAACGACGGATCATAGCTAGACCTCGATTGGGGATAATTGTTGAAAATATGCTGGATGTTGCTCAGTGCTAGCGGCGCTTGCCTCAGCACTTTGGTGGTGTTGGTATAGCTCTTTACCGTGGCGTTCTGAGAGCGCTTGGGGCGGGCCATCAAACACAACAGCGCCTTGCTTCAGGCCGATAATTCGGTCGGCAAACTGCCGAGCAAATTCAACTTGATGCAGGCTGATAACGGCCGTCAGGCCGTCAGATTTACAGATATCGTGCAGCAACTGAAGTAGCCGTAACGAAGTGTTGGGATCAAGGCTGGCAATCGGTTCGTCGGCTAGTAAGAGCCGCGGTTGTTGAATCAACGCTCGGGCCATCCCCACGCGCTGTTGCTGACCGCCCGATAGTTGATCGGCACGGGCTAACGCGCGCTCAAGTAAACCGACACGATCGATGACCGCCAGGGCTTGTTCTTTTTCTGAACGCGTCCAGGGGCAAAACATTCGCAAGCCCGAGTGATGGCCAAGCCGCCCTAGCAAGACGTTGTTCAGCACACTTAAGCGGCCAATCAAGTGATGTTGTTGAAAAATCATGCCAGTTTGACGGCGGTGGCGCTGTAGAGTCGACGGGTCGACAAGATCACCCAAGCCAGCTGCCGTGACGCTTCCTGCCGTTGGTTTGACTAGGCCATTTAACGCTCGTAAAAGCGTTGATTTACCGGCGCCAGACGTACCCAACAAGACCACAAAAGATCCCTGAGTAATGTCTAAGCTAGTGCTTTTTAGGGCCTTTAGGTTGTTTTTATAGGTGACTTCTAGGTCAGCAGTGCAAATTACTGAGTCTGTCGCCATAGGGTGGCTGTTGGAAGGAGTGATAGCAGAATTCATATCTTTTCTGGGGCTTGCCATTAATTGTGACGATGGGTCAACGCTGAACGTTGACTGATTTTGCCGACAGTTCAGCTGCGGCCCTTCCTTGGTTGTGGCAATAGCTCAACATCGACCCATCATCTAACTAATCATTGGTATTATGATGACTTGAAATGACATTTGTGTGACTCGCTAGCCGTTGCAAAAAAGCAACTGCCTAAGTCACTCAATCACCATCGGCCTGCCGGCTCTAAGAGATATCTAAAAAGAGACCCCTCATGAACTTGACCCCCGCTCAATTGGCGCAGTTTGATAAAGACGGTTATTTGTTTTTTCCAGGTTTATTCACCTCTGAAGAAACCAAAACCTTGAACGCCGCCGTGCCAGAGCTTTACAGCCGGCGCGAAGCTTTCAATGTGCGCGAAAAAGGTAGCGATGCGGTGCGCACCAACTTTGCAGCGCACATGTACAGCGAGCCCTTTGCAAAGCTTGGTCGTCACCCACGCATGATCAAGCCAGTTGAAGAACTGTTCGGTGAAAAGCTTTACATGCATCAGTTCAAGATCAACGGCAAGATGGCGTTTGAAGGCGACGTCTGGCAGTGGCATCAAGATTACGGCACCTGGTTGAATGACGACATGATGCCAACCGAGCGCGCCATGAATATTGCGATTTTCTTGGATGATGTGAACCCCTTCAATGGTCCCTTGATGTTCATCCCCGGCAGTCATAAAAAGGGTGTGATTGAGGCAAAGCACGATCTCACTACGACCAGCTATCCGCTGTGGACAGTCGACAACGCACTGATCACACAACTCGTTGCGCGTGCCGGTGATAAAAATGGCGGCATCGTTAGCCCAACGGGCCCGGCGGGCTCAATGATTCTGTTTCACAGCTGTTTGGTGCATGCCTCGGCCAGCAATCTGTCACCCTGGAACCGCAACGCCGTCTACTTGAGCCTCTGTGCGGTCTCTAACCATATTCGCCGGCACAAGCGGCCCGAATTTATTGCTCATCGCGACTTCACGCCAATTGAATGCTTGCCGGATGATTGCTTGACCAAGTCTTATCCAATCGACTTGCCGTGGGGCAAAGGAATGCCCGCGAGCGCGCTTGAAACTTCACTTGAAGAAGTGCAGGTGGCTGCATGAGCTTGCATGCAAAGCTGCTCGAGCGTGCCGCGGCCAATCGCCCAATTCGTATTGGGTTGATTGGTGCAGGCAAGTTCGGCTCGATGTACCTGTCACAAATCCCGCGCACACCAGGCGTGCATTTGGTCGGCATTGCAGACTTGTCTCCGGCGGTTGCGCGCACCAATCTTGCGCGCGTTGGCTGGGCGCCAGAGCGCCTGCAAGCCAAGTCGTTAGATGATGCCGCAAAGAATGGCACAACGTTTATTTCTGAAGACTGGCAAGCCTTGGTGCGTCATCCTTCGGTGGATGTCGTCGTTGAATGCACGGGCTCGCCCATGCATGCTGTTGACCACATCCTCGAGGCCTTTGCGTATAAAAAGCACGTGGTCAACGTGACCGTTGAAGCGGACGCGTTCTGTGGCCCGTTGCTAGGCTCGCGCGCCTTGGCCGCTGGCGTGGTCTACTCGCTGGCCTTTGGCGATCAGCCTGCTTTGATTTGTGACCTGGTTGACTGGGCGCGTACCTGCGGCTTTCCGGTCGTTGCAGCAGGTCGTGGGCACAAATGGTTGCCACATTTTTCAGAATCGACGCCCGAGACGGTATGGGGGTTTTATGGCTTGACCCCCGAGCAAGCCGAGCGCGGTGGCTTAAATCCAAAAATGTTCAATAGCTTTTTAGATGGCTCTAAGCCATCGATTGAAAGCACTGCGGTTTCAAATGCAACGGGCTTGGGTGTGCCATCCAATGGGTTGCTGTACCCGCCCGCCAGTGTTGAAGATATCCCTTTTGTGACAAGGCCCATCAGCGAAGGTGGAGTACTTGAACGTAAAGGCATGGTCGAAGTCATCTCTAGTCTTGAAAAAGATGGGCGCGAAATTCCTTACGATATTCGCATGGGGGTATGGGTGACGGTTGAGGCTGAGACCGACTATATCAAGAACTGTTTTGAAGAGTACAAGGCGCACACCGATCCGACAGGGCGTTATTTCACGCTGTACAAGCGCTGGCACTTAATTGGGCTTGAAGTTGGCATGAGCGTCGCCAGCGTGGCCTTGCGCGGCGAGGCGACTGGTGTTGCCACCGGCTGGAACGCCGACGTAGTGGCGACTGCTAAACGTGACTTGAAGCCAGGCGACATGCTCGATGGTGAAGGCGGCTATACGGTGTGGGGTAAGTTGTTGCCCGCCTCAACTTCTAAGCGTATGGGTGGTTTGCCGCTCGGGATGGCGCACAGTGTCAAAGTGGTACGGGCTGTCGCAAAAGGGCAGAGCTTGTGCTGGGATGACGTGCAGATGGATTCCAATACTGCAGCCTTTAAAATCAGGCGCGAGATGGAATCGGCTTATACGTTTTGAGTATTGAGTGGGTCTGTTTGGCCACCTGCAAAGATTATCTGACCTCGGTTTGTTCGTTTTGGTCATCTGCAAAAATTATCTGACCTCGGTTGAAACGCGTCGAGCACCAATGGAAAAATGCGCAAGGTATGAGGTGTACGCTGGGGCAGCAAGATGAACACATTCATTTGTCGTGTCGCGCTCTGTTGCATGTTGACGTTGGGCGCGCTCTCGACGCTGAGCGCTCAGCCCGCCGAGATTTTTAAACCGCTCAAGGTCGGCCAGCATATCAATATCACCTCGGTGAACGGCGGGGTTGAATTGTCGCTACTCGATGACGGTGTGCTGCCAAGCGGCTATGTGGTGATCGAGCTTGGCTCAACCTATTTGCTGGTCGAAGACTACATAAAAATCACTCGCACTTGGATCCCAGTGACCTCGATTGTGAAAGTGATACACACACGATTGCCTAAGCCGGTTCGTTGAGGCGATCAACTGGGAACATTTCATGAACGAATCAACTGGTGATACACGAAAGCCTCAGCATGAGCACGTAGTGGATTGTTTATTTTGTGATGCACAACTCACAGACCGCGCACGTATCGTTGAAGAAAACGAGCTTGCCTACGCGACGCGCGATGCGTATCCCGTGACGCCTTTTCATACCTTGTTTATTCCAAAGCGACACACTATTGATTATTTTGGTTTAACCGAGGCTGAGGTTGTTGCGATTCATGCGCTGATTCATTCGCAAAAGAAAATAATTGATGCGCTTGATCCAACCATTGGCGGCTACAACATCGGTATGAATTGCGGCGAAATCGCTGGGCAATCGGTCTGGCACTGCCATGTGCATTTGATCCCAAGGCGCTTGGGTGATGCAGAATTTCCAAAGGGTGGTGTGAGACACGTGATTCCCTGGAAGGGCAGTTACGTCGATCCAAACAGCTGATCGACTGGCCAATCAATCAGCGCCGGGTTCTCATCTTCGGGTAAGAAGAATCAATCTGAAGCAAACGCACCGTGTTGCTGTGGCGCAAGGCCTTGGGCGGTAACCTAAGGCTGCTTGTTCACGACTTGTGACTCTATTACACCGCAAAGCTATCGATCTGTATAATATAATTTAAATATATATCTATCTGTTTTTCAGATAGATGCGTAGCTCGTATTGAGGTGTTTTGAATTTTTGTCTTGATTGCTTAGGGCTCTTAAATGGAACTCAGACAACTTCGCTACTTTTTAGCTATCGCTGAACACGGCACGTTTTCAAAGGCGGCCAGTAAAGTGTTTGTGGCGCAGTCTGCTCTGAGTCATCAGTTAGCGCAGCTCGAAGACGAGCTCGGTGCGCGATTATTTGAGCGCTCTCGTCGCGGGGTAGAGCTCACCGAAGCGGGTATGGTGTTTCACACCTATGCGACCTCAATTTTGCGCCAAGTCGAAGATGCTGCCTCAAGTGTCGCTGGGCTAACCGATTCACCCGCAGGTAAAGTGGTGTTTGGGATACCGCACAGTGCTTCGCACGCGTTGGCCTTGCCCTTGTTGAAGGCTGTGCGCGAAGAGCTCCCGAAAGTGCAGCTTGAACTGACCGAAGAGTTAACGGGCAACTTAACCCGTCAGCTGTTGGCGGGCTCGTTGCACATGGCGATCTTGTTTGATGACGGCACGCTTGAAGATTTTATTGCAGAGCCCTTGGTGTCTGAGAAGATGTCGCTGATCTATCGCCCAGAGGCGGTTGATAAAAAGGTCAAAGCCAGCATATCCTTTCGTGAGGCCTTGGCTAAGCCCCTGATTTTGCCGGCGCAACCGCATGGCGTGCGGCCATTGATTGAGCAGCAAGCGGCTCGGGCGGGTTTGCTTGCACCGAACGTGGTCGCCGATATCAGTTCTATCAGCATCTTGCGCACTTCGTTGCTAGCGGGCCTAGGGTGCACGATCTTGCCTGTCATGCCCTTAAAAGCCGAGCTCGACAGCGGGGCCTTGGTTGCCTTGTCGATTCGTGCCCCAGGTGTTCAACGGGTGGTGGCACTATGCCGCTCGCGCCACATCCCCCTCTCAACCGCCGCGACCTCGGTCGGTGCGCTCACGGCCAAGGTAGTGCGTGCGCTTTGCCAACAGGGTTTATGGGTGGATGGGCGTTATGTTGGTCGCTAAGTCGAGCAAGTCCTGAAGCCTGAGTAGATGTCGCGGCGCTCGGGGGTAAAGAAATTGCGGTACTGCACATGCCGTAACACCGAGTGCGTGACGGCAGCGGCACCGCGTAAAACTTTGCGTGTACCAAACCACGGGGCTGAGTACTCGGCGTAGGGATGCACCAGAAAGCCGTCAAAAGGTTCAAAGGTATCTTGTGTCCATTCCCAAACCTCGCCCCAGTTAAAATTTGGGGTAGTGCGGGCTGCGCAATCCCATTCGGCCTCAGTGGGCAAGCGGCGCTGTGCCCAAGCGCAATAGGCTTGGGCATCATCCCAAGAGAGATGAACCGCTGTGTCTTGCATGTTCATGGGCGCCCAGACGCCGAAGGTTTGAATCTCGAAGCTTGAACCAGTTTGACGAACATAGCGCGGTAAGCGATGCACGGTAGCTGCGATAAACGACATATATTGCGCCCAGCAAACAGGCTCTAAGTCGATTTCAAACGTTTTGAGCGCCACTGGGCGAGCGATGAGCTCATTATCAAAACAAAACTGCTCTGCTGCAGAACCTAGTGTCCAAGACTGAGCGGGCAGGCGTGTAGTTGTCTGACGCGACCGAGGCTGGCTGGCGCCGGCTTTCGCAAGAGTACTAGCGTTAGCGATTTCGCCAGTGGTGCTGTTTGCGTGGTCGCTTACCCACACGGGGTTAAAGGGTATTGCCAGTGCTTGTGCCATATAGGCGCTTGCTTCAAGGTGCATGGCTTCGTGTTGTAACACCAGCCAGTAAAAATACAGTGTCGAGCCGCTCTCGGCGTCAACCTGTAACAGTGCGAGAGTTTGCTCCATGGTCTGTTCAGCGTACGTTAGGCAAGTCTCGCGTGTCAGAAGTGCTTGATCCCAGCGCGTCACGTGTTGTACTTTAGCGCTGTCAAACCATTGGTCAGACGTGATGAGCAAAGACGTATTTTGAGGACGCCCGATTTGCCAATCCGTGCCCTCAGATCGATGCTTGTTGCGGCCGATCCAGTATTCTTGAAACCAGGCGATGTGACCGAGCTCCCAAAGCGGTGGATTGAGTTCTGCCTGATAGGGGATGTGCAGTAGATTGGCGCGCTCATACGCTCGAAACGCGCCGAGAGTGTGCGTACGCAGTTCTTGTAGTGCCGCGGTAAGCTCTTTCGCTTTAGCCTGACGCATCAATTTTTGTGACCTTCAATGTTTATAGCCGCTCAAACTCGCAAGCTCAATATCGTCATTGTAAGTCCGGCGCTAGCGAGCGCCAACAACGGCAATTGGCAGACCGCTAAGCGATACGCCAACCTGCTCTCAAAGAACTTTTCAGTACGCATCCTGCAAGAGTGGGATGGCGCTCAGACCGACGACGTGTTAATCGCATTGCATGCGCGTCGCAGCTACTCGTCGATTGCAGCTTGGCACGCTGCCCGCGGTTCTAAAGGCCTGGTCGTGGTGCTCACCGGTACCGATCTCTATCGCGATATCAAGCAAGATCCACAGGCGCGGCAGTCGCTGCTGTGGGCCGCACGGCTTGTGGTGTTGCAAGGGGCGGGCGTGGCCGAGCTGCCGGCTAAGTTGCGCGACAAAACTCAAGTGTTATTTCAATCGACAACCACTCGACAGACTTTGCCAAAAACCAACCGTCGTCTGCGAGCGGTGATGGTGGGTCATTTACGGTCTGAAAAATCTCCTCAAACTTTTTTTGAGGCAGCTGCGGTATTGGCAAGGCACAACGACATTGACCTGCACCATATTGGTGGCGAGCACGACTTGGCTTTAGCGCAACAGGCGCATCAAACGGCGTCTCAATATCCAAATTACCAGTTTTTGGGTGCGCGTAGCCATGAACAAACGCGACGCTATATTCAACGCTCGCACGTGCTGGTTCACGCCAGTGTGATGGAGGGTGGCGCCCATGTGATTATGGAGGCCGTTTGCAGCGGCGTTCCAGTGCTTGCCTCACGGATCGCTGGCAATATCGGCATGCTAGGTGAAGATTATGCAGGATTTTTTACAGTCGGTGACGCGCACGGATTGGCGAGCTTGTTATTGAAGTTTAGAAATGAACCAGCGTTTGTGGCGCAATTACAAGGGCAGTGTGCCGCCCGCGCCCCTTTATTTGAGCCTGCTCATGAACGTGGTGGATTGATTACAATCGTGCAAAACCTCTTGTCCTAGGAATCTACATGGCTAACAATGAACCTCGTCTGACCTCACTTTCGCATGGTGGCGGTTGTGGCTGCAAAATCGCGCCTGCAGTGTTGTCTGAGATTTTAAAAGGCACCTTGCAAATGCCGATTCCGAAAGAGTTGATGGTAGGGATCGCGACGGCCGATGATGCGGCCGTCTACAAAATCAACGATGAACAAGCGTTGATCGCAACGACTGATTTTTTTATGCCGATTGTTGACGATCCTTATGACTTTGGTCGCATCGCGGCCACCAATGCCATCAGTGATGTCTATGCCATGGGCGGCAAGCCGATTTTGGCGCTTGCCTTGGTTGGCATGCCGATCAATGTCTTATCCACCGACACGATCGGAAAAATCCTAGCCGGTGGTGCCTCTGTGTGTAACACCGCTGGTATCCCGATCGCAGGTGGCCACACGATTGATTCAGTCGAGCCCATTTATGGCTTGGTGGTGCTTGGCTTGATTCATCCTGATCGCGTCAAGCGCAATGATGGCGCGCGCAAGGGCGATGTGATGGTGTTAGGCAAACCCATCGGTGTTGGGATTTTATCGGCTGCGCTCAAAAAAGAAGCGTTAGATGCAACCGGTTATGAATCGATGCTTTCTAATGCAACCAAGCTCAACACCCCAGGCCCTGAACTCGCCGAGTTGTCGGGCGTGCACGCTTTGACCGATGTCACAGGCTTTGGTCTGGCTGGCCATGCATTAGAGATTGCTCGTGGCGCTAAGTTAAGCGCGCACATCAAGTGGGCAGATGTTCCTTTGCTGCCTAACGTATCGGCCTTAATTAAAGCCGGGATGGTGACAGGTGCCTCTGGTCGTAATTGGGAAGGCTACGGCAACGAGATCAAGCTTGCCGCCGGCTTGCCTGCTGATTGCCAAACTTTATTGTCTGACCCGCAGACCAGTGGTGGGTTGTTAGTTTGCTGTTCACCCGAGACCGTGCCTGAAGTGTTAGCGGTGTTTAGCCGACACGGGTTCAATGATGCAGCCGTGATTGGTAGCATTGGCGAGGCGCAAGCAACGCGCCTGTTGATCGAGTAATGCCCAAGCTTAATATTTTGGCGCGGGCCACAAAAATGACCCACGCCTGGCCATCTGTGGCACTGCGAAGCATGCGCACGCTTGGCGTTTGGCTTGGGCGATTGGGTTGTTTAGGTGTGTTGCTGCTGGCGCAGGCGTTGATACAGGTCTCGCTTGCTCAGCCCTTAGTGGTTGGTTCAAAGCGCTTTACCGAGTCATATATTCTTGGCGAGATTGTCAGTCAAGCAGTTACCGCTGCCGGCCACGATCGTGTCGTGCTGAAGTCGGGCTTGGGTAACACCGGTATCTTGTTGTCGGCTTTACGCAGCGGTGAAATAGATCTCTATCCTGAATACACCGGCACCATTACGCGAGAGATTTTAAAAACTGAGCAGGTCTTATCCCTTGCAGAGATCAACGCCCGACTGTTGCCAAGCGGGCTTCAAGCAGGTGTCTTGCTTGGCTTTGATAATTCGTACGTCTTGGCGGTTCGTCGTGACGTTGCCGAAAAATTACAACTTCGTTCTATTTCCGATTTAGCGAAACACCCCAGCTTAGTTTTGGGCTTGTCGCATGAGTTCATTGGTCGTAGTGATGGCTGGAAGGGCTTGGCGAATAGATATCAATTGGGCAAACTCTCACCGAAGGGTTTGGATCACGGCCTGGCGTACGAGGCGATCAGGGCCCGACAAATCGATGTCATGGATGCCTACGGCACAGATTCGAAGTTACTGCGCGAGGGATTGGTTGTACTGCAAGATGAGTTGAATTTTTTTCC
>JAIPCU010000043.1 GCA_021738045.1 Candidatus Methylopumilus sp. | reverse complement strand
ACCCACTCTGTAAATTCATACGAATTGACGCCACCACCATAACCACTCGAGCTATCTAAGTGAATCGCGCCGTAGGGTATGTCAAAATTATTCATGATGTGCCAAGCTCTGCTTTCTTGAATGGCTGTGGTGGCAGCAGGAGTATTGAGAACAAACTGTGACACTCGAATAAAACGATCAGGGCTCAAAAAACTACCGGGTAACCCATGCATGCCGTTTCCAGAGCTAGCGGCCGAAAATTTCTGGCCCTTAACTGTTAAAGGCGCCTTATCCGTACCCGACAAATTGACGTAGTTGCCAATATTTTGAAGGTGCCAAGAAAACGCGGGGTCGTTGGTCATTGTGCCAATCGTGTTGTCGGTCATGACCAACTTACCGTCAAGATATTCAACCACCAAACTTTTGCCCTGCGAATCATGCAAGGTCATTCTCGCTTTAGCGACACCACCCCATTCTTTTAGCGGTGCACTGTTCACAAACATCTTTGGCAGCGCCTCTTTGACTTCTTGAACCGTTGCAAAATTAGTTAATGCGTACAACAGCATTTGCTGTGGCGCAATACTGTTAGATGACTGTTCTTGAGTGGGTGTTTGATACTGCGCTGTATTGGGGGCATTTAATAATCCACCTACAAGACCCGCTTCATTCATCCCGTCTACATAAAGAGGCAAGCCAAACGCATTCGTACCAACAGTCGCATACTTAGCAACCCAGTTTTTGCCCGAACCCGATGCGCCATCAATGCCCACACCCTGAAAGGCATAACCACGTGGGGTTTTTAATATCGCAGACTTGAGTGGAATCCCAAACTCCATGGTTCTGCCATAGACGCGACCGTCATCGTTGCCCGCCAAGACCATTGAGGTGCAGGCGTGAGCCTGGGATAAGCCGATGAAACATGAAGTTAAAGTGCAAATGAGGTAGTTGATTTTTTTAAACATGATTGACTCGACATTGTGGTCGTTAAAGGAAAAAAACAATTACTCAGTCTGAGGGCGAACTCGCATCGCCGGTTTTTCAAGATACTTCGAAACGGCGTTGCCACCTCGGGTCTGTGATAGCGATCTTTAGAATATCTATATGGTAGGCGTTGAGCTTTGCTTTGGCAATCATCAAACCGTATTGGATTGTTAATGTATTGTTTCAATGCGTACCTGCTCATCTCCAGTTTTTTGCCTGTTGAGCAAGATGTTTTTTGAATATCGTTGCGATTGGGGATAGTTTTTTACCTTTCGGCCTCACAATATGCCAACTTGATTCAATAGGAAATTCTTTGCATTTTAAAATCGCAACCTCTTCTTGATCAGACTTATCACCCAGAGAGTATTGAGAGAGAACCGCAATACCTAAGCCGCCGATCACGGCCTGCTTAATTGCCTCATTACTTCCCAACTCGAGCCTGACAACTGGCCTGAACTTCAGTGTCTTAAAGTGTGCATCTGCCGCCATCCTCGTGCCCGAGCCCTTTTCTCTCAAAATGAATTTTTCATTTTTTAATGAGACAAGGTCGATATTCTTTTTCTTGGTAAACAAGTGCTCTTTTGGGGCGATCAATAGCAAAGGATTTGGCATAAACACTTCGTCTTCAATCTCTAGATGAAGCGGAGGTTGAGACATGATGTATAGATCATCTAAGTTCTCTTCTAGTCTTTTCACTACGCCATCACGGTTGAGTATTTCTAAGGCTATGTCTATTTGCGGATACTTTGAGCAAAAAGTTCCTAATATTCTCGGAATGAAATATTTCGCTGTACTCACAACGGCAACCTTTAATTTACCTCGTGTTAATCCTTTGATGCCATCAATCTGCTGCTCAAAGGCTTCCCACTCACCAGAAATAGCCCTCGCAGTTTTGGTGAGCTCAATCCCCATCTGAGTTAAGTGAACTTTTCTGGCGACTACCTCGTAGAGCGGGACGCCTACCGCGTCGGTGATGTCTTTGAGCCCCATCGAAGCGGTTGGTTGGGTGACATGTACTAAGCGTGCTGCTGCACTGACGCTTCCGGTTTCTGCCAACGCCATAAATAGGCGCAATTGTCTAAAGGTAATATTCATAGCTTTTTATCTATATATAAGCATCATAAATTCGATTTTACTTGATATATATATGCTCCTAGAATCATGGCAAAAGGAAAGTCCGTGACGAATCTTCTAGACCCTTCTATTCTGTTTTTCATCTTCGGTATCTTCGCGGGTCTCGTCAAATCCAACTTAGAAATTCCTCAGCCGATATCACGCTTCCTCTCGCTATATCTCTTGATGGCCTTGGGGTTGAAAGGAGGCTTTGCGCTAAACAACTCAGGCTTTACTGTCGAGATTGCCGTCAGCATCGGGCTCGCAATCGCCTTGGCAATTGGCGTCCCCCTGCTCGGTTACAACTTATTAAAACGCAAGTTAGATAAGCTGGATGCCGCTGCGATTGCCGCAACGTATGGATCAATTAGTGCCGTCACATTTATTACAACTACACAAGTCTTGGATCAAGCAGGAATTAGTTATGGTGGTCACATGGCCGCCGCGATGGCTTTAATGGAATCGCCTGCGATCATCATCGCTATTGTTCTTGCCAACCGTATTCGGCAACAGCGCTCAGATAACAAAACGCCTCATACATCGATGGGCAAGGTGCTTCATGAGTCTTTTACCGATGGCGGACAACTGCTCTTGTTGGGCTCGGTGGTAGTTGGCTTGATATCAGGTGATGCGGGGCATAAAGTGATGGCTCCGTTTTCGATTGATTTATTTAAAGGCCTGTTAGCTTTCTTTTTATTAGATATGGGCCTGGTTGCTGCTAGAAGCATAGGCGAGATTAAAGGAAAGCCTCCTATCGCTCTGCTATATGCCCTAATCGCCCCACCGACCCACGCGCTCATAGCTTTGGGCGCCTGCCAGTTACTACGTGTACCAGTGGGTGATACGATTCTCTTGATGATTTTGTCGGCAAGTGCATCTTATATTGCTGTGCCGGCGGTCTTGCGTCATGCCATGCCTGAAGTCAATTCGGCACTTTATATGGGAATGTCGCTCGGCATTACATTTCCGCTAAACATCATATTTGGCATCCCAATTTATAGTGCGATTGCGCTCTACTTTGCTTAAGGGATTGCAGACCATTCATTTGCGCAAATGCAGCGACTTTTAAGTTTTCGGTGGTGCCCCCGAGCGCAATCGACTAGGGAGCACGACGCTGCACTCTAGCCTAGCCGCGAGGGCAAGCATTCGTTAATGGTTTGCCGCTAATACGATCCTTTATCCACTCAATATACATAGGCGCAGAAACGCCAGGGGTTGTAAAGTGCGTTTGCTCGCCCGGCAGTTGGACTCTTCCTACATTCGCACCCATCGAGCACATCTGCTTTTGATAAAGCTCATGCATCACTGGCGGAACGACCGTGTCTTTTGTACCCCAGTAAATCACAACGGGTGCCGCAGGTTTAACTGGCTTGACGCTGCCGTCAACAAACGCCTTGAGCCATGCTAACGAGTTGCTAGCCTCAGGCTTCAACAGAGATTTGTAATTGTCTCCATAATTGTAGTTAAGGGTATCCGCCAACACGTGCACACATTTATTGCTTGATAACTGCTCCACAGCCTTTGCTCCATCTTCAGTCAGCAGATCGGTTAACTTAAGCTGTGGATAGGCTGCCTGAGTACCCCACAGACCCATCACAAAGTGACCAAACAAGAATACGTTCGAAACATTCGCTTGAGTGAACTCTTTCATGAGCTTGTCTGCGCTAGCTTGATCGAGCGAAGTCTTTGGAAGCACGGCCGCGAGGTCCTCTGGCGCTAGGGCAACAAAGCCAAGATACTGCAAATTGTCTGCTGCAGTGCCTTGTTGGGCTTGGTAGTCTAATAAGCCTGCTGCCGCAATAGTGGCCCCACCGCCCTGCGACCAGCCATAAGCAATCGTCTTTTTACCAGCACCCAATTCTTGCATAGAGCTCGCCGCCCTTGCTGAATTAATGACGTCTCTGCCGTTTGTTCCTGCAACCGCATACTGATGCTTACCTCCGCCACCTAGACCTTGGTAGTCTGTCGCGACAACGACATAACCCTCGTTAATGAACTCTTGCCCATTCGGAATTCCAAAGTCGGTATAAGAGTTTCCATTCATTAGAAAATACTGATTAAGCGCACGAGTTGGGTCAGTCACCTGTGACGGTCCACAATTTTGAGCGGAGCCTGTTGTGCCATGAGCCCAGGCCATGATCGGTCGACCTTCTTTTGGGGCTGGGCCAGTTGGGGCAATCACTAAAGCGGTCGCAATCGTCTTGCGCTCACCGACATCGGATGAAATATAGGCAATCTTCCAAGCCTGTGCACCTTTGAGCGAGGTTTGAATTTGCTCTTTTTTAATCACTTCCCCCAACTTACCGGCAGGGGTCATTTTCATGACTGATTCATAAAACGGCGGGACAGGGGGCTCTGCGAAGGCGCTAGAAAAAGAAAAAAACGTGAAGACTGCCGTGGCTGCGGTCAGTCTGACGATCTTAAAGAAATCATGGCGATTCGGTTGCGAAGATTGTGTCATTGGCTAGTCTGTGTAAAGAAGGATGGTCAAGGTGTATCTGCCCGTAAAACGTTACTAGTTTTTCAGGCTGTAGGCAACCTAACTTAGTCTTGTGGCGGCGTTGGGCAATCGTGGCGCTGTCCATCGCACCCGTGCGCTTGAGCGTTTGTCATCAACTCATAACAAAACTTACTTAGGCACGTAACACTTTGCAGTCATCCTACAGAATCTAACCATCACCCCTCTTTTCTAAGGATTGCAATGAAACGTCGCCAATTTAATCTGAAAGCCATTACGCTCTTAGCTTCTCTGACTTTACCTCTGCTGGCTTCACATGCAATGGCTCAACAGACTGTGTTGAGAGTGGGACTTGGCCCGCAACAGCCAACCGCAGCAGACACTCAACGTGTCTGGGAGCCTATCTACAAGGCGATTGCGGACAAAATTGGGGCCAAGCTCGAATTGAGAGTCGCAAACGACTGGGCTGGCATTTCAACTGCTCTAGCCAACGAACAACTAGACGTCGCGCAGATGGGACCCTGGGGTTATGTGCTTGCGAACAGAAACGGTGGCGCAAGAATCATTAACACCATGTTGGTCAATGGCAAGCCCTTTTACAAGGCAATTATCGTCGGTCGTGCAGATTTAAAAGTGGCGGACTTTCCAAAAGGCGCCAAGGGCCTGTCAATGCAGATGCTAGATGTGGGCTCAACCTCTGGCTGGTTAGTCCCAACCTACATGTTGAAGCAGGCGGGTATCGATCCAAAAAGTTTCTTTGGTAAATACGCTGAAGGTGCTTCAGCAGCCGCCGCGCAGATGGCCACGATCAATGGCCAAGTGGATCTCGCCACCGGTTGGGATACCCACCGCAACATCATGATTCGAAACGGCACCATTAAAGACACTGACAACAAAGTGGTGTGGGAATCAGAGCCGTTGCCTAACGAAGTGGTTGCAGTGCGTAAAGGCATGAGTCCTGAAATGGCTAAGCGCATACAGGATGCGTTTGTGGCCATTACGACTGAAGCCATTGCGAAAGATCTTCCTTACCCTTACACAGGGTATATCGCTGCAACTGACGAGCCCTACCAAATCTTAGTCAAGATGGGTCTCGAGCTTGGTGCTTTGAAGCCTTAATTTCTGAGCAATAAGTTCTGAGCGCGCAAGCGCTCAGAACTTTTAAAGGAATTAAATTTAATCGTGAATCAGCAAGAGCACGTTTCGAAAACTCCGTACCTTAATCAATCAGGTCATTACGTCGAGCCGAAGACCAATTGGCTCTCGAGAAAATCACTCACGCTAGTTTTTACGTTGCTGGCGATACTTGTTTTTTTTGTTGTGTCTTGGCGTTTAAGCGAAGTCGATCCGATACGTTTGATTGAAGGGCTGCCTAGATTATTTCGTTGGGCTTCAAAAGCCTGGCCGCCCCAAACAAATGAAATCGGCATCATGTTTTACCGGGCAGCTGAAACAGTCGCCATCGCAACCGTCGCCACCACACTCGCGACACTCATCGCCTTTCCTTTAAGCATTTTAGTTTCTAAAAATATTACGCCTTATCCCTTGATTGGTCTGCCTTTTCGGCTAGCCATCAACACGTTTCGAGGTGTCGACACGGTTGTCTTTTCATTGCTGTTTGTTGCGGCCGTTGGACTGGGGCCGTTTGCCGGCGTCTTAGGAATGTTGATTCACTCGGTCGGTGTGATCGCCAAGCTCAATAGCGAGGCCATCGAAACCATACCAAGTGCCCCTTTGGATGCTACCGCGATGACGGGCGCCAAAAAAAGTAGTGTCATCGTCTGGGGCTTAATCCCCTCTGTCTTTCCAAATCTTTCTTCAGTGTCTCTATACGTCTGGGAAGCTAATGTCCGCACGTCTACCATTCTTGGGATTGTGGGTGCAGGAGGGATAGGCATTGAAATTAAAGCGGCGATCGACCTACTTGATTTTTCAAGGCTGTTTACGTTGACTGCCATCGTGTTGTTGATGGTGACCATCATCGATCAGATCAGTGCTTACATCCGAGGAAAGTTAGTGTGAAGCCTGAACAGCCTACTTTATCTCTCGTCAACGTCAGTAAAGCTTATGGCTCTCAAAAAGCCATTCGCGACATTAATTTGCATGTGAACCCGGGCGAGTTTGTTGTGTTGCTTGGTCCGAGTGGCGCGGGTAAGTCAACAATATTTAAGTGTATTAGTCAGCTTGTTCGACCAGACTCGGGTGAGGTTTGGCTTGATAGCCAACAGATCAATCACTTGCGAGGCAACGCCTTGCGCCTTCAACGAAGAAGAATCGGCTTAATCTTTCAACAGTTCAATCTTGTTTCGCGTTTGAGTGCTTTACAAAATGTATTATTAGGGCGACTTGGTCATATGCAGACGTGGAAGGCTAACCTTGGTTTATTTAGCCCCGCAGACCGACAACTAGGCCTCAGATCACTTGATCGCGTCGGTATGCTAGACAAAGCGTACCAACGTGCAGATACTTTATCTGGCGGACAGCAACAACGTGTTGCGATTGCCAGAGTCATGGCACAAGAGAGCAATTTAATTCTGGCCGATGAGCCTGTTGCCAGCCTTGATCCAGTGACTTCTAGGCAAGTGCTGAGTCAACTCAAAGACGTTGCAGCAGAAAGCAATATGGCCATTTTATGTAGCTTGCATCAAACAGACCTGGCGCTTGAGTTTGCGGATCGCATTATTGCAGTGAGCAACGGCGTCGTCACACTTAATAAATACGTACGCGATGTGCAAGAAAATGAGTTGGAAAGTGTTTATACGTCAAAACACTGATTCGGCGTTTTGAGCGTTGTAAACACGTTCGTGACCGTGTTTATGCGTTAATTCTTTATCGCAATGACTCCGAATTTTGCAGCGGACTTTTGGAAAACGGTAGCGCCAGTAGCTCTATTCTTGATGACAACATTTAGCGTCAGCGTTTCGTCTGCGTTCTGTGCTTTTAGTTCAAAGCTCGAGCGAAGATCAACCACCAGTTCTTCGCCGTTCCAGTGACCTATATTGTCAACTTCAAACATCTTGTACATGCGGTATTCAGAGCCGTTTTTGAGCTCGATCTCTGTTTGGACACTACGGCTGCTCATGCACGCTTGAATTCTGGTTTTTTGTGTGCCCACCATGCAACTGATGTATGCGACAAAGGGAAAGTCGGCGGCTTTTTTCTTTTCTGCTGCAGACTGGGCCTGTGACTGTCGACGGATCGCCGCCTGCTCGTTGGCGGCACGTTCAGCCCTTAATTTTTTGATTGTGGTCCGCTTTACCGCTGCCTCTTTCTCATCATGCATGAAAGCAATCAAGCCACTCGGCGTCTGTGAATCGCCTAAACCTGCGTCGTTCAGTCGTTTCAGTGCAGCCTGATACTGTTGATTGGTTTGAATGCCGAAGGTATTTAACTGAGATACGTCTTGTGCGTCTTGAATACCCACGCTGAGAGCAAAAAGATACATCTCTAAGGTTTCAAACCCTAGCCCCTTGGCATATGTATCGCTTAGTTGAGACTCTGTGACGGGTTGGGGCATTAGACGAGCAATAAATTGTCCGTCTCGATCAATTGCGACTTTAAGTTTTGCAATTGTGGGCCCATTTCCTAGAACGACTGTGCACCTTCCGTTGGGTAGCTGCAAGTCAACGTACAACTCATCGATACTATTGAATTTGCTGTGCGAACTTGGGCGTCCGGGTAAGAAAGTCTTGAATTGTTCTGTTTGCATCAAGGCTTCGATCGGCACACCAAACCGCGGTGCGCTAGCTGCGCTTGGCTGCACAGAGCAAGCGTCTATTTTGCCTCGACCGATATTGATCGCGCTGAATATGGCCTTCTCGCCATTTTCTGGAGTCTGTGCCATACGAAGAATAAAGGCTTCAGCCTCTTGTTTGTCTTTTTCTTTCTTAGCGGTTTTTTCGGCAATGGCTTGTCGGAACAAGGTAACGGGTATCGCTAAGAGTTCATAAAGTGAGCCGTTATCGATCCCGCTGCGCCATTGTGCGCTCAGCGCCGGGCCTGTGTTGGCATCCATATAAGCCCTAGGAACTGCATAGGCATCTAAATCACAACCTGAACTGCCTGTTACATAATAAACGGAGATGATCTTACCAAACTGCTTTGCTAATCCAGCTTCAATCCCATCTGCTATTGCACTATTTAATAGATCGCCTTTAAGGGGACCACTATCGGGTTTGGGTTTAAGCGGTATGCCGCTTGGTGCGGACATTGGCGTCGGCCCACTGAAGCCTGATCGCGTTGTGCTGGGTGAACTCTCATCTTTGGCTGGAGTGTGGCTGAGCATTTGGTAGAGCATCAGCGGTCGAAGCTCGGAGGGGACATCTTTTCGAGTCGTCGTCAGCTCTTTAAAAATTTTGAGTGGAATTGCCCGCCCATCTGTTCGTATAAGCGGGCGTATGTCGACACATACTCTATCACCCGCTACCCGCCAGTTACCATCGATTGAACGTTGGATCACATCACGTTTCTTAGTAGAAGCCAGAATAACGATATCGAGTAGGGGGCTGTTAGCGATCGTTTCCACAATACTTTCAATTGGTTTGAGCGTGGTCGTGGGCGGGGTTGCTGTTTGGGCCACGGCGGTCGCAGATTGCCGCGGGGGCGCTGAAGCAGAAGTAGCAGGAGCAACCGAAGTGGGAGAAGTCACCGGCATCACCGCGGCAGCAGGAGTAACCGGCGCCACCGGAGTCACCGCAGCAGCGGGAGTAACTGTAGCAGCGGGAGTAACTGTAGCAGCGGGAGTAACTGTAGCAGCAGGGGCAACAGGAATAGTAGGGGCAACAGGAACAGTAGGGGCAACAGGAGCAACAGGAGCAACAGGAGCAACAGGAGCAACAGGAGCAACAGGGACAGTAGGAGCAGCAGAAGTCACGGGAACAACCGCATCGGTAGAAGTAACCGGAGTCACCACAGTAGCGGGAGTAACCGTAGCAACAGGAGCAACGGGAATAGCAGGAGCTACAGGACTTGTTGCCGCAGAATTGGCCGCTACTTGCGGTTTAATGGTTGACGTCACTACATTGACGCGCGCCATCTCAATTTTGCAATCGCGTATTTGTTTTGAATTAGAAAGCATCGCACCGTTAAGTGCTATTTTTTCTGCTTGGATTGTTGTGCTGTTTAGTTTCCATTCCCAAGAGTCACCGTTGTCTCGGCGACCGACACCACTTACAACGACTTGATTTTTATCGAGGCTGACATTCCAGGTGGTTTCCTCCTTGCCTAGCGCACTGCTACCTTTCTGTACAAAAGTTGTTTGTCCTGTCAGAAGAGACCATTCGGATGTTGAGGTGAAACCCGGGCGACCGTTGCCTAGGTTTACGCCGCATGTTGTCACAACACTCCAGCGCCCCTCTAGGTTTAAGTCAGCTGCACTCGAGTTGATATAAAAAGCACAAGCAAATAACGCTAACAATAAGCGCGGAGTATTCATGTGATTTGAGAAATAAGTCGTGGGCGGCAAAACTATATTAAGCGATCTAGCAAGCTAACAGCCGGGCCGTTGTGATGGCTTCGCAGCAGCAGCAGCGTTCAATTGCGGCAACGCACCAAACAGGGCGTGTTTTTCTGCTTTGCAATTTCGCGCCCTTTGGGTAAAGTAGGCGTTGTCATTTAGACGACCTATTTTGGTCGCATCAATATAAAGAGCGGGAGACCAGCATGGCAATAGTAAATCTTAGTGTCAACGGCAAAGCGCACAAGGTCGAAGTCGAGGACGACACACCCTTACTTTATGCGCTACGTGACCATCTTGAAATCAACGGCCCCAAGTTTGGCTGCGGTCTCGGGCAATGTGGCGCCTGTACGGTGATCGTTGATGGGCAGGCGATACGTTCATGTGTGACGCCCACAACGGCGATGCAGAGCAAAAGCGTCACGACACTTGAAGGGTTGGGCAGCTCAGCAAAGCCAGGCAAATTGCAACAGGCCTTTATCGATGAGCAGGCTGTGCAGTGTGGCTACTGCATCAACGGCATGATCATGACGGCCAGCGCCTTTCTCGCCAAGAATAAAAACCCAACAGACGCGCAAATTAACGAAGCGCTCGCAGGGAATCTATGCCGTTGTGGCACTCACCAGCGGATTGTGGCGGCGGTCAAACGCTACCTGGCTGCTGCCTGAACCTACCCACAACCTATTCATTCACAGGTGAACTCATGAACGCATTCACACGACGCGAATTTTTGAAAGCCAGCGGTGCTGGTATGTTGCTTGTTAGTTTTTCAATGGGCGCCAGTCAGGCGGCCACAAATTACGGCTTACTTGCCCCTAAGAGTGTGGCTAAAGACGTGCTGGACTCATGGTTATCGATTGGCGGTGACGGTAAGGTCACAGTCTTTGTTGGCAAAGTTGACCTTGGCACCGGTACCAAGACTGCGCTCTCACAAATTGCTGCCGAAGAGCTCTCGGTCCCGTTTGAAAAAATTTCTATGATCATGGGGGATACGGCTACCACTCCTGATCAGTGGCTAACCGGTGGGGCGATTACGCTTTCTCAAGGTGGCTCTGAATTACGAATCGCCGCAGCAAATGCACGCATCGCTTTGCTTGCGCGGGCGTCTGAAAAATGGAACGTGCCTGTTTCTGAACTCAGCGTGAAAGACGGGGTGATCACCGCGGCGTCTAAACCAGGACAAAGTCTCACGTATGGGGACGTCATTGGAGAAGGCTTTAAACTTAAGGTTGACCCTAAGGCGCCTGTCAAATCACATAAAGAATATACGCTTGTCGGCAAATCGATTCAGCGTGTGGATATCCCTGACAAAGTGTCAGGCGAACATCTTTTTGTGCATGATTTTCGCTTACCGGGCATGCTCCATGCTCGCGTGATTCGCTCGCTAACTGCGGGCGCAAACCTCGTAAGTTTTGATGACTCAGAGGCAAAAAAACTAAAGGGTTACGTACAAACGGTTCGCAAAGACAACTTTTTGGCCGTTGTCTGCAAGGATGAATGGTCTGCAGTAAAAGCCGCGAATGCAGTGAAGGCGACTTGGTCTGCCGGTCGCGAGCTTCCTCCTCAAGCGAAGATATTTGAGCACTGGCGCCAACTGCCGATTGCTAAAACCGAAATCACTCAAAACGTCGGAAACATCGATGCTGCTCTCGCAGGTGGTGCGAAGCGCATCAAAGCCACGTACAACTTTGCGGTGCAAACTCATGCCTCGTCGGGGCCATCTTGTGCTGTTGCAGACTTTCGTGATGGCAAGATGACCTTATGGTCAGCGTCGCAATCCACGCATTCGATGCAAGACGAGATCGCAACATTAACGAAGTTGCCTAAAGATTCCATCCGCCTTGTATACCTCGACGGCTCGGGCTGTTATGGTCGTAACGGGCATGAAGATGCCACAGCTGACGCTGCACTGATTGCACAAATCATCGGCAAGCCAGTTCGCGTGCAATGGATGCGTCACGATGAAACGGCGTTAGCACCCAAGAGTCCACCAAGGTCGATGGATTTCGAGGCGAGCTTTGATGCCCAGGGCAATGTGACTGGTTGGCAAAGTGATTTCTATATTGCTTTAAACCATATTGCGGCGTTTAAGCCTTTGGATTTTCCTTTGCTTGCCACCGCCGAGACGGGTAATCCTCGCCCGGGTAACTGGGTCGGCTTTCTCTTTCAAAACACGGCTGCACCCTACGTGCTCCCGAATATCAAGGTCACTACAAAGCATATCGAGCAGGCGATATTTCGCTCTTCGCATTTGCGTAGCCCCGGTCGTATCGAGAACAGTTTTGCCAATGAATCCTTTATGGATGAGTTGGCGGCAGCTGCCAAAGCCGATCCCGCTGAGTTCCGTCTTAAACATATGTCAGACCCGAGGGCGCTTGACGTGATGAAGGCGGTGATGAAGGCTTCGAACTGGCAAACTCGCCCAGGTCCAAATCCCGCGAGTGCTCAAGGCAATATCGCGAAGGGCCGCGGCATCTCGTACGTTCGCTACAACAACACGATCACTTACGTTGCAACGGTAGCCGAGGTAGAAGTCGATCGCACCACAGGTCAGATTACTGTGACACGCGTCTGTGTGGCGCACGACTGCGGACAAATCGTCAACCCGGATGGCGTTATCAATCAGGTTGAAGGTGGCGTGATCCAAACTGTCAGCCGTACGCTGATGGAAGAAGTGAAGTGGACCGGCAATCAGGTGACGAGTGTTGACTGGGCGACCTACCCGATCTTGCGTTTCCCTGATGTTCCGAAAGTGATCACCACGCTGATTGATCGCCCAGGACAACCAGTTTGGGGCGCTGGCGAACAAGCACCGACGACTGTTCCTGCAGCCATTGCCAATGCGGTGTATGACGCAATTGGTGTGAGATTGCGTACCATTCCGTTTACACCCGCTTCAGTGAAGCTAGCAATTAGTCAAGCACCGAAAGCCGCTTAACTGTCTCGTTCGTGTTAGACATGAAACAGCCCTCCTCGGAGGGCTGTTTCATGTGTCGTGATTAAAGAATCAACATATATTCTTCAATCAGTATTTAATTTTTATAGGATAACTAAAATGAATGTATTAAAAAATTTTTTTGGTATTGCAGTCGCACTATTGATGTTTGCGTGTGGTTCGAGTCACGCCTTTGAGGGCAGTTATCGCGGGGTGAGCGGAAAAGTTGGAATTTATACGATGAGTACGATGACAATCAAAAAAAATAGCGATGGCTCAACCTATACGGTCGCTTTTAAGGGAGAGGAGTCTTTGACCTATGACGACGCGAAGGCGCAGAAAGGGAAGATTCAAATTTCTGACAAAGGATTTGTGTTTGACATCCAGTTCGATGGCAAAAAGGCGATCGTAGATCCGACTGATGGAAAAGCTGTTTTTGAGAAAGTGAGTAAATAGGTTCGTATGCTAAGTTAGTTCAGACTTCATGCCGAGCGAAAGCTAGAAAGGCACCGAGGTAAATCATCGTGAGTCCCAGTATTCAATTTTTGGTATGCTGAATCTTTATATTTGGACTTTTTTCTCTTGAGTATTTACTGGATATCACTCTTATTAGCAGGTTGTTTTGAGATAGGCTGGCCGCTTGGCTTAAAGCTCGCGGGGCTCCCCAATATGAAAATATGGGGCATCGCTTTAGCCGTGATCAGCATGACGCTAAGCGGCGCTTTGCTTTGGTTCTCACTCAAAGACATTCCGATCGGGACGGCCTATGCGGTCTGGACCTCAATTGGCGCTGTTGGCACGTTCACAATTGGTGTTCTAGTTTTTGGAGACCCAAGTATTCCAATACGTTGGCTTGGTGTGGCTTTCATCATTCTGGGGGTGATTTTGCTAAAGATGGGTTAAGTTATATTCAACGCATCAACTCAACCAACTGATCCAGTGAGGCTCCCCAGCCGTGCTGGAACCCCATTTCATCATGCGCTTGCCGGCTAGCTTCGTTCTGGTGCATGACATGAGCGGTGTAACTGGCGCCACCTTGACGAAGTGGGGCAAGCTTTAGATCAACCACAAAGAAAAAACCAAGATTTTCATTTTCAGGCTGTGGTTTTGGTCGAAATCCCGGAGCAAGCGCGTTCGTCCAAACCAGACGCTCTTGCGGCTCTACAGCTAAAAAGCACCAAGAGTTGTCAGGCATATTTTTACCTTCAAGCGATTGCATGACTGTTCGAAAGATGCCCCCAGGGCGAAGATCGATCTCGCACTCAACAACCTTCCAAGGTCTTGGACAAAACCACTTCATCAAAATCATGGGATCGGTTAAACCTTCCCAGATTTGGGAGGGTGAGAGGTCGACTTCTCGGTGAAACCGTAGATCTAGCGTCACTTAGCAAGCCCCTGCACGCTGCGCGCCGAAGGTCGCTTGCTGCTGAGTAAACTTTGCGCCAGCGCGAGACGAAAGTTGTTGAACTAGACCGTTACACGAAAACCCCATCATCTGAAGGTATTGTTTAGCCGATTTCACAGCCTCTTGATTCCAGTCAACGCTCATGCTGTCCACTGCTTTGGTTGCGTCATTGATGTTGAAGCCGTTTCCAGCCTGAGACGAAAGCTGTTCTATCAACCCATCACGCGAGAATGCGCTAATGCTGAGATATGACTGTGCGGCCCTGACTGCATTTTTTTGCGGCCCAGTCAAACTTTGAACCGCGTTGTTTGCGTTGGGTTTAATCGGCGCTGGCGTTGTGCTTTGCGTTGCGGGCGGAGGTGGTGCAGCCAATGCAGTCGAGTTACCAGCAAGGCTTTCAAGTTCTTTAGCTCGTGCAGCCGTGGCTGACATGAAACAGTCGTTGGCATTGACTGCCGCGATTGTTCCCCCCTCTGGGTCATAATAGAACTCGCAGTTTTTCTCACGGTAAGTGACCCAAGCGCCTTGGGCAATTTGTAGTTGCTTTTGACGCTGCGCAGGTATCTGATCCATGAGCTCTTTGTAGGCTTTGTTGAGGCGGGCGCCTTGACGTTTGGATTCGGCGTCCAGGCAATCGATCATATTGCTCGTCACCCCGTTTGACTTGTCCATGCAGACAGAAAACTGCTTGGTTAAGCCAAGATCTTGAGCGCCTGCAATTTGAGACATAGAGACAAGAGTTAAAGCTAGAAATAAATTTTTAGTTGAAGCCAATACACACCACCTTTTTGGAATTGAGATAACTGACCTTTGGTATAACCGTTGACCTAAGGCTTGCTTTCATAAGTGGCTGGAAATAGCGCGAGAGTACTAGCGCCCTTTGTGCAGTAGAGAGTCAAAGGCATCTTTCAGTTTTTGAAATCGGTTGAAGGCTACACCTGAGAACATAATTGAGGTCTCAAGCTCCTGTACGAGCTTCGCTATTTTTTTGTAATCTTTTTCTGACAGCTGCTCGAATGTAGCCTTTTGCTGGAGTCGTTCGAACTGCTCTAAGTAACGCCTAGCCCGAGCGCGTTGCCAGAGTTCATACGGTTTGGGAAGCCCCGAGTAATTATAAATAAAGAACACTGTCAGCGTCAGACCCAATAGCGCGAGGGTTTGCTCGATGAGACCTGCGATACGGAAGGGCAAGTGTTGATAAAGGAAGGGCACATAACCCATTTCCCTTTGATAGATATCAGCAGCAAAACGATTGGCAGGTAGGTGGCCGAGAATGCTCAGGCTCGGAAATATCCCTCGGGGAGTCACCAAATCAGAATCATGAAAACTTTCCTTCAGAACAGTCGCGATCGCAACAGCGTGCGCACTGTTGATTGACTTGTTTGCGACGATGGTGACCGGCAGTCCAACGGCCCCGATTGGCTCTGGGGGGGTCGCCGGATATAGACCGAGCATGCCACGATTTAGCGTAAGTGCAGAGGGATAGCCAAGTCGAGCAGCGACTGCTTGCGCGTCAGCTAGTCCTAGAAGTCGGAGATCTGGGTTGTCGGCCATCCTCGAAACCAACGGTGTCTTTGCTGCCAAAAGAAAAAAACCAATATCCGCTTCGTTCTTTACAAGGGCGTCATACGATCCGACTAGATTGAGCGGTAAAAACGTTGAGTTTAAGGAATTGATTCCGTAGGCGTTCAGTACGTCTTCGGCGATGACGCGCGTTCCGGAGTTAGGTGGAGAGAGTGCGATGCGCTTACCTCGTAACTCACTCAGGCTACCGATGTTCGAGTCCGCTCGTGCAAATATGAACAGAGGCTGCATCACGATTGAGCCCAGAGATGTCACGTTTGGGTACGCATTTGCTTTGATATCTTGGGCGACGAAGCCAACAGATACCCCAGAGCGCGGATCATTAACGTCCTTAATGATGTTTAACGTATCTTCACGTTGCTTGATCAGGACATCAATATTGTATTTTTCTTTAAGTTCTTTTTTTAAGAGCAACGCTGTTTTTTCAAAATATCCGCCCGTCGGGCCCGCCAAAATGACCAAGACGCTTGGCGGCCAATGCTGAATCCCTATGACGATCAGGATCAATACCAACAGGGCGGCTACCCATATTTTTTTTTGAAGCCACATTCTAGGTAAGATCTCGCGTGCGTGTAATGACTTGAATGTTTACTTGTCTCGTTTCTGGATTATGTAACAGTAGCGGTCTGAAAGCCTATCAATCAATGAGGTTTTGTGAGTAATAAGCAGAATCGCCTGAGACCGAAGGCTAGGATCCTGCGCTAGCCAAGAGCAATCGTGAGCTCGTCTTTCAGAGCGAGCATTAGGTTCTTAGCATTGAGCTTTCTGGTTCTGGAATAGTCTTGCCCAGCCCATAAACTCTGATATTCACCATTATTGGTTTTACCCCCCAATTGTCTAAGCGATGCTGTCAGCATATTCTGGATTGGAAAAGGCAAGACCATTTTGTTTTCCATCAATCGAATAAATTCGTTATTGATCCCTCTAGCAGGTCTACCCGAAAATCCAGTCGTGAACACTGAGCCGTTATTACGGTGCTTGAGTAAATACACTTTATGGGCGGGCGAAGCACCTGACTCCTCACAGCATAAAAAGGCTGTTCCCAACTGAGCAGCTACAGCGCCAGCCCTCAAGGCATTGGCTATATCTGTCCCATCCATGATTGCGCCTGCCGCAACAACGGGGATTGAACGTTCCCTCACTAATTGCTTTGTTAATTCGACCGCAGTTAATTTTTCATCCGCCTCAAAAGGATTAAATATTCCCCGATGTCCGCCCGCTTCAATGCCTTGCGCCACAATAAAATCAGCACCAGCCTTTTCAATTGCCTGTGCCTCGTTCAGACTTGTCGCTGTTATTCCGACAGCGATCCCCAACGACTGTGCTCTCGCCATGATGTTCTGCGACGGAATTCCAAAATGGAAAGTCAAAATGTCTGGGCAGTGTTCCCATACAGGCTTAAGTTGCTCTTCAAGATCGGGATAGAACGGAGCCTGAGGTATGGATAATGCATACTCACCGGTTATAGGTAAGTTTTGTAATGCTGCAAGGGCTTGTTCTTGAATCACTTGCGCGGGTAAATCAACTGGGCTGAAGACAAAAAAATTGGCATTAATGGGGCTCTTTGTTAACGCTCTTGTAGCCGCTAAATCTTCGCTGATTTTTTGCGGAGTGCTGTAAGCGAAGCCAAAGCTGCCGACGCCGCCAGCATTAGAGACTTCAGAAGCAAGCCTTGGATTGTTGATACCGCCAGCCATGGGCGCCTGAATAATCGGTAGGCTTAACTTAGAAAAGCTGAACATGGCGACTCCTTTTCTAAGCGCAAGAGGCTTGTTTTTCGTTCTAAACCACCCGCATAGCCCGTCAGGCTTCCGTTCGCACCGATGATTCGATGGCATGGGACAACGATACTCCAGGGGTTTTTTCCAATCGCAGCGCCCACGGCGCGCACTGCCTGTGGTTTTTTGATTCGCATCGCCAATTCGCCATAGCTAGTTGTCTGTCCAAACGGAATCAACCGCAGTTCTTTCCAAACCGACTGTTGAAACTCTGTTCCCCAAGGAGTTGACAGTGGAAATTGGAACTCACGCAGAGTACCTTCGAAATAAGATTGGATTTCGCTCGCGCATTGGTCTAACCATTTTTGAGAGCGCACCGCTTGCCAACAGGTGATGTCAGGATGATGTCGTTGATTTTCAAACCAGAGGCCTTTGATCCCTTCATCACTGGCTGCGATGAGGATCTGACCGAGGGGTGAGCCTACATACTTGTATTGAAATGTCATCAAAATACCTCACGTAGTCGGGTAGCGATGGCAGTTTACCAAATGGTCATTCACCATCCCTGTTGCTTGCATAAATGCATAACAAATAGTTGAACCGACAAATTTGAATCCCGCTTTCAGTAAAGCCTTGCTCATTGCGTCGGATTCAGCGGTCGTGGCTGGAACTTCAGTGATTGAGACGCGTCTATTTAAAATGGTTTTGTGATTCACAAATTGCCAGACAAACTGACTAAATTCATGGCCATCATTTTGAAGTTTCAAGTAAGACTTCGCG
>JAIPCU010000042.1 GCA_021738045.1 Candidatus Methylopumilus sp. | reverse complement strand
CTTGACCGGCTCACCCCGTGCCAACGCATCACGAATTTCTTCGAAAAATGTATCCACAATATCCTTGGCCTCGCGCTTATTCAACCCCACGCGGTCAAACAGCATCTCGGCTAACTCGGCCTTGGTTAAAGTGCGTGATTCTGCTAAAGAATGTTCATTTATCATTTTTGAATTTCCGACATTCTGGTTTAACGTGAACGTGCTTGATGGGCACTTTCGAGTGCTGCACGTATCTTAGTCATACAAAGATCGACTTGGGCCTCATCAAGCGTGCTCTCAGTGTCTTGCAACGAGACTCGAAATGCAAGGCTCTTTTCATTAGAGTCAACTTTTGCTGGATCGCGCCACAGGTCAAACAACCCAACATGCTGCACCACAGCAAGCGACGGATCCGCCGCGACCGTCTGATCAATGGTGTCGAGTAACGCTTGTACGGACTTGTCGGCAGCGACCCAAATCGCCAAATCGCGCTGCACCATGGGTTGACGCGATAGCTCGTGCAAACTCGGCATTGGCAGCGCGGCTAAGGATTCAAGAGACACCTCAAACAGCACTGGTGCTGATGCAAGCTCTTGTTGCTGCACCCAACGAGGATGCAGTTCACCGAGCCAGCCAATCGCGACTTGGCCAAGTTCGACACGGGCACTGCGCCCTGGATGTAACAAAGCGTGTTGGGCCGGCACAAATCGTAATTGCTGAGCGTGTGCGCTAAACAGCACTTCGAGATCGCGCTTGACATCAAAAAAATCAACCGCTCGGCTTTTTTGACCCCATTGATCTTCAGTCACCGGGCCCCAGGCCGCTGCAGCGAGAGCTTGCGGTTGGTCTACGCCCGCCACAGTCAAAGGGCCGTCAACCACGCCGTTTGCGCGTTTAAATACTCGGCCAAGTTCAAACACACGTACCCGCGATTGCTTACGGTTTGCGTTGTAGCAAATGTTAGCCACCAAACCAGGCAACAGCGACGAACGCATGACAGCCAACTGGCTGGCAATCGGATTGAGCAACCGAATTGGGTCGTCATGCCCAAGCATGTCGGTCTCCCAGGCTTGTTCAACAAACGAGAAGTTAATGACCTCTTGGTAGTCAAGTGCCGCAACCTCGTGTCGCACAGTATGCGCAGAGCGAGTCGTCTCGGGCGGCATCGTCATACGAGCCGCCGCAATCGGCGGCACCGCTGGAATGCTTTCAAAGCCAATGATGCGAGCAACTTCTTCGATCAAATCTTCTTCGATCCGAATATCAAAACGATACGAAGGTGGTACCACGACAAACTGGTCGCCCTGCACCGTGAATTCAAAACCCAACCGAGTAAAGGTTTGCGACACGTCGTCTTGTTTAACCTTCACACCCAGCACACGATGGCAGCGCGATAGGCGCATGGTGACTGGTTCACGCTTTGGCAGCTTGATGTGCTGATCATCAATTGGGCCAGCCTGACCACCGCAGATATCTAAAATCAGCTGGGTAATCAAGTCAAGATGCTCGGGGATCTGTTCAAAATCAACGCCGCGCTCAAAACGATGACTCGCTTCAGAATTGAGCTTTAGCTTACGTGCACGTCCAGCGATCGCCTCTGGCCACCAAAACGCGGCTTCAACATAAATGTTCGTGGTATCAAGCGAGACCGCCGTTGAGGCACCGCCCATGATCCCGGCCAAACTCTCTGGTACATCAGCGCTCGTGATGACACCCATTGATTGATCAAGAGTGATCGTTTGGTCGTTTAACAAGGTTAAGGTTTCACCGGCACGCGCCCACCGCACTTCGATCGCTGGCTTAGGCATACGATCTAAGTCAAAAACATGGGTTGGCCGGCCCAGTAACAACATCACGTAATTAGAGATATCCACTAAGGCGGTCACTGAGCGCTGCCCTGCTCGCTTCAAACGTTCAACCATCCAGTCTGGCGTTTGAGCACGCGCGTTTACACCGCGTACGATTCGGCCGGCGAACCGCCCACAAAGCTCTGGCGCTTGCACCGTAACCGGGATCACCTCGGTGAGCGCAGGTTTGATTGCAGCAGTGTGAGGAACAGTCAGTGGCGCACCGGTTAAGGCCGCCACTTCGCGCGCAACCCCTAAAATCGATAAGCAATCAGCGCGATTGGGCGTGAGCTTAAGCGTAAACAACGTGTCGTCAAGATCCAAAGCCTCGCGCACACTGGCACCCACTTTTGCGTCAGTAGGTAGCACTAACAAGCCCGCATGCTCTTGCGACAAGCCCAGCTCTTTTGCAGAACACAACATGCCAAAAGATTCGACGCCACGCATCTTGGCCACGCCAATTGTCATGTCGCCCGGCAGCACAGCACCCACAGTGGCCAACGGTACCTTCAAGCCTGCGGCCGCATTTGGCGCGCCACACACGATCTGCAGAGGTTCAGCAGCGCCCACGTCGACCATGCACACACGCAACTTGTCAGCATTAGGATGCGGCTCGGCGCTTTGAATCAACGCCACCACCACACCCGAAAAGGCCGGTGCCACTAACGACGTTTCTTCGACTTCAAGACCCGCCATGGTTAACCGGTGCGATAACTCATCGGTGGTAAGCGGTGGATTAACTAGACTGCGCAGCCAAGACTCTGAAAATTGCATAAGACACCGTATCGGCCTAAAAGATTAATCGTTGAACTGGCGTAAAAAGCGCAGATCACCTTCAAAGAACTGCCGCAAATCGTTCACGCCGTAACGCAACATCGTCAAGCGCTCAAGACCAGAACCAAAGGCAAACCCAATATACCGTTCGGGATCAAGCCCGAAGTTTCGGATCACGTCAGGATGGACCTGTCCGGAACCTGAAATCTCAAGCCAACGCCCTTTATTCGGGCCCGACGTAAACATCATATCGATTTCGGCAGACGGCTCGGTGAACGGAAAGAACGACGGTCTGAAACGCAACTCAAGATTCTCTGTTTCAAAGAAACAGCGCAAAAAGTTTGTATACACACCTTTTAAATCTGCGAACGAAATGTTTTCGTCAATCCACAGACCTTCAACTTGATGAAACATCGGCGAATGAGTCGCATCGCTATCCACACGATAGGTACGACCGGGCGCAATCACTTTAATGGGTGGCTTGTTCATGCGCGCATAGCGAACCTGCATTGGGCTGGTGTGCGTGCGCAGTAACAACGGCAAGCCGTTCGAATCGTTCATATCAACGTAGAACGTATCTTGCATTGACCGAGCTGGATGGTTTTCAGGGTTGTTGAGTGCCGTGAAGTTTGTCCAGTCGTTTTCAATTTCGGGGCCATCGGCCACTTCAAAACCAATCGACCTAAAGATCGCTTCAACACGCTGCCACGTTTTGATCACCGGATGAATACCGCCCTTGCCACGGCCACGTCCAGGCAAAGTCACATCGATGGTTTCTGCGGCCAACCGTTGGTCGAGTTCGGCCTGAGCCAAAGCGGCACGCCGGGCGTTGAGCAAGGCCTCAACTTGTTGCTTGATGATGTTGATGCGCGCGCCTTCTGTGCGCTTGGCGTCTGGGTCAAGTTTGCCCAGACCCTTCATCAACTCGGTCAGCGAACCTTGTTTACCTAAGAAACGCGCCTTCGCGTTTTCGAGCGAGGCCGCGTCCGACGCTTGCGCAAATTGCGCACGGGCCTGTTCAATCAGGTCATCGCTCATATCAGTCATCCTTACAACCTTCGCGAAATCACATCTTAAAAATGCAAACGGAGCCCAGTGGCCCCGTTCACAGTTACAGCTTTTCAGTACTTAAGCAGCCAACGCTAATTTGGCCTGATTCAATACGGCAGCGAAACCAGCTTTGTCACGCACGGCCATATCAGCCAAGACTTTGCGGTCGAGCTCGATTGAAGCTTTTTTCAGGCCAGCAATAAACACGCTATAGGTCGTACCGTGTTCACGCACTGCTGCGTTGATACGGGCGATCCAAAGGGCACGAAACGTACGCTTTTTATTGCGACGATCGCGATAGGCGTATTGACCAGCGCGCATAACGGCTTGCTTGGCAATACGAAACACATTACCGCGGCGACCCCGGTAACCTTTAGCTTTAGCGATAACTTTTTTGTGACGGGCTCTGGCCGTTACACCACGTTTGACGCGAGGCATGTTTTATCTCCTTAGGCGAAAGGCATCATGGCTTTAACTGAAGCCACGTTGGTTTTATCGACCGCTGCTGACCCGCGCAACTGGCGCTTGGTTTTAGTGGTTTTTTTGGTCAGGATGTGGCGCTTAAACGCTTGACCCCGTTTGATCGATCCGCTGCCGCGAACCTGAAAGCGCTTTGCAGCACTTTTCTTGGTTTTCATCTTAGGCATTTGATTTCCATTTACTTAAAATTGTGCTCTGTAGGTGCCTGGCATGTTGCTCGATTTGCCCTTTGATGTGCCTATCGACCGCCAGTCTTGTTAACCCAAGATCCACTTATCACTTCATTTTCGCTGCAAGTTTTGCAGGAAAGCCTTTGATTGTATGACAAATTCTGACATTTTGCACGGAAACAGCAAAACTGTTCTACCTTAGCGCGAGCTAAGAAAACCCCGTCAATCAGAGCCAAGACCTTCTTAAGAGCCAAGACCTGCAGAAAACACTGGCCGATATTGAAACGCCTCGGCAAGATGAGGCAAATCGATCTGTTGCTCGCCCGACAAGTCAGCGCAGGTTCGTGCGACGCGCCGCAAGCGTTGTATCGCCCGCGCTGACACGTGATGCATTTTAATAGTGCTGGCTAAGAGTTTGGCTGCTGCTGGCGTCATCGGGCAGCATCGCTCTAGGTCTTTATCAGGCAAACGCGCGTTCACCGTGTTTTGCCTCTGCAACTGCGGCTGCCGAACCGCCTCAACCCTTCGACGAATGACGGCAGACGACTCTCCGGGTGCTAGCTCAAGCCAATGTTCATCACTCATCGTTAGGGTCACAAATAGATCAATTCGGTCAATCACGGGCCCTGACAGCCGCTGCTGATACGCTGCAATCTGCTCTGCCCTGCACTTGCAACGCCCTTGAATATGACCATACCAGCCGCAGGGGCATGGGTTCATGGCCGCCAGCAACTGAAAATCAGCCGGAAAATCGACTTTGAGCTTGGCCCGAGCAATCGTGACTGAGAGGCTTTCTAGCGGCTCACGCAAGCCTTCACGCACGCGACGCTCAAACTCAGGAAACTCATCTAAAAACAAAACGCCGCGGTGTGCCAGCGTCACTTCCCCTGCGCGCGGTGTTGAGCCCCCACCAAGCATCGCCGCCATCGACGCCGAGTGGTGGGGCGCTCGAAATGGTCGTTGCCCCCACACATGATCACGCACGCCAGCGAAGGCTGCCACAGACGCCACTTCTAAGCACTCGTCAGGCGTGAGCGCGGGCAAAATCCCGCTTAAACGCTTGGCAAGCATGGTTTTGCCGACACCCGGCGTGCCTGAAAACAGTAAGCTATGTCCGCCTGCGGCAGCGACTTCAAGCGCCCTACGCGCCATCAACTGCCCGCGCACGTCTGACAAGCAAGGTACTGTTGTTGGCATGTCTGGCATCAACGTCGGCGCTAGCGGCTCAAGCGGTTGTCGACCCGTCAGATGCTCAACGACCTCAGTCAGATTTTGGGCACCAAGCACCCGCAACCCGGGTACACGAGCCGCCTGCTGCGCATTGACATAGGGCAACAATAAACTCGCTTGCGCTTGACTGCGCGCGACCGCTAAGGCGATTGCAATCGCACCGTTGATGGGTGAAAGCATGCCGGTTAACGAGAGCTCACCGGCCACCACCAACGACGACAGCGCAAGCAAACACGGATGGGTGCTTGCACGTTGTGTCAATTCAGGCAATTCGATTTGCCCCGACACCAGCAACACACCGAGGGCTATTGGTAAATCGAAGCGGCCAGATTCTTTGGGCAAATCAGCGGGTGATAAATTAACCGTTAGCCGTCCGGCCGGAAACTCATACCCGCTGCTTAACAGCGCAGCCCTGACACGCTCACGGCTTTCACGCACCTCAGCATCGGCCAACCCCACCATCGTAAAACTGGGTAAGCCACTACTTAGATGGGTTTCAACTCGAACAGGTGGCGCATCCATTCCAAACAATGAACGGCTCATGATGACAGCTAAGGCCATAGATTTCTCAGCAAAAAGCCGAGATTATGCTGCGCTCAAGAAGCGCTGCCTACCGGTGGATGATTCTATCTAGCGCCTGTTGAACAATCCAAGCAAAGCCGAATCGCTATTTAACCTTAAGGACGACCGCTTTCAAGCAAGGTCATGCGTTGTTCAAGTTGTTGCACTTGTTCTTCTAGCGCGGCTGCACGCTCTTGTACGCGCTTAAGCATATCAACTTGAATATCGAACTCTTCGCGCGTGATGAGATCCATCTTGTTAAACGCTTGCCCCATAAACGCTTTGACGTTGCGCTCGATATCCGGGGCGGGACTGCGCGCAATCAGGTCAGAGATATTTTTTTGAAACTCTTCAAACCAGGCATTTTTTGGAATCATGGTGTTCTCAGGAAAAACAATATCGAAATTGGATTTTACTACCGACCGCAAAGCCAGTGAGTTCTTGCACAGGCGATTTAACGTCGCCAAAACACGCTAGTGATAAAGCGTTGCCGGATCAATCTCAATCGCGCGATTCAGCGAGTTGGCGACCTTCAAACGTAAGGCGTTTGAATGCGCGTGTCGAATCTCACGCTTCACATCAAGCAGCTGCTGCGCTTGCATCGAAAAATGCGTCAAGCCCAGACCCAATAGCAAACGTGTTAAGTGAGAGTCTCCGGCCATTTCGCCGCACACTGCCACAGGCTTACCAACACGTTCACCGGCGTTAATTGTGTTGGCGATCAAACGCAATACGGCAGGATGCAGCGGATCGTATAGAGCGGCCACTTCATTATCAGCACGGTCAATCGCCAGCGTGTACTGAATCAGATCATTGGTGCCAATTGATAGAAAATCAAGTGCCTCGGCGAACGGCTCGATGGCAATCGCCGTTGCTGGGACTTCAACCATCGCACCAACCAAAATTTTATCGTCGTAGGCTTGCCCGCGCATATCAAGCTCTCGCTTGGCAGAGGCAATAGCAGCTTTAGTCGCTAACACCTCGTGCATGTGTGCAACCATTGGAATCAAGATTCGCACAGTGCCATGAGCGGAGGCTCGCAATATCGCACGTAACTGTGTGGCAAATAATTGCGGGTGCGCCAGACAATACCGTATCGCACGCAGGCCTAAGGCCGGGTTGGTTGCCACTGTTGCCTCGCCATCCAAGGTCTTATCGGCACCAATGTCTAGCGTGCGAATCGTCACCGGTCGATGCTGCATGGTGGTCACGACGTTCAGATACGCCTGATATTGCTCTTCTTCGGTTGGTAAATCATTGCGGCCCATAAACAAGAACTCAGTACGAAAGAGCCCGATTCCTGAGGCACCATTTGCCAACGCGAGCTCAGCTTCGTCGGGCAGCTCAATATTTGCTTCTAACGAAATCTGAATACCGTCAAGCGTTTCAGCAGCAACGTCTTTCAACAAAGACAGCTCTGCGCGTTCGTCGAGATAAAGTTGCTGCAGGCGTCGGTATTGGTCAAGTGCCTGACGTGACGGGTTCACCAGCACTGCGCCATTAGCGCCATCTACCACCACCCAATCGCCGTCTGTCACCAGGGCACGTATATGCCCTAGCGCAACGACAGCCGGTACCCCTAAGCTGCGGGCCACAATCGCCGTGTGCGAGGTTGCCCCGCCTAAATCAGTCGCAAAGCCAGCAAAGCGAGCACCTCGCAGACGAATCATGTCAGCCGGTGAAATGTCATGCGCAACAACGATCAGCTGATCCTCTACGTCAATATCGTGGTTCAGTTCAAGCACTTGCTTAGAACCAGACAGCACTTGCAACACCCGCTCGATCACTTGCCGAACATCAGAGCCACGTTCGCGTAGATACTCGTCTTCAATCGCCGCAAACTGCTCGCCTAAAATCTGCCCTTGTGTCGTTAACGCCCACTCAGCGTTGTAATGTTTGTCTTGAATTAGGGCGAGAGCTTGATCCGCTAGCAAGGGGTCGCTGAGTAACATGCTGTGCACGCTGAGCAACGCCGCTAACTCACGCGGCGCATCGTCAGGCAAGTTCGCCGCCATGTCGTTCATTTCTTGCTGCGTGGTATTTAACGCGCTCGTTAAGCGATTTTTTTCAGAGGGAATCTGTGCGGTCGAAATTCGATAATGCGAAACCTCAAGCGCAGTGGCCCCTAACACCACCACTCGCCCAATTGCATAACCGCGTGCGACACCCTGCCCATAGAGGCACAGCATCGGGCTGCCCAATTGAGCAGCTGGTGTCAGGCTACTGACCTTCACCGAATTTGTCATCAAACAGAGACTGCAACGCGGTCAAGGCCTGCTCGGCATCGTCGCCCGAAGCCTCGAGCTTGACCGTGCTACCAATACCGGCTGCCAGCATCATGACGCCCATAATGCTTTTAGCGTTGACACGCTGAGCACCTTTAGAAATGAATATCTCGCCACTGAACTGACCCGCGAGTTGCGTGAGTTTCGCTGCTGCACGCGCATGCAGACCAAGCTTGTTGGATACGATGATCTCTATCTGTGGCATAAGACACTTTACTTAAAAAATTGTTTTGCTTGATGCCTTAGTCTACACGTAACAGCGCATGTGTGGCACCCGCAAGTGCGCTTGTTGCCACGTCTTCAAGGCTGCCTTGCCGATAATTAATGGCGCGTAGCAACATCGAGGCGTTCACGCCACCCAACACACAGCACGGCACCCCTGCTGCTTGCACTAAATGGCTGGCTTGCACTGCAATATTCGATGGCGTCGCGCCCGGAAGATCTGTCAGCACCAAAACGCCCTCACCCTGATCGGCCGCAATCAGTTGCTGAGCGAGATTAGGCGCGCAGTCTGAAGCGCATTCGTTGGGCAAAATGTCAGCAACCTCGACGTCGGGCTCATGCCCTAAAACGTGTCTGGCACAAGCTACAAGCGCCGAGGCTAACGGGACGTGTGCGACAACCACAATAGCAATCATCTGAAATACCTAACTCGTAACACGTACAAATCTACACCGAGACTGAAATTTTTGACGGCGGCGGCAATGCCACGGCACGCTCTAGTGCGAGTACAAAAAACTCAGCCACGTCAAAACCTGTTTGCTCGGTAATTTCAACAAAGCAAGTCGGGCTTGTGACGTTGATTTCAGTGACGTATTCGCCGATGACATCCAAGCCCACCAACAGCAAGCCTCGTGAGACCAATTGCGGAGCAATCTCGCGGGCGATCGCCCAATCTCGGTCGGTTAAAGGCTGTGCCACACCACGGCCACCTGCCGCCAAGTTACCCCGTGTTTCGCCAGCAAGCGGTATACGGGCCAGACAGAACGGCACCGGTTCACCACCTATCAGCAAAATACGCTTGTCACCCTGTTTGATTTCAGGGATGTAGCGTTGCGCCATAATTGTGCGGTTGCCATCTTGAGTCAGCGCTTCAAGGATGGCATTTAAATTAGTTTCGTGCGGCGCCAAGCGAAACACCCCCGTACCGCCCATGCCATCCAGGGGCTTGACGATGACGTCGTGATGTTCGACATGAAACGCTTTCAGGCGATTCATGTCACGCGTCACTAAGGTTGGCGTCGTGAATTTAGCAAACTCTGTGATTGCCAGCTTTTCAGGGTGATTGCGTATCGCAGCACCACTGTTAAAGACCCGTGCACCCTGTGCTTCTGCATACTCAAGCATGTGAGTCGCGTAAACGTACTCCATGTCAAAGGGCGGATCTTTGCGCATCAACACCGCAGAGAACTCTTGCAACGCCACATCTTTTGCAATGGATTCATCGTGCCACCATGCATGACCATGCAAGTCGGCATCGGGCACAAGACTAATCGGCGTGGCATGCGCAAACACTTGCCCGGCTTGAATAAACAAGCCCCCTTGCAAGACAACGCTTAAGCGGTGACCGCGAGCGACAAGCGCTCGCATCATGGCCACTGAGCTATCTTTGTAGGCTTTTAGGTCTGGCAGCGGATCAATGACAAACAGTACATGCATCATCAAGCTGCTTCTGCTTTGCCTGCAGGTGTTTTCTTGCGCGGTGACAACACCATCACCATCTGACGACCTTCAAGCTTAGGCATCGCTTCAACCGAGGCCATGTCCGTCAAATCGTCACGCACTCGTTCAAGAACTCGCATACCGAGTTCTTGGTGTGCCATTTCACGGCCACGAAAACGCAACGTGACTTTGGCCTTATCGCCTTCTTCAAGAAAACGCTTAAGGTTACGCAGTTTGACCTGATAGTCACCTTCGTCGGTGGCAGGCCTAAACTTAACTTCTTTAACCTGAATGATTTTTTGCTTAGCGCGAGCTTCAGCTAAACGTTTTTGTTCTTGGTATTTGAACTTGCCGTAATCCATTAACCGGCAAACTGGCGGTTCAGCATTTGGGGCGATTTCAACTAAATCTACGCCTGCTTCTTCAGCCATACGAACAGCTTCTAGTGTATTAACAATACCTAACTGCTCGCCTTCGATTCCTAGTAAACGCACGTCGGGAACGCGGATGTCACCGTTAATGCGATGGGGTTTTTCTGTTGCGATGTTGACGACTCCTGAGGGTTAGGCAACCTGCGGTGCAGGCAAACCGGAATTGCGGCGTAAGGCCACATCTTCGTTTAGCAAAGAGGTGAACTGCTCAACAGGCATCACGCCTAGATCCAGACCACCCCGACTACGCACAGCCACAGCCCCTGCCTGACGCTCTTTTTCACCGACCACCAGGATATAGGGGACCTTCTGCATACTATGTTCACGAATTTTATAGGTGATCTTCTCACCTCGGCAATCAGATTCTACTCTAAAGCCTTGTTTTTTCAGGCTTTGTGTGATTTCTGTTGCATACTCAGCAGTTGATTCAGAAATACAGCAAACTACCGCCTGTACTGGCGCCAGCCAAGCTGGTAAAGCGCCCGCATGATTTTCGATCAACATGCCAATAAAGCGCTCAAACGAGCCCAAAATAGCGCGATGCAGCATGACCGGTGCAACACGTTGATCTTGAGCGTCAACGAACTCGGCCCCCAAGCGCTGAGGCATCGAAAAATCAACTTGAATCGTGCCACATTGCCAATGGCGGCCAATCGCGTCTTTTAAGGTGTATTCAACCTTGGGGCCATAAAACGCGCCTTCGCCAGGCGACACTTCAAAGTCACAACCCGTGCGGCGCAAGCTTTCCATTAAAGCGGTTTCAGCCTTATCCCAGACCTCGTCGCTGCCAATGCGTTTTTCGGGGCGCGTGGCCACTTTGTACAAAATCTCGGTAAAACCAAAGTCTGCATAGACCTTTTGCAAGAGCGCTGTGTAATTTGCGCACTCGTCTTGCATTTGCGCCTCGGTACAAAAGATATGACCATCGTCTTGCGTAAAGCCACGCACACGCATCATGCCGTGTAACGAGCCCGACGGTTCATTACGGTGGCACTGACCAAACTCGCCGTAACGTAGGGGCAAATCGCGATACGAGTGCAGGCTTGAATTAAAAATTTGCACGTGTCCGGGGCAATTCATGGGTTTCAAACCGTAGGTACGATTTTCAGACTCAGTCGTGAACATATTTTCACGATAGTTATCCCAGTGACCGGTTTTTTTCCAGAGCGATAGATCAAGAATTTGTGGTGCTTTAACCTCTTGGTAGCCGTTGTCGCGATACACGTTACGCATGTATTGCTCAACTTGCTGCCAGATCGCCCAGCCCTTTGGATGCCAAAAAATCAGACCTGGGCCTTCTTCTTGAAAATGAAACAGATCAAGTTCGCGACCAATTTTGCGATGATCGCGGCGCTCGGCTTCTTCGAGCATGTGTAGGTGCGCGTCTTGGTCGTCTTTATTGGCCCAAGCCGTGCCGTAAATACGCTGCAACATTTCGTTGTTGCTGTCGCCGCGCCAGTAGGCACCCGCAAGCTTCATTAACTTAAACACTTTAAGTTTGCCGGTATTGGGCACGTGCGGGCCGCGGCAGAGGTCGATAAAATCGCCCTCGCGATAGAGGCTAATCGTCTCGTTGCCCGGAATCGCGCCGATGATTTCGGCCTTGTAATGCTCGCCAATGCCCTTAAAGTAAGCAACCGCGTCGTCGCGCTTCCACTCTTCGCGCGTCACGGGCTCGTCTTTTTTAACCAGCTCAGCCATTTTCTTTTCAATGGCGGCAAGATCTTCAAGGGTAAAGGGGCGCTTGTATGAAAAGTCGTAGAAAAACCCGTTTTCAATGACCGGGCCAATCGTAACCTGCGCATCAGGAAACAAGGCTTTGACCGCATAAGCCAGCAAATGCGCCGTCGAGTGCCGAATCAGCTCTAAGCCTTCGGGATCTTTACCGGTAATTAAGGCGAGTTGCGAATCTTGTTCGATGAGATGACTAGTATCCACCAGTTGGGATTGCTCACCCTGCGTGACACGACCTCCTAAGGCGGCGCGGGCAAGCCCTGCCCCAATCGATTGCGCCACATCGGCAACCGTCACCGGACCCGGAAATTGGCGTTGAGAGCCGTCTGGCAGTGTAATAGCGATCATATTGAGGTGTCGTTGACTCGAACAGAGCAGGCATGTATGAGATTGGGATGCAGTCTTAGGCGGCTTGAGCCAAACGTAGGCGAGCAAACCTGCTGAGCAATCCTGATCAAATCACATGCAAAATCCAGTTAAAAACAGCTCAGATTTTAGCATTACACGAGGTTAAGGCTCGTTCAGCGACGCCTTAGCAGCCTCTTGGGGGGTTAAACCTTCATAAAACTGGTCTGTAAACCACTCAGCCTGCTCTTCAATATAGCCCTGCGCTTCGCGCAAAGTCGCGCCCGCCGCCACTAAAAATCCCTCAACCTCGGTACACCATTCGATCAAGGCCAACGTGTCTGGATCAATCTCTTCTTTTTTTGCCATTCCCGTACTTTCCTAGTTGGTAGTCAGGCGTTTCTGAGGTACGCGACGTTGCAGCATATTATGCTCAGTCGGCGCCCCGGCCCGAATCATCGCTTCATTTTATTGAACAAAAGCCGACACGATTAAACAAAAGTTCGGATCTCAGCGAGCAAACTCGTTGCATGATGCGTGGCCTTAGCCCTTGGATCAAGGTAGCGTTCTATTTTTCTAAACTCCTGAATCTCTCGGGCAGTCAGGGGCCTTGAGCGCGCAATGTCTAGCAAAGACTCTAGCCGACGCGTATAGCGGGCCAACATGCCAAGTTTCCAATAGTCGTAGGCGCGAGGAAACCCAAGGTAGTAAAGAACGAAATAGGCGGTTAAATCCCGTAGGTGCCAATCTCGGCCACGATCTTGTTGTTGGTAGGTTGCAGAAAAAAACCAACATCAATGTCTCCATGACTTAAGGCATCTGCCATTTGACGCAGTGATAATTCAACATAGGTCGACGACTCGGGGGTAATGCCGTACTCATCAAGAACAATGTTGGCTCTGTTGACATTACCGAGGATGCCGAGCGTCTCTTCTCGGTTGATAATCGAAACGCTAATGCCTTTCTCTTCGAGGCGATTTTTGAGCAAAAGAGCGGTAGTGTCGAAAGACCCGCCTTTAGCTCCGGCCTCAATCACGATATGACGCGGAGGCACCTGCAAATAGAGGAAAACTAAAAACATCAGAGCAAACCCCAGCCACAGCCAAGGAACCAATTTGTAGGCGTTTTTATAGGGGTTTTTCAAGCGATTTCTTCACTGTTAGGACTGGGCTTACCCCAAGTGTATCAAGCTAATTTGCCTAAGTTTTTCAATTCGTTAGCTTGACGGCTGGCGAACAGCTTGTACAGGCAAGTCATCTTAGGCGAGAACAATTGTCAGCACTTTTTGGCCTAGGGGTGTCGAATCAAGTGCTTAGACAAAAAAGAAGCCCCAATGAAGGAGCCTGTGTTGTGCCGTATTTTGCCGTATTTGATAAGTACTGCCAACTTGATGAATAGTGCACGAACCCTTTTGATGGGGTAGAGACCTATTTTTGAATAGTTGGTAGGCGGTATTGGAATCGAACCAACGACCTCCACGATGTCAACGTGGCGCTCTAACCAGCTGAGCTAACCGCCTGTAAAGACAGCTATTGTATCGGTTTTAACTACCTGCTGTCAAAGCCATCGCTAGACGCTTGCTTGGTGAATTGCTTGAACGAACTCGTCAATCTTTTGAGCGGACTTCACGCCGGGGCTCTCTTCGACACCGCTACTGACATCAACGGCCCAAGGCTTCAAGCCTTGTACGGCGACACGAGCGTTTTGGGCGTTCAACCCACCAGACAAAATCATGGGTCGTGCAGTGCCTTGGGCACTCGAGACAGCTGACAACAAGGTGTGATCAAAGCCTTGCCCACTTCCGCCAAAGGCGGGCGTGTAGCTATCAAACAACCAGCCAGCAGCCTGCGAAAACCCCTGACAAGTTTTTGCCACATTCGCTGCAGTATCTAGGCCGGGCCCACCAACCCTGAAGGCCCTCAGATACGGCAGGCCAAAGGACTCACAGAATCCGGGGTCTTCGTCGCCGTGAAACTGCAACAAGCTTGGCCGCAGGGTGTGAATGACGTCTTTCACCGCCTGCGGATCGGGGTTCACAAACAGTGCGACTGTACTGATAAAAGCCGGCAAGCCTGCACACAGTTCTGCCGCATGCACTGCGCTCACAAAGCGTTTGCTTGGTGGATAAAAAACAAAACCCAAGGCGTCAGCGCCGCTTTGGGCGCAGGCACGTACGTCTTGAGCACGCGTCAAACCGCAGATTTTGATACGTGTGCGTGCAGCAGAAAGGGTTTTTATCATCACAGAGAGATATCGAGAAAAAGCAGACTCTTATTCTAGACCGAGATCCTCGAAACCGAAACCTAAGCCCTGTCGTTGGTCTAGGGTGCCAGTTGGGTATGACACCTCGGTCAGATACAAACCATCAGGAGAAAACGTTGGCGCACCTTTGGTTCGGTCTTTCAGTTCTAACAAGTCAGCCAGGTATTTAACTGACTTTCTGCCCTGCCCAATTTGCACTAACGCACCGATGATATTGCGCACCATATGATGCAAAAAAGCATTACCGCGTAACGACACAAAGATTAGGCAGCCTTTTTGCACAATACTCAGCTCAGAGATCGTACGCACGGGTGACTTGGCTTGACATTGCGATGACCGAAAACTACTGAAGTCGTGTTGACCCAACAAAGACTGCGCGGCTTGGGTCATTGCCAACACATCAAGCGGTTGAAAGACCCAGCCCGCTCTACCCGCCCAAAGAGGCTGGCGCACTCGGCTATTTAACAGCACATAGGTATAGGCGCGCGCCGTCGCTGAAAATCTTGCATGAAAAGTATCACTGACAGATTGCGCCCATTGCACAGAGATCGACTCAGGAAGGTGCGCATTCACGCCTCTCACCCACGACTCTTCTGAGCGATTGATGGCGCAATCAAAATGCACCACCTGACCCAACGCATGCACTGCAGTATCCGTGCGACCTGCGCAGGTAGTCTGTATCGGCACCGTGGCAAAAGCCGCCAACGCGCGCTCTAGCGCATCTTGGACGGTTTGCCCGTTTGGTTGTTTTTGCCAACCTTGCCACGGGCGCCCATCATACGAGATCCCAAGCGCTAAGCGTGACATTGACGCAGACAATAATTGACTGAGCTCAAGCCTTTGGGCTTACGTTAGACGGCGTGATAGATGGCTCTTTTTTATCAGTCGCCTTTGTTTCATCAAGATTAAGATCAATGCCTTGGAGTTTTTGATCAAGCGCAGTTCGCGTTAACGGATTGAGCGGTTCTGACACCTCGTCGCCCTCAACCTCGTCGACTTCACGTCGCGCGCCGGTACGGCGCAACAGCCACGCTGCGAGTAAACCACCTAGTGCCAAGACCGCTGTCAGCATTCCAAGGGTGCTTGAGGTAAAGCTTGACCAAAATTGGCTAAGGGCTCCGGTAACAGTCTTCGCTGGCGCTCCGTTCGCAGGCGTCGTGCCGGCTGCAGCCGAACTAGCACCGGATGCATCCGCAGTACCTGTCGTACCTGCATGACCGGCTGTACCTGTAGTACCTGTAGTACCTGTAGTACCTGTAGTACCTGTAGTACCTGTAGTACCTGTAGTACCTGCCGTGCCTGCCGTGCCTGCAGCACCTGCTGTACCTGCAGCACCTGTAGTGCCCGCAGTACCTGCTGCACCTGCATTGCCTGTAGTACCTGCCCTACCAGCTGTGCCTGTCGTACCTGTTGCACCCGAGTTGCCTGCAGCACCAGCAGAGCCTGTCGTACCAGTTGTACCAGGTGTCCCCACTGCGCTCGCCGACCCAGGAGCATTCGTCGAGCTAGCCGAAACTCCACTCTGCGTTTGACTCAACGCGTCTTTCAATTGTTTAACGTTTTCTTGCAGACTATCGACACGCGATTGAATCTCGGCGATCTCTTTGGCTGCCGACGCGCGGGCATCTTCTCGTTGCTCTGCAGTGCTCGACGACGTCAACAACACACGATCCGTGCCCGTTGGGGTTGGTGCTGCGCTGGCAGTAGTGACCGAAGTCGCTTGCGCCCCGCTCGGCGGCGGTGCAACAGGCGTCACGGTACGAGACGTCGTAGTCGCGGCATTCGCAGAACCACGAAGCGCTTTAAACGCATTCAAGTGCGCTTGATACATATCGCGTGCCAGTTTTGGATCGATGGCGCGAACCGTTTGTGCATCAGGCAATTTAAGCGTCACGCCCGTCTTGAGCATATTCATGTTCTGCGAGAAAAATGCTTGAGGATTGGCTTGATACAGCGCCCAAAGCATTTGATACAAATCTGCTCCGGCGGTTGGATTCGCGAGCGCGATTCCAGAGAGCGTATCACCGGCTTTCACGAGCACTGTTCCAGCGCCTTCGTTGGCGCGCGTCAGCACAAGAAAGCTAGATTGAATTTGTGTTGAACCGCTTGCAGAGGACACCTCAAGCAAGACATCAATAATCGGTTTGTCTGCCGATTGATTTGAACGAAGCACCAAGATGCGTGAATCTTTTACAAAACCCGCCTCGATTGATACCGTCATCGAGTCAAGACTAACGGGCGGAGTCAACCCGGACTTGGCCCAGGCATCGGCCGGGGCAACCTTAACCCGCAAGGCGGAAACGTCAGCGGCAAGAATCTCGAGTAACGGAATCGACACCTTCAAAGGCGCGCCTGGCATCGAATCCACACGACCATGGCCAGCTTTTAGTGCAAAAGCCTGTGAACACACGGCAAAGGTCAGTCCAAGCACTGCACCAAACTGCAGCGACTTTCGGCAGACCACGTTCAGTTCATCGCGCATAACGACACTCCATTGACTTACAGTTCGCCCAACGAAATACGCAACATTCTGCGCAAAGGTTCGGCTGCACCCCACAACAGTTGATCACCAACTGTAAAGGCACCCAGATACTCAGGGCCCATTGATAGCTTGCGCATACGTCCAACGGGAATATCAAGCGTACCCGTGACAGCAACGGGTGACAATCCTTGTAGGGTAGCGTCTTTAGTGTTAGCCACGACCTTTGCCCAAGCCGTACCATTTTTGACGATATCGGAAATCTCGTCGATCGGCACATCTCGAGTGAGCTTTATTGTGAGCGCCTGGCTATGACAGCGCATCGCGCCAATACGCACGCACAAACCATCAATCGGAATCGGTGTTGAACCAAAGCCTTCGCCACGGCCCAAAATCTTGTTGGTTTCAGCCTCGCCTTTCCACTCTTCGCGCGACATCCCATTACCCAGATCTTTATCAATCCAAGGGATTAAGTTACCTGCTAACGGAATCCCAAAGTTCTCAGTGGGTAATTGGCCGCTTTGCTGCAGGGCCAGAACAGTTCGGTCAATATCAAGAATCGCTGACGCCGGGTCATCAAGCTGAGGCTTGACTGCGGCATTGAGCAAACCAAACTGCGTGAGCAACTCACGCATATGTTGCGCACCTCCACCCGAGGCAGCTTGGTAGGTCATGCTGGTCATCCACTGCACCAAACCTTCATTAAACAAACCCGCTAAGCCCATCATCATGCAACTGACGGTGCAATTACCACCAATAAAATTTCGGACTCCACGCTTAAGTGCAGCATCAATCACTGGGCGATTCACAGGATCAAGCACGATGATGGCATCATCTTTCATGCGCAGCGTGCTCGCCGCATCAATCCAGGTACCTGTCCAGCCCGCTGCGCGCAGCTTAGGATAGACCTCGCTGGTGTAGTCGCCGCCTTGTGCGGTCACGATAATTGGCAGCTTTTTTAAGGCGTCGATGTCAAAGGCATTTTGTAAGGCGGTGGCTCCAGCCCACTCAGGCGCACGTCCACCCGCGTTACTGGTTGAAAAAAACACCGGATCGATCAAAGCAAAATCACCCTCGTCGCGCATGCGCTGCATGAGCACTGAGCCCACCATGCCGCGCCAACCCACTAACCCAACAGACTGTTTCATCGTCAAAAACCAAAAAATCGTTTAAATACCTGCACTTAGAGTCTATGTTAACACCAAGGGTATTGCCCCATCTGCGATTTGCTTAAGCTTGCCCGCAAGTGGCGCTCGTCAATCGGGCAGACCACTCGCCTGCCACGCCCAACCTGTCGAGCAAAAGCCTTA
>JAIPCU010000041.1 GCA_021738045.1 Candidatus Methylopumilus sp. | reverse complement strand
TCGCCCAAAACCATGGCCCGGTACGCCAGCGAGATCCTGCAGGGCGAGCGTCACGTGCTCAAGAATGTGGCAGGGCCAGGTGCCGGTTTGCTGGCGTTGCAAAAAGCCACCGCGCACGCCTGGACTACAGCGATGTTCGATCAGACTGGGCAGCCAGGCGACAAGCCTCTCGTAGAGACCCGGTACAAGATTAGAGGGGCAATCCTCGAGGTCTCCGATGTCGACGACAGCCTCGAGGGCTGAGTAATACGTCCAGATATTTGGTCCGCGTAGGTAGATGACGCTCTTGATGACCATATCGCGTTTGTTCATGAGACGGAAGAGTTCACTGTTGATGGCAAGGTGTCTATTATCGCCGATCAGAGGAGGTCTGTTCGTCGCCCTCTCGACCTTCGAGTTTGTGGCAGACAAGCCTCTTCGGTTCTGTACTTCGTACAGTATTTGAGCCATGAAATCGTTTAGATTCTCTTTGCCTTAGCGGGCAAAGAGAGCGCTCTAGAACTTAGCAAAATTTAGGATTCGCGCGGGCGGCGCCCAACAATGGGGTATTGCGGATCAGTGAATCCATGCGTGGAAGCGTAGCCAGGCGCGACAAGTGCATCGACCACCGCCTCGTCTTGGGCGGTCAGCGAGACAGACATTGCCGCAATATAGTCCTGCCATTGTTCGAGTGTTCGAGGCCCGCCAATCACACCGTGGATGAGTTTGTTGTTCAAGGCCCAAGCGATGGCAAACTGAGTCGGGCTCAACCCGCGACGCAGAGCATGATCTTTTAAGGCGCTGGCCACCTCAAAAGATTCGTTTCTAAACTCGGTTTGATGCAAACGGCGGTCGCCGCGCCCAGCGCGACTCGAGGCATCGGGTGCGACGTTGGGCTGATACTTGCCCGTTAATACGCCGCGCGCTAGTGGGCTGTAGGCGACGACGCCCACGCCGTAGTGGTCGCAGCAGGGCAGCACTTCGGTTTCAATCATCCGCGTGACTGCGCTATAGGGAGGCTGACACACAATTGGTGGTGGGATCCCCATTTTGCGAGCCATTTCAACCATGCGCGCAATCCGCCACGAGCGAAAATTAGACACACCGTAATAGCGAATTTTGCCAAGCTCAATGAGTCGGGCAAAGGTCGAGAGAGTCTCTTCCATTGGGGTGACCTCGTCATCGCGGTGCATGTAGTAAACATCGATCCAGTCAGTTGCCAGCCGTTTGAGACTGTTGTCGATCTCGGTCATGAGCCAACGTCTTGAAGTGCCTCGGTCGTTCGGCTCTTTACTCATGGGGTTAGCGACTTTAGTCGCGACGACCCAACGGGCGCGGTCTTGCGCGATCAAACGCCCGACCATACGTTCAGAGTCACCGCCGGCATAGCTGTCGGCCGAGTCGATCGCGTTGTAGCCGGCAGCGCGGGTGGTTGCAATGATTTCTCTGGCAACGGTTTCGTCGGTTTGATCGCCGAACATCATGGTGCCTAGCCAAAGGCGCGGCACGTAGAGGCCGCTGTGGCCCAGCGGGAAGTATTCGAGGGTTTTTTGCGTCATGAGGCTTTTAACTATTGAGGGGTAATTTTTTGCAGCTCGATCACTTTCTTCCAGCGTGCAATATCTTTGCGAACCAGTTGCAGCATGTACTCGGGCGAGCCGCCGACGGCGGTTGTGCCTTCGTCTTCGAGCCGAGTGTACACGGCACGATCTTTTAAAACGTTATTGAGCTCGGCGTTGAGCAAGGCAACAACTTGGGGTGGAATGCCTCGGGGGCCGCCCATGGATTTACTGTCAACCACATCGAAGTTTTTAATGCCTTGCTCTTCGAAGGTTGGAACATCGGGCAAAATGGATAAACGAGACTGTCCAGCGACGCCTAACGCCCGGACACGTTTTGACTTCACGTATGGAGCGGTAAAGGTTGAGGTGCTCAACAGCAGATCGACATTACTACCGAGCAAGTCATTCATGGCCAGTGATGAGCCTTTGTACGGGACGTGCACTAATTTGATCTCTGTAAGATAGGCGAACTCTTCCATCGATAAATGGGCGATCGAACCAACACCGGCCGAGCCGTGCGTGTAGCGATCAGGATTCTTTTTTGCGGCCGTGATCAGATCGGTGGCGTTGCGAAACGGCGAGTCGTTATGCACCAGCAGCACCATTGGCGTTTGCGCAAGCGTGATGATGGGTTGCATATCCAGAATGGGATCAAAGGGTAGGGGCGCCATCGCCGCTTGTATGCAGTAACTGGTAGACATATTCAGTAGCGTATAGCCATCCGGCACCGACTTCATGACATACGCCGACCCCACATTGCCGCCCGCGCCCGTACGGTTTTCAACGACGACTGGACTGTTGAGTCGCTCGGATAGTTTTTGCCCAGCGATTCTGGCGATCGCGTCACCCCCACCACCGGCCGCAAAAGGCACGACAAATTTAATTGTTTTATTTGGAAAATTATCTTGCTGTGCAAACAGCGGAAATCCAATGGTCGCGAGACCACCCAGCGCAGCCGATCGGACAAAAGCACGTCTGTTCATGTGATTTCCTTAAGGGGAAGGGTGGCTTAGACTACAACCATATACCGGACAGAGAGAGGAATCTTGTTAAGCCGCTTAGATGCTTAGGCTGCCTTTGAGAACTTGGCCAATGAGGGCGTGAGTTCGCGGATATTTTTAATGTGTTCGAGCTTTTCGAGCTTAGCAAACAGGGCCGGGATATCGTTTGCTGGCAGTACACGTTTGGCGCAGTCGTTGAATTTTTCCCATAACTCTTCACTTGTTAAGGGGTAGTCGCCGCCACGTCCAACCAAGCTATTAATGCGGCGTGACACCGTGCGCCCGTCTTTCAAGGCAACAATCACCTCGGCACCAAATTGATCGGGTGAGTCGTCAGGCATATCGGGGTGAGGCGCGGCAGTCGTTTTTGCCATGATCGCACGTACCTTGCTATCAAAGTGCGCATCGCCTTCAAAGTCGTCAAGACGCACGGCGCCATCGACGAGCGCACGAGCGACCGCATATTGAACTGAGAACTTAGCGGCAAGCGGCGTTTGAGGATCTGGGTTGTTGGTATGAGGCAGGCGACGACGATGCGGCAGGATGTCGACCTTTTCAATGTCTTGTGGGCTGAAGGTTTCTTGTTGTCGCAGTTGAAGCGCCATGGTGACCGCTGGGTGTGTACTACCGCAGCAGGCAAACTGTTTGAGCCCCATGCTCGGGCTTAAGACCTCTAGGGGATTCGCCCAGTTTTCAAAAATCAGGCTGGCATCGTAATTGCCTTCACCGTTGTACGCATTGAAAAAGCCTTGATGGTGCTCAAGCGCTTCAGGGTTGGCATCGTAGCCAGCATCGGCCATCAGAACCGCTAGTAAACCGTTGCGTGCGCACTGACCTACGTGCAGAGGTTTCACCATGGTGCCGAAATTGGCTTTGATACCCGAGGCAAACGAGGCGGCAATGGCCAGTGCGATCGCTTGTTTTTTGGCATCAAGCTTGAGCAAATGTCCAGCAGCAGCCGCGGCACCAAAGACACCCAGTGTCGCTGTCGGATGCCAGCCTTTGTCGTAGTGATAAAAGTTGACGGCACGTGCCAGGCGAATTTCAGTTTCAATCCCAACGACATACGATTGAAGCAGTTCTAGGCCCGAGTTACCGCGTTCTTCGGCGATTGCCATTAGGGGCGCGACCAACGGCGCAGACTGATGCCCGCCCATGGGTTGGCTAAAGTCGTCGTAATCTAAGGCGTGCGAGGCCGTGCCGTTGATAAACGTTGCATCAAGCGCTGAAGTCTTTTGCGCCGTGCCAAAAATCGTACAGACACCTGGCGCTGAGGCAACCCCAGGTGTGCGCAGCAGGTTTGTGGTGCAAGGCTCAATGGCGCCAGCAAGTGTGACGCCTAAGGTGTCGATAATCGCCGTGCGCGACAACATGATGGCTTGCGGAGTGATGGCCTTGAGGTCAAAAGACACGATACGTTCGGCGATTTGCTCAAGCACAGTTTGAGTGGCGTGTGGCTGATTCATAACAATGATCCTGATTTTTTATGTGATTGTGCGGCGCCTTGGCTCGCGCTCGCGGCAGTTCGGTACACGCGCTGCGCCTGTCCGATAAGAGCCGTCATGCAGTTTCCAATTCTTTTTTTGCACAGTGACTGCAACTATATGCCGTCAGGCAGTTTGTGGCGAATGACAAGGTGAGTCGATTAGGGATAACCCTGTATTAATATCTTCAGTTCCTAAAATTCCAAATAGTGGAGTTTGATCTGCTGCATGGATCAGAAATTGCGAGAGAATGATCTTGTGTCAACCAACCGAGACTCCTCTAAAGTGAATGCAGCAACGCCCACCGATGAATTGACTGGCAGTTTTGTTAACCTGCTTTTAGCTTGGCCTGCCACTGACCCTGTGCTTGAGCGTCAATGCCGTTTGTTGCTTTTAGATGGCTTAGCCGTCGCGATCGCTGGGGCGCATGAACCGGGGCCGAGTATCTTAGCCAAACTGGCGCAACGGGATGTGCCGGTGGGGCCCGCACGCGTGATTGGCAAGGGATTTTCAACCGGTGTGGTGCAAGCGGCGCGAGTGAATGGTGCCGCAATGCACGTGCTGGACTTTGAACCCATGTGGAACCCGCCTAACCATGCGCTGTCGCCATTGCTACCTGCGCTCTTGGCACTTGCGCAGCGGCGCGAGGCCAGCGGTTGTGGCGCGCAGGGCAAAGCCTTGTTACGAGCCTTAGCCAAAGGGATTGAGGCGCAAGGACGTTTGCGCCTGGCTTCAGGTCAGATCGAACCAAGTAAATTGACGATGCATCCGCCAGGTGCGGTGGGGCCACTGGCGGCTGCACTGGCCTGTGCCGAATTGATGGGCTTGCCGCAAGAGCAAGCCGTTGCTGCGGTCAGTATGGCAGCTTCGCGCTGCGGGTCTGTGCTGGCTAATGTCGGCACCATGACCAAAGCACTGCATTGTGGTGATGCTGCGGCCAATGGTGTCGAAGCTGCGCTGTTGGCGGCAGAGGGGTTCACGGCAAATGTGGATGCGATCGGCAGCCCAAGGGGGTGGGGGCCTGCTCTGTTCGGGGCAACCTTTGAGCCTCAACACCTGACGGCAGCGCTTGATGTTGCCCGCGCGTTGCAACCCGGTCCAGCCTGGAAATTGTTTCCGTCGCAGTTTGCAACTCACTTTGTCATCACCGCAGCACTAGAGTTACGCGCAAACAACCCTGCGGTGAATTTCAGCGAGCAGGTCGAGCGCATCGAATTACGCACACCGGTGATGCACTATATCGATCGCCCAAAGCCCGAAACGGGTTTAGATGGTAAGTTCTCTTGGCAATATACGACTGCCGTGGCACTGCTAGACGGCCAAGTCGAGCCCAAAAGTTTTACGCAAGAGCGGCGCTTTTCGGCGGATATGGTCAGTTTGCTTGAAAAAATTGTTCTTAATCGCGACGCAACGATCTCAGGTCGTTTGGATCAGATGCATGTTGAGCTGAAGGTTGTGTTGCGCGATGGGCGTGAGTTGGCGCAGCGCTGCGATGCGCCCTTGGGCAGTTGGACGCGACCGGTAGGCCCCGAAAAAATTCGCGATAAAGCGCGCGGGCTCATGACAGAAGTCTGCGGCAGCGCCGTGACGGCTCGGGTCGACGCCATTGTGATGGGTGCAGGCGATTTTGAAGTGCAAGAGTTGATGGCATTGATTTGAATCTAGACGATTGAAGTCATGTTTCGACTGGTTTTGAAAGGAAGCAATCAAGTGAATGAATCGCGCTAATCTGAAAGCTGACGAGCGGTACACTCTGTTTTGACATCCTCCCCGCCCTCAGTCGATGACTGCCGCTTGCGCGGAAAGGACGGGGATTCCTACGGTGCTCAGGCAAAAGCTGCCTGGGTCACTTCGGTGGGTTCCTGCTTCATCGAGCGGTCTGACTGCACCGACTCTCCACGGGCTAACAAGCGGTATCCCCGCTCTAAAATATTGATCGCGCCAACGACGTCAGCGTGATTTTCGTAGCCGCAATCGATACACAGGAATTTTGCCTGAGTCGTTCGATTCTCTTTGGATACTTGGCCGCAGGCCGGACACGTTTGGCTTGTGTGCTGCGGCGGTACAGCCAACAACAGGCCGCCGTTCCACTGGACTTTGTAGTCGAGTTGTCGTCTGAACTCACCCCATCCCTGATCGAGAATGGCGCGGTTTAGGCCACACTTTTGTTTCACCCGTTTGCCGTGCTGCTCGCGATTGCCCTTGGCAGAGCGTGACATGTTCTTGACCTGCAAATCTTCAATACATACGAGCGCGTGGTTTTGGCTGATCGTGGTACTGGTCTTGTGCAAGAAATCTTTTCTGGCATTCGCGATAGCGGTGTGAAGCTTCTGAACTTTAGTTTTTGCCTTTTTCCAGTTATTACTGAACTTTTGTTTACGACTCATAAGGCGCTGATAGCGTGCAAGTCGCTGCTGGTGCGTCTTGAAACTATTCAGTGGTGCAATATAGCGGCCGTTACTTAGCGTAGCGAAACGTGCAATGCCGACATCGATACCAATTGCCATTGTGGTGGTTGGTAGGGGTTGTTCAAGCTCGCGTTGGGTCTGAATAGCGATGAACCATTTGCTACCTGACTGGCTTACGGTGACGTTACGCACCTGACCCAGTGCCTGACGGCTGTTGCGGTAACGCAGCCACCCAAGCTTGGGCAACAAAATACGGTTATTGCTTTGGTCTAATTGAATTTGTTTTGGCTCAGGATAGCGAAAACTGTCACCACTCCCTTTTTTCTTAAAACGTGGAAAGTCAGTACGCTTTTCAAAGAACCCCTTGAAGGCTTTTTCTAAATCTTTCAGGGCGTGTTGCAAGGCTTGCGAAGGCGTTTCTTTCAGCCATGCAGTCTCGGCTTCACGCTTCCAAACGGGCAGCTTAGCTGCCATCGCCACGTAGTCAACGAACTTATTGCCCGCCGCATGATTCTCTTTTTGCTGGGCCAAAGCCTTGTTATAGACGAACCGACACGAGCCAGAGAACCTACGCATAGCGCGCAGCTGATCGCCGTTTGGCATCAATTCGTATCTGTAGGCCAGCAAGCGTTTCATACCCTGAATTATATTTGCGCTATCACGGTAGATCACCAACTTGCCTGTGTAAAAGTTGTATTTGTAAGATACAAATTCAGTGAGTCTTTGCAACAAAAACTGGTTCTTTGTAAGAATATATAGGCGTGATGGATTCACAAAAGACATACTTGCCGACCTGCGTCCGATATTTGCTAGCGTTTGTATTAATTTCGAGTCAGAGCTTATCGAGTTTGAAAGAGAAGACGATCACGTACGCTTGCTAGTGAACTAGCCACCTAAACTGACCGTGTCGACACTTGTGAATGGTCGCAAGGGTATTGATAGCTTAATGATTCGCAAAAAGAATGACCCAAACATCCGCAAAAAGCCATGGGGTGGGGCTTTGTGCTCGCCAAGTCACTTTGCAGAATGCAGTTGCAGCGCGCCAATTTCCGACATTTGCAATGTATATTAAATAATGGCAAGCCCTACGCTAAATTAAAGGCCAAAGAATGGAAGGCTGTGCCTTCCGCGCTTACATCCCCGCCCTGAACGGCGAGGTTTTACGCGCAAGTCCGATAAAAATAACGTGTTGTGAGGCAACAGAATGGTCTTAAATTCTTTAAAACACCCCTCAAACTGGCGGGTCGCAGATCTTGAACGCGATCAGCGGTGGGTTTTTAGAATTGATGCAGCTACGCGTCAAGAAATGATTGACGCAGTGTTAAAAGCTGAAGATCCTAATAAATCCTTGCTCGATTACCGACGCGCGGATTTTTCCTTGAGCAAGACCTTGGTCACGCTTAATGCCGCGCTTGAAGAGGTCAAGCGCGGGTTGGGCGTTGCCTTGATCAAGGGTTTGCCAAGACAAGAGTTGACTCCCAAGCAGTTTGAAATCTTGACCTGGAGTTTAGGTCTGTATAGCGGCGTGCCTCGGCCTCAAGGTAAAGACACGCAATATATTTCGGCCGTGAAAGATGCCGGGATGACGTACCGGACAGGTACTGGTCGCGGCTATTCGTCAAGCGCCGAGCTTGATTTTCATACAGACTCGTCTGATGTCATCTTTTTAAGCTGTTTCAATCAGGCTGTCTCGGGTGGCAAGACCATCGTCAGTAGCTCAATGGCTGGCCATGATGTGATGGCGCGTGAATATCCCGAGCAACTGAAGTGGCTGTACGAGCCGATTGCGTTTAGTCGGCAGGGCGAGGGCGCACCTGATGAAGGGCCCTACGTGATGCAGCCAGTGTTTTCGCAACAAGGCGAAAAATGGTTCGGCCGCTGGAACTGGAACCGCGTGCGCAGCGCCCAAAAAATCGAGGGGGCTCCGCAAATCAGTGCTGAGCACTTTGCAGCCCTTGAGCAGTTTGATCAGGTCGTGCGCCGCCCTGAAATCGCCTACGAGATGTGGCTTGAGCCCGGTGATTTGCAAATCGTGAACAGTCACGTAACGCTGCATTCGCGCACTGAATTTCAAGACCACGAAGACCCAGCGCTTAAGCGTTTGTTATATCGACTTTGGATTGCACCAGCAGACAGTGACGTACTACCAGAGTGCTGGCGAGACCTTTATCGCTCTTGCGAGTCGGGTGCGGTGCGCGGTGGGATCCGCGGGTTTAAGTATGACGAAGCCTGCGCTCAGTTTGAGGCTCGCCAGGCGCAAGACTGCGCGATGCTCCCGCAGCGTTGAACGTCGAAGTGGCTCAGGCGCAAGATCTTGTCTAGGTTTCTTAAAGCTGAAGGGTTTGTGCGCCTGTCGATCTATTAAAGACGACAGGCGCATGTCGTTAACGCGCTGCAGCCAGTTTTTGACTAATCGCAACGATGCGCTGTGCCGCGTAGACAATTGGGTAGTCAATAAACTGACCATCAAGTTGAATCGATGAAGACCCAGCCGCTTCAGCCGCGGCAAACGCTTCAACAATTTTTGTGGCGCGAGCGACTTGCGCTTCGGTTGGGGTGAAAGCTTTGTTAACGACCGGAATTTGATCGGGGTGAATACACAGTTTGCCCTGAAAGCCAAGGTCTCGAATCTTGTTGGTTGAGGCCTCGAAACCTTCAGCATCTTGCAAATCAACCCAAACCGTATCGATCGGGGGTTCTTTATCATGTGCGCGAGACATCAAGACCACCTGATTGCGGTAGGCCAGCAGTTCAGTCTCGTCACGCGACCACTTCAAATTGAGATCCAAGGTAAAGTCGCCGGCGCCAAACGCTACGCGCTTGATGCGAGGGCAGTTTGAGAGAATTTCGCCCAAATTGGCAATGCCTTTGGCGGTTTCAATAATCGGGATCAGGTCGATCGCGCCTAAGGTTAAGCCGCGTTCGCGCTCAAGCTCGGTCATGAGCCAGTCAGCGGTTTGGGCCTGACTCGCATTTTCAACTTTGGGCAAAATCAAACCATCAACCCCGGGTTGGACAGTGGCCACGAGATCGCCATAGGCATAAATCGTTGACATCGGATTGACGCGGATATACCCCAGACAGTTGCGTGGCCGTTGCATCGCTTGCACGGCAAGGGGGCGGCTGATGACTTTTTCTGAGACGGCGCAGGCATCTTCTAAGTCAAGAATGACGGCGTCAGCACCGAGCGTAAAGGCCTTCTCGGTGCGTCGTGGATGATTGGCGGGTGCGAACAAAAATGTTCTAAAAGTCCCCATAGCGTTTTCCTGAACTTAAGTTGTGTTTCGAAATGATTATTAATATTAAAAAATTGAACTAAGTTGCGTCTTAACTGCCGTTGCAGTTTGCGTAAATTTCTCAGAAAAGCTTGCGGGTGATTTTGGGACACAAGCCGCCCTGGATTTTATTCAACTGTCAATTTAATCTGCTTGAGCAGCGCAGCAAAGCTGTCGAGTTCTTTCTTAACCTGTACAGACATCTCTGCTGCAGTGTTTCCAATAGGTTCGGCACCCGTGGCTAACAATTGGCTTCTCACCTCTGGGATGTTGACGATCTTTGTGATCTCTGCGCTGAGCTTATTCACAATATCGCTTGGGGTTTTGGCAGGTGCCATCAGCCCAAACCAGGTGCCCACGTCGAAACCAGGCAAGATCGTTTCGTTTAGTGTTGGCACATCGGGCAAGGCAGACGAGCGCTTGGCGGTGGTCACTGCCAGTGCACGCGTTTTGCCGGCAGTGACTTGTGGCAAGCCTGCGGTGATCGTGTCAAACATTAATTGAATCTGACCGCTGACTAGATCAGAGATTGCTGGTGCGCTGCCCTTGTATGGGATATGGGCAATGTCTGTTTTTGCCTGCAGATTAAACATTTCGCCAATCAAGTGATGCGCAGTACCGGCGCCCGCAGAGCCGTAGTTCAGTTTGCCAGGTTGCGCTTTGGCCAATGCAACAAACTCTTGAATCGTATTGGCCGGAACCTTTGCGTTGATCACAACCATGTTGGGGATCAGGGCAATGACGCTCACCGGGGCAAAATCACGACCAATATCGTAGGGCACGGTTTTATAGACATTTTGAGCAATGATGTGGTGCGTGGCGGCCAGCAGCAGGGTATAGCCATCAGCTGGCGCTTTGGCAACCAGGTCAGCACCCAAGGTTGCACCTGCGCCAGGCTTGTTCTCGACAATAACGGTCTGGCCCCAGTCGGTGGTCATCCGTTGTGCCACTAGGCGCGCTAAGAAGTCGCTCGAGCCGCCAGGTGCGAACGGCACCACAATTTTAATATTGCGATTCGGAAAGTTAGCGGCGGTTTGTGCAAATGAAAGCGAGGTTAAACAAGCCAGCGCGCCAGCTGCAAAGAGCTTAAGAAAACTAGTCATTTTGTGTTGTCTCATTTTAGGTAATTAAAGCGTACTTATTGTGTGGGTGACGCAAACTTAGCTTCTAATCAACGCGCACTGATTATCAGAATCATGCGCACTTACTCAGGCTCTTTGAATACGCCCATCTCTTCTAAAAGTTCTTGTACCAGATCAAGCCTGAGTCTGGGGTTTTCCATGGTGAGAAGGTGCTGCTTTTGCTGCGAAGGTAAATCGAGTAACTCGGCGCATCGGTTGGCCACCCAGGCACAGTCTTGCAACTGATAGGGCTGGATGATGGGTCGTTGGTCTGGGGCGATACCTTGGTCTTCAAGGGTACGAATTATTTTTGTGAGCGCATCGGCGGTAGGCAAGAGGTCAGGAGGAATCACGATAACTTCATCTGGGGCAATCAGCTCAACCTCGGCGCGCCACAGGCCATTAGCTTGCAACTCTTTTTGTAAAACTTTAAAGCGCTGACCGCCCTGACAACGAATCATAAACAAGCTAGGTTGCACAGCCTCAAAATGAATGATTGTGGCCAACGTGCCGACGTCAAAGAAGTCGATTTGCTTGCCTGCCACCTGCACTTCGGCCCCTTGGTCAAGGGTGATGATCCCAAACGGTGTGTTGTCTCGCAGACATTTTTTAGTCATGTCTAGATAGCGCACTTCAAAGATTTTGAGCGCCATCATGCCAGCCGGAAATAAGGTGGCCCCGAGCGGAAAAATTGGAATACTCAACGTCTGCATAATTTTTAAACAATAACCGACAGCTTCGATAACAGCTATTGTGCCTGAGATTGACGCTAAGCTAGCGACCCTATAAGATCGATTAGACTTAAAACCTCGCAGTCCGAAAGGTATTTAATGCTTGCCTACACCCTAAGGCGCGTGCTGTTGACGCTGCCGGTCATGCTCTTCGTGGCATTGTTTGTTTTTGGCTTGCTCAGCCTGACTCCCGGCGACCCTGCGGTGCTGCTCGCCGGTGAAGACGCGACCCCCGCCGATATTCAGCGAATTCGCCAAACGTTGGGGCTGGACGAGCCCTTTTTAGTGCGTTTTGCCGACTGGCTCTGGAAAGTCATGCATGGCGATCTTGGCGTTTCGTTGTTTACGGGACTGCAGGTCAGCCAGATGATTGGTCAGCGGCTCGCGCCGACCTTCACTTTGATGATTATGACCCTCATTTTGTCGGTGACGCTGGCTGTTCCGCTTGGCGCGTTGGCGGCCTGGCGGCATAACAAGTTTTACGACCGCAGCATCATGATGATGGCCGTATTAAGTTTTTCGATTCCCTCGTTTGTGGTGGGGTATCTATTGGCTTACGCCTTCGGTTTAGAGTTGCGCTGGTTACCAGTGCAAGGTTATGTGCCTTTCTCTCAAGGTTTCTGGGCCTCGATCCGAACCTTGATTTTGCCCACCTGTGCGTTGGGTAGCGTTTACGTGGCGCTGATCACAAGGATCAGTCGGGCAACGCTTCTTGAGACCTTGTCGCAAGATTACATCCGTACTGCGCGTTCAAAAGGCGTCAGCAACAAAGGCATTTTATTTCGGCATGCCTTAAAGAATGTCGGCGTTCCGATTGTGACCGTAGTGGGCAGTGGGGTGGCGTTATTGATTAGCGGTGCGGTCGTGACCGAAACGGTTTTCTCAATCCCCGGGGTTGGGCGTCTGACTGTTGACGCGATCTTGCGACGCGATTATCCGATCATTCAGGGCGTGATCTTGATGTTTAGCTTTATGTACGTCTTAGTGAACTTGACGGTCGATCTTTTGTACCGTGTTTTCGACCCAAGGATTAAATACTGATGGCCAAGTTCATTCAGGTATTTAAGCGGCATCCAACGATTGTTGTGGGTGGTTTTTTACTAAGCCTGCTATTTTTAATGGCGATTTTTGCGCCTTGGCTCGGTACCATCGACCCAACCGCACTTTCGCCGATTCATCGCACGAGGGTACCCAGTGAACGCTTTTGGTTTGGTACCGACTTGCTTGGTCGCGATGTGTATTCGCGCGTGGTGTATGGCGCACGCGTCTCGCTGACGGTTGGATTTTCAGTGGCCATCTTGTCTGCGGTGATTGGTACAGTGATTGGTTTGGCAGCCGGCTTTGTTAAGTGGATTGACGCGATTGTGATGCGCATCATGGATGGTTTTATGTCGATCCCGACGATTTTGCTAGCGATCGCATTAATTGCTTTAACCCGAGCCTCTTTGGAAAATGTGATTTTGGCAGTCACCATCGCTGAAGTGCCAAGAGTGGTGCGCCTGGTGCGAGGCCTGACCTTATCGTTGCGTGAGCAACCCTATGTTGAAGCGGCGGTGGCTGCGGGGGCGGGTCGCTTGCGAATTGTTGTGAAGCACATCTTCCCAAACACGATTGCGGCGTTGACCGTGCAAACAACTTACATCTGTGGCTTGGCGATTTTGGCTGAGGCGAGCTTGTCGTTTATTGGCGCGGGGGTGCCGCCGTCGACACCGTCTTGGGGCAACATCATGGCAGAGGGTCGGGCACTCTGGCAGATCAAACCGCACTTGATTGCGTTTCCTGCTTTGTTCTTATCCATCACGATTCTGTCGATCAATATGCTGGGCGATGGTCTGCGTGACGCGATCGATCCACGTATGGCAAAGAGGATTTAGACCATGGCAGATAATGGGCTAACGTCACAACGGCGCGTACTGGATATCCGAAATTTATCGGTTTCGTTTGGTCAGGGCGCCACTGCCGTGCACGCGGTGAAAGGCTTGAGTCTGCACGTTGATCGAGGCGAGACGCTTGCGATCGTGGGTGAATCAGGGTCTGGCAAATCTGTTACGTCGCTAGCGATTATGCGCCTAGTTGAATTCGGCGGAGGTCACATCCATCAGGGTGAGATGCTGTTTCATCGCTCCGAGGGCACGCAGATTGATTTGCGTGCCGCGTCTGAAGAGGTGATGCGCAGCATGCGGGGTGCCGATCTGGGGATGATTTTTCAAGAACCCATGACGTCTCTGAACCCAGTTTTTACGGTGGGCTCACAGATTATCGAGGCGATCCAACTGCATCAAGATGTGAATCATGAGCAAGCCGTCGCTGCGGCTAAACGTATTCTGGATCAAGTGCGTATTTCGGATTCGAGTGCGATTTTAGGGCGCTATCCCCACGAACTTTCGGGTGGAATGCGACAGCGCGTCATGATTGCTATGGCCCTGTCTTGTAAGCCGGCGTTGCTGATTGCAGATGAGCCCACCACAGCACTTGATGTGACGATTCAGGCGCAGATTTTGCAGCTGATTCGCGAGTTGCAAAAAGAGATGGATATGGGGGTGATCTTTATTACCCACGATATGGGGGTTGTTGCAGAGGTTGCCAATCGCGTCATGGTGATGCGCTACGGTGAGGTCGTCGAAGAGAATGCGGTGATTCCGCTGTTTGCAAACCCTCAGCATCCTTATACCCAAACGCTGTTGGCTGCCGTGCCTAAGTTAGGTGCGATGCATGGTACTGATCAGCCGGCGCGGTTTGACTTGGTGCTGAATCGAGCGGCTAAGCTCGCTGAGCAGGCTGCGCTTGCTGGCGCTGCACCTATCGACACTCCAGTTGAGTCCTTGCTGCAAGCAGGGCCAGGGCAGGGCGACACTCAGAGCGATACTAAGAGCGATACTAAGAGCGATGGGCAGAGCGACGCCGAGAGCGAGACTTCAGGCAACACGCAAACCGAGCGTGTCGTGCTGAGCGTTAAAAATCTAGTCACGCGCTTCGACGTGCGTAGCGGTATTTTTGGTTTTGTTAAAAAACGCATCCACGCGGTTGAGCAAGTCAGCTTTGATTTGCATGAGGGTGAAACACTCTCTTTGGTGGGCGAGTCGGGCTGCGGCAAGACCACCACAGGCCGCTCACTTGTGGGTCTCGCCAAGATCACACGAGGTACCATTGACTTTGATGGGACGCGCGTTGATACAACCAACACGCAGTCACTGAAAGCGCTCCGTCGTAATTTACAGTTTGTCTTTCAAGATCCCTTTGCGTCGTTAAATCCGCGCATGCGCGTGGGTGATTGCATCAAAGAGCCGTTATTGATACAAGGTTTGGCTCAAGGGCTAGAGGCTGATCGCAAAGTGGCCGAGTTAATGGAGCGCGTCGGTTTGGATGCTGCGATGGCGCAACGCTGGCCGCACGAATTTTCTGGCGGTCAGCGCCAGCGAATTTGCATAGCGCGTGCGTTGTCGGTCAACCCGCGCGTCTTGATCGCAGATGAATCTGTCTCGGCATTAGATGTCTCGATCCGTGCTCACATCGTGAACCTCTTGATCGATTTACAAAAAGATTTAGGCGTGTCATATTTGTTTATCTCTCACGATATGGCGATTGTTGAGCGCGTCAGCCACCGTGTCGCCGTGATGTACCTTGGTCAGATCGTTGAAATCGGTCCGCGTCGTGCGATTTTTGAAAACCCTCAGCACCCATACACCCGCAAATTAATGTCAGCGGTACCTGTCGCTGATCCCAACGTGCGGCGCACGACTAGTCTTGAAGTCTCTGAAATTCCGAGCCCCGCCAGAAACATCGGTGATGAACCGGTGGTCTTACCTCTCGTGCAGGTAGGTGAGGGGCACTTTGTTGCACAACATCGTATTGGAGGACAGTACTAATGAAGCGTCGAGATTTTTTGCAGGCTAGCGCAACGACCGCAGCCCTGACTAGCATGCCGGGCTGGGTGCGTGCGCAAACACCTAAGTCAATTTTTCGCTGGGTGCCTCATGCAGATTTAACCTTGCTTGATCCCCTGTTCACGACTGCGTTCATTACCAATATCCATGCGCAATTGGTGTTTGATACGTTATACAGTTTAGATGCGCAGTACAGGGTGTCGCCCCAGATGGCGGCAGGTCACACGGTCGAAGACAATGGCTTGCTCTGGAAGATTACCCTACGCGAGGGGTTGAAGTTTCATGACGGTTCGCCGGTGCGCGCGGCCGACGTTCGAGCCAGCCTGGTGCGCTGGGCCAAGCGCGATTTGATGGGCGCCTCATTGATGCAAGCTACCGAATCGTTGACCGTGCTTGACGATAAGACGATTCAGTTCAAACTTTCAAAGCCGTTTCCGTTGATCTTGCAGGCCTTAGCGCGCCAGCAAGGCAGTATGGCTGCGATTATGCCCGAGCGTTTGGCAAGTGGGCCTGAAACGACGCCGGTCAAAGAGATGGTGGGCAGCGGGCCCTTAAAGTTTATGGCCGAGCAATGGGTATCAGGCTCGCACATTATTTACGATAAATTTAAAGAGTACGTGCCGCGCACCGACAGCGTTGCTCCTTCGTTCACGGCTGGCCCTAAAATTGTGCACGTGGATCAGGTGAAATGGGTGATCGTGCCTGATCGCGCCACGGCAATTGCTGCCTTACAAACCAACGAGATCGATGGTATCGAAACTATCGACAATGATTTTTTACCAGTCTTGCGCAAAGACTCCTCGATTACGCTCTTAAAACGCACTTTGCCTTCGATTTCGATACTACGTTTTAACCATTTGCATGCGCCGTTTAATAATCCTGCAATACGGCGAGCTATCTTGTCAGTGATTGATCAGACTGAGTACATGACTGCAGTCAATGGAGCAGATTTTCCTGAATACTGGAGTGATCGTTGTGGCGTCTTTGTGCCGGGCTCGCCCCTCGATAGTGATGCCGGGATGGAGAAGCTCAAAGGTAAGCGCGACCTGAATCGTGCACGCGCGATGATTAAAGAGGCGGGCTACAAAGGCGAGCCGATTGTGATGTTGGATCCGGTTGATTTTCCGGCGCATCACGCAGCGGCGTTAGTGACCGCTGATTTGTTTAAACGCTTAGGCTTTAAGGTGGATCTGATTGCGATGGACTGGGGGACTGCAGTCCAGCGACGTAACAGTCAAGAGCCGCCTGCTAAAGGTGGCTGGAACGTCGCCTTTACCGCGATCACTGGGCCTAACAATCTTGATCCTGCAGGGCACCTTGCCCTACGCGGTAACGGCAAGCAAGCCTGGTTTGGCTGGCCCTCGAGTGAGCGGCTTGAACAGTTGCGTGCCGCCTGGTTTGAGGCCCCTGATCTTGAAGCGCAAAAAAAGATTGCCCGCGATATTCAATTGCAGGTGTTTGAAGATGTGCCGTATATCCCGTTAGGTGCCGTGTATGGGGTGACAGCGCTGCGTAAGCAGTGGCGCGATTTTCAACCTGAGATGCCTTTGTTTTATACGTTTCGTCGAGCCTAAAGTCGTATTCAAGCCTACTTTTATTAATAACAATAATGATCGAGACAACTGTCATGCCTAAGAATCCACCACGCGTCGCCATCGTTGGTTTTGTACTTGAATCCAATCGCTTCGCACCTTTATCGGTGCGCGAAGATTTTGAAAAAAGCTGCTGGGAAGAGGGCGCACGTATCACTGAGCTTGCGCGTCAAGCCAGTCACTTACCAGGCGAGATTCGTGGGTTTTACGAAAAAATGGATTCGTATGGCGATTGGGCGCCCGTACCCTTAATCGTGATTGGTGCGCCACCAGGCGGGCCAACCAGTGACGAGGTCTGGAAAGAATTCATACACAAGGCAGAAGCATCGTTGCGTGCTGCCTTACCGGTTGATGCTGTGTACGTTTGTAATCATGGCGCCTCGACTGCCGACCATGAAGACGATACCGAAGGCGTCATGATGACCATGATTCGTCGTCTCGTGGGGCCCGATATCCCTGTGCTCGCCACACACGACTTGCATTGCAATGTTTCACCACAAACCGTTGATGCGCTAGATGCTTTAGTCGCGTATCGCACCAATCCACACGTTGATCAACGCGAGCGTGGCGCTGAAGCTGCTGACCTGTTGAACGAAATGTTTGCTGGCACGAAAACGGTAAAAGCTTTTATCCGGATGCCGATCACACCACCTTCAGTGACCTTGCTCTCTGCGCGCGGCCCCTACGCTGACTTGTTGAAGCTTGCTTACTCGTTGATGCAAAAGCCTTCAGAGGGGCCGATTGCAAACGTCTCGGTGGCGGGCGGCTTTGTGTTTTCAGATGTGCCGAAGTGCGGCATGACGATCACTGTGACCTCGCGTGGAGATTTGGCTGCAGCTCGCGCAGCGGCGTTAACCGTGGCGCGTGCGGCGTGGGCTGACCGTGCGCGTTATGTCGCAGATACGATCGAAGTTGAACAGGCAGTCAAGCTTGCTCGCGCTGGGTTGGCGCCGATGTTGTTTGCCGATGTGGCCGATAACCCCGGTGGCGGTGGGCGGGGCAACACTTCGTGGCTACTACAGGCATTTCACGAGGCACGTATTCGTGGTGTGGTGCTGGGTGTGTTTATTGCCCCTGAGTTGGCGGCACAAGCACATGCGCTGGGTGAGGGCGCTGTATTCGATGCAGTCTTTAACGCAACAGAGCACGAACATTCAAAACGTTTTGCTGCGCGTGCAAAAATTATTTGTTTGCGCGATGGCTTTCAAACGGGCCGACGCGGCATTATGAAAGATCGCAAGTTTTCGCTCGGGGCCAGTGCATTGCTTGAGTTAGTTGATTCGGGTCTGCAAGTTGTTGTGGGCACGTTGCGCCGCCAGTTAGCCGAACCCGTCATACTTGAGATGCATGGAATTGATATTTCAAAAATCCAATGCCTGATCGTGAAAAGCCGCGGTCATTATCGTGCTGGCTTTGATGAGTTCTTTGCCGATGAACAAATTATGGATGTGGATAGCCCCGGTTTAACGACGCCTAATTTAAAGCGCTTAACGTTTAAAGCGTTGCCTAGACCGGTCTGGCCGATTGATGATGACGTAGTTTGGAAAGAACCAGACTGGGCCTAGCGACTAGGCGCCTCTTAAGCTCTCACGATGCCGTAGGCGATGTGAGCAAAGGGTGTCCAGGCAATAAAGCCAACGGCTACGGTCGCGAAGGTCATCTTGCCCGTGGGCTTGCTTGGTGAGTCAGGCAAAGCTGACTCTGCTCGTCTTTTTCGACAAGAGATGAGATCCAAAACGCCCCAAATCAAGAAGCCGCCGAATAATAGGATTCCAGCAAGGCTACCAATCGTGGTGAGATGGCAGA
>JAIPCU010000040.1 GCA_021738045.1 Candidatus Methylopumilus sp. | reverse complement strand
CCACATTTCAAACCTGGCATGTTTAGCGCTTTGGCTGGTTTTGTTGAACCAGGCGAAACTCTCGAACAGTGCGCGGTGCGCGAAGTGCGCGAAGAGGTTGGCCTTGAAATCACCAACTTGCGCTACTTCACCAGCCAGTCATGGCCGTTTCCCAATTCACTGATGGTGGCATATTTTGCCGACTATGCAGGTGGTGACATCACTCCATGTCCAAACGAAATCGAAGACGCTGGCTGGTTTGCGCGTGATGATTTGCCGCTGGTGCCTGATCCAGTCAGCATTGCACGTCAGTTGATTGATGCCGCGGTGCGAGCAGGGTCTCGCTAAACTGGGTTTCAAGCGGCGCGCCTCGACAAAACTTGCGTGAGGCTTGGCCACCAAATCCCAATCGCCATTTGGTGAGGCTGCTTGTACACCGCCTGCTAGGCTCGGCTGAGCCGAGCGTCGGCAGGTTGTGGGCCGGTTATTGACGACTCATTGTCCACGAGATATTCTTTCCACCTCTAAATTGCAGGCGGCCATCCGGTAACAGGCTGACTTTGATCTGGTGAAATTTGCCGTCTTGAAAAACTTGTTCGCCCTCGAAACTGTTGTTTGAAACCGGTTTGAGATAAATGATCTCGTCACCGACTTTAAACTTTGCGCTGTTGCTGGCCGTTGCGGTGCCAACACCATCCTTGAGTTCGTAGCCGTATTTCCATTGCGTGCTGAACCAACGGCCGTTGAGTTGGGTAACTGCGGCGGGGGCTTGTACTTTTTGCATGGCAGTGACGCCCAGCGCAAATTCCGGCCCTGCGGATTCACAGTTGCTCACGACGTAGACGTTCTCTTTATCCAGAATGTATCCTGAGCCACAGTCGCCCGAGCCTTGATAGTCTGCATCCCTTGTTAAGACATAGCGAAAGGTATCGGGACTTAGCGCATTGAGTGTCGTTTGCAACTTGGCAAATGTTTTGTTTGCCTGCGCAAGCGAGGCTGCATCCATGCCAAACCCCTTAATAAATGTGCGCATGTCTTGCAGACGCCCGGTCATCTCTTGTTTGCTTGTTGAACCGCCATAAAATGCCACGCAACCACTAAAGTTTCCGGTGGGCTCTTTGCCAACCCAGCGACAGACTTGGTCACGGTTAATGACGCTCTGCCCGGTCACGATCAAGGTTGTTTCGCCTGTTTGCCAACGTCCAAGCCAACGTTCATTAATGGGTTGTGCTTGGGTGGCAAAGGTGATGCCAGCAAATATCAAAGCGAACAAGTAACGCGACATGACTACATACTCCTGTGTTGAATTTTTGGCAGTATACGTAAATCTCTTGTCAACCTGACTGCTCTAAAGCTGCGAGTGCATCGGTTGCCCCGCGATCTCCATCTCGGTGACCAAGACGCAACCGCTTTCAGATTCGGTGATGTACAGATGACGATTTTGTGGGCCGCCGTAGGCGACGTTAGTGGTGTGGGCTTGCTGGCATGAATCGATACGCCAGATTGGCTGACCTAAGGGCGAGAAGACCCACACGATGCCCGCGCCTGCATGTGCAACAACCAGGTTGCCCGCTTGATCAACGGCCATCCCGTCTGGCCCAGAGGCGCCAGACATTTGTACGAAAATCCCGGGCCGGACCAAGCCTGTGCCGTCAGGCAGCAAGTTTGCCCGCCACACGCAGTTACCGCGCGTGGCCGCCACGTAAAGCGTTTTTTCGTTTGGGCTCATCACGATGCCGTTTGGGCTTGGTACGTTATCGAGTAATCGAACGGTGTGACCAGAGGCATCGCGGCGATACACGCGTCCGCTTGGATCTTGAATCGAACTTTGGCCTTGATCGGTGAAATAGATATCGCCATTACGGGCAATGTACAGATCGTTTAAGCCTTTGAAGTTTTCGGTCATATACCGTGGCGCTACGCTCGAAACGCTACCGCGTTCTGGATCAAGCAGTAAAAGACCACACTTATGGTCGGCAATAAAGATCCGACCATCTTGATGAATTTTTAAACCGTTGGGTTCGCCATCCCACTCGGCAACCACATCAATGTCACCAGAGGGCTTCACTTTAAACACGCGACCAAAGGCGATATCCACCAAATACAGATTGCCGGCTTTGTCGAAGGCCGGGCCCTCGATAAAACAGTCGGTGTGAGGGCTGCTTTTGCCCGCCGCCACGCGCTCGGCACTGATTTGACCAGGGCGACGATATTTGTCGGGAATACGGGCAAAGACTTCAGTTTTTTTGACGGGTGGGGCGGGATACATGTGTAGTCGACCTTGTTCAATTGTTGTACTGTTTGGGCTTCATCGCGAACCTTAGTGTCGTTGCCGCTGGAAAAACCCAAGGATTGAACGGCGCATGCTTCGGCGAGGTTCAGAAACTATTTGTACCACGGTCGCCACGCGGTTTTCTGTTAAGAGGTGTTGTGTTGGGATATTCCTTAGCTACGGTATTGTCTGCGATTGAAGGCTTGGCAAGGCGAGGCGAATTTGGCATTCGACGATTGCTCCGGGGTGCGCGAATAGGCCTGGTCTTTTGTGTGACTGCCGCTTTTGCGCTTCCGGCGACGGCGCAACAAATTGCCTTGCCGGTCGAGGTCATATTTATTCCAAAAAAAATGGCCCTGTGGACTCTCGAACTTGAGACGACTGTTTACAAGCCGCCGGGCCCTGGGCCTTTTCCATTGGTGGTGATTAATCACGGCAAGGCAGCTGGCCACACCGGCCTGCAACCACGTTACACACCAGGCTGGGCTGCGCGTTATTTTATTGAGCGTGGTTATGTGGTGTTCGTGCCGATGCGCACGGGCTTTTCTAAATCAACGGGTGGGTACGTCGGGGGTGGCTGCAATATCGAATCGAATGGCTTGGTGCAAGCTGAAGACGTCGCGGCCACCGTTGCCTATGCACATACTCTGAGCTACGTTGAGCGTACTCAAACCTTGGTCGTGGGGCAATCTCATGGTGGCTGGACAACGCTTGCGTATGGCGCCGCCAAACCAGACCCCTCGGTGAAGGGCTTAGTGAACTTTGCCGGTGGTCTGCGGCAACAGGACTGTATCGGCTGGCAATTGAATCTCGCTAAGGCGGCGGCGAACTATGCGAAAGACACAAAACTACCGTCTCTTTGGTTTTATGGCGATAACGATAGTTATTTCACCAAAGAGGTGTACACCGAAATGTTCGCACGCTACAAGAAGGCCAATCCACAAGCCCAGTTAGTCGCCTTTGGCGAATTCGGTGAAGACTCGCATCGCTTGTTTGGAAGTAAAGATGGGCGAGCGATTTGGGAGCCTCACCTAGAGGCCTTTATGAGGCAACTTGGGTTGCCTGTGAAAGTGGTGTATCCACAGTATCGGCCCAACCCTTGACACGTATTGTGGCTCGACGTACTGCGCGTGTTGTGGCACAGAGCTTGGTGCTTGCTGCGCGCCGGGCCGACGGACGTTCAAGGTTTGGTGCTAGCATCTATTGCATCTGAGGCGCTGCCTGACACACGGGCCACTCAATCACAGGCTAGGACGCTGCAATGAATCACGAAGTCGAATACGGAGCCCGCGGAATTTTGGGTTTACTGGTGCCGCAGGCAAATACGACAGCTGAGCCTGAAGTACAGATCATGCTCGACCCAGACATTGCTCTGCTGACAGGTCGCCTCACAAGCCCTCAGCCAGAGATGCGCGAGCGGCTCGAGGATTTTTTGACAAACATCGATCAGTTTATTGAGACTTTTTCAAATGCACCGTTAGCCGGACTCGGGTTCTTGATTACCGGCTCGACTTACCACTTTGAGCATTCAGCCGAAGATGCTTATTTTGAACAGATGAGTCAACGCTATGGCTACCCCATTATCTCGGCGGGGCAGTCGATTCGCCGAGCGTTTACTGCGCTAGGTGCCAAGCGTGTTGGGTTGGTGAGCCCGTACCCACAATGGTTGACTGAGCGCAGTGCTGCGTATTGGGCGCGCACTGGTGTTGAGCTCGTTGGGATTGAGTCGCCGCAAGCCGTTGGGGGATTTCATAGTATCTACACGCTGCGCAATGACGCGGTGTTGGCTGCGGCCGAAAGATTGCTGCCGCTTAAGCCTGATCTCATTTTATTGGCCGGTGCAGGCATGCCGACGTTGGCGCCGATTATGGCCCTGGCCGATCGCGGGTGCGCTGCGATTTCATCCAATTTTTGTATGGCGTGGCAGCTGATGCAAATGCCTTCGGGTGACTATCTCAACCCAGAATCGCTGTTGCGCTTAATGCGACGCGAGGCGCCTTGGCGCGAAGCCTTCCGGTTAAGGTATCCTGCAGCGTGTTCTGTTTAACGAGGTCACTTCGTGGCTAATTTGCAGCGCTTTTAGATGTCTCGTATGTGATTTGGGAGCCTCGGCTTGAGGCCTTCGGGTTAAGATACCTTACAGCCTGAATGATTTATTTTGATCAAGGACACAAAGCATGTTCAATACACGAATGGTGTTAAGCGCATTAGCTCTTTCTTTGGTTTCACTTGTGGGCGTGAGTACGGCACAAACAATTGACCCAGCAACGCAAGCCAAATTAACAGAGCTTGAAACGCGCTTTAAAGCCGCAGACAAAAATGCGGATGGCAAGCTGACACTGCAAGAGGCTAAAGACGGTATGCCTCGTATCGCCGATGCTTTCAGTCACATCGACGTCGAGAAAAAAGGCTATGTCACGCTCGAGCAAATCAGAGCGGTCATGATCAAAAGCGGTGGTTAAGTTGTAGTTAGGTACCGCTGAACGTTGCGTTGCGTTTTTCTTTCCAGGCTAAGGCACCTTCTTTCATGTCGTTTGATTTTTCAGAGATCGAAACGGCGCGACGAATCTCGGTCTGATCGACTTGACCACGGGCGATCAGATTTAAATGCTTTTTGATCCCTAGCAGGGCGAGCGGGGCCATCCCAGCAAGTTGTTCGCTTAACGCATCCACGCGTGTCAACAGCAATTCTGGTGCCACGATTTCAGTCAAAAATCCAATATCCAACATTTCAGCTGCTTCGATTTTTTCGCACGTTAAAAACAATTTTTTGGCATTATTTAAGCCCAAGCGGGTGATATAGCGAACCATGCCGCCCGGATAAAAATGCAACCCAAGTTTTGCAGCTGGCATAAACATGTTGGCACTTGGTACGCCCACTCTGAAATCACAGGCTAAGCTCAGGTCGGTGCCGCCGCCATAAACGCCGCCATTGATGGCTGCGATCGTGACCGGCCGCGCCTGCTCAATTAAGTCAACGGTGTCGCCGAAGTAAGTCGAAGATGGCGCAGAATCTGCTGCAAGCGATGAGATGTCGTAGCCACTGCAAAAGTATTTGCCGTCGGCGATGAACTTTAAAACGAGTACGTTTGGGTTGGCATTGACGGTGGCAAGGTGCTCAGTGATCACAGCTAAGTCGGTTGGACTCAGGCGATTGGCATAGGCCGGATTGCGCAAGCGAATGGTCGCGATACGACCGACAACGCTCAGAGCGGGCGTGGTGGGTTCAGGTGAGTTCGCCGTGACAGTCATATCAAAAAGCCTTAATAAAAGTGTAGCGTTAGACTAAACGAAGCCGAGTCTAGCGTTTCGGGCACTAGCCTGCCTAGCCTGATCTTTCGCGAGCGCAGGAAATGACCGATATTCTACGTTGTTGTGGCGCGAATCCTCACGCCGTCACAGTGCAACCTGCTGCACAACCACCCGCGCTCAGGTATGCTACCTACAAGCGTTTTTGAAAAACGCCTGCAAAAAAGCCGCTCAGACGGCGCTAAGCAAAACGATGGATGCCGATCCATAGGAGACAGAAGTTGACACACTTGTTTGCAAGATTATTGCGTTTGAGCGCGCTTGGGCTATGCGGCCTGTTATTCGCGGGGGTCGCGACTCAGGCGCACGCCTACCCCCAGCGCTCAATCCGCTTGGTGGTGCCGAACGCCGCAGGCGGCGGCAGCGACGCTTTTGCCCGTGTGATAGCTCAAAAGCTAGGCGAGGTGTTAAATCAAACGGTCGTGGTTGAAAATAAGCCTGGGGCCCAAGGTGGGATTGGCACCACATATGGCGCTAAAGCGGCCCCCGATGGCTACACCTTGACAGTTGCCTTTGTCAGTACGATGGCGGTCAATCCTTTTGTGTACGCTGATATTGGCTACGAACCGCTCAAGGATTTTGTCGCGGTGGCGGTGGGGGTCGATCAACCATATCTGATGGTGACTTACCCCACCTCGCCGTATCAAAATTTGCAAGAGTTTGGGCAGTTTGCAAAACAAAAAAAGGGCGGGGCGACGTTTGGTTCGACCTCATCGCAAACTGAGTTGATCGGCGTGTTGTTTCAGACCTTGGTTGAGACGCGGATGCTGTATGTCCCCTACAAAAACGCGACGACTGCCGTGGTTGAGCTGTCGCGTGGTGATATTGACGTCATGGTGGCGAGCTTGCCCTCGGCGATCCCTTTGATCAACGCTGGCAAGCTCAAGGCTTTGGCGGTGACGGGTAATAAGCGAGTCGCGGCCTTGCCCAATGTGCCAAGCGCAGCTGAAGCGGGATTTCCAGCCTTTGAAGCCAGTGGTTGGTACGGTATCGTCGCCCCTAAGGGCACGCCTGAGGCGATCGTGCAGTTTTTAAACAAGCACATCAATGCGATTTTAGCGATGCCTGACGTGCAAAAAAATTTGAGTGCTGCTGGCCTTGATGTCTTCACGACCACCCCAGCCGAATTTACAGCCATGATTGAGCGCGACTATCAACGCTGGGGTGCACTCGCTCAAACACACAAATCGATGAGGAAATAAACATGACAACGACACGCAAAGGCCCGCTGGCCAGATTCAAAGTGCTTGATCTGACACGCTTGCGCTCAGGGCCTACGGCCGTTCGTCAGCTCGCGGATTGGGGAGCCGATGTGATTAAGATCGAAACTCCCGAGGCCTTAGGTGTGAGTGATGGTTGGGGGGATAGCCGTTTGGGCCCCGATTTTCAAAACTTGCACCGTAATAAGCGCAGTTTGACGCTGAACTTAAAAGAAGCAGAGGGGATTGCCATTTTTAAAAAGATGGCAGACCAAGCAGACGTCATCATCGAAAATTTTCGACCCGATGTGAAATTTAGACTAGGGATCGATTACGAGAGCCTCAGTCGCACTAACCCAGGCTTGGTGTATGCAAGTATTTCTGGCTTTGGACAAGACGGCCCCTATGCCAAGCGGCCTGGTTACGATCAGATCGTGCAGGGCATGGGTGGCTTGATGGCGATTACCGGGTTGCCAGGTCAGGGGCCAGTGCGTGCGGGCATTGCGGTGGCGGATTCGGCGACTGGCTTGTTTTGTGCGCTAGGCGTCTTGACGGCACTACTAGAGCGTGAAGAGTCGGGTAAAGGTCAGTGGGTGCAAACATCTTTGCTTGAGTCAATGATTGGCATGCTCGACTTTCAGGCCGCACGTTGGTTAATCAATAAAGAAATCCCTGAACAAGCCGGTAATGATCACCCGACTTCGATCCCGACAGGGGTGTTTCCGACTGCCGACGGCCATATTAATATTGCGGGCGCCGGCGCCCAGCAAATGTGGGAAAGGCTTTGTAAAGCGGTCGGTGCTGAGTATTTGCTGGCGAAGGAAGAATACAAAACTGGCAAGCTTCGTTCGAACAATCGCGTGGCACTCAACCAAGAGTTATATGCGATCACCCGTACGCGTTCGACGCAAGAGTGGATCGAACGCTTTGAAGCAGCGAGTGTTGCCTGCGGTCCGATCTACACCATGGATCAGGTCTTTGCCGATGCGCAGACCCGTCACTTAGGGATTGCGACGCCAGTGCACCATCCAGAGCTTGGTGATATCGAAGTGGTGGGCCAGCCCGTTGGGCTATCGCGTACCCCAAGCGAAATTCGCTCTGCCACCCCCGCCAGGGGCGGCGAAACCGATGAGGTGATGCGTGAGTTCGGCTATAGCGCTGCGCAAATCGCTGATCTACGCGCTCGGCTTGTGATTTAACAGTTGACAACTAAAACACTGAGGTAAATGACATGTATGTAAAGACACTCAAGCAGTTCACCTATGGTTTGGCAATGCTGCTTGGCATGGCTGGTACGGCGCTAGCGCAGGATACCTATCCAACTAAACCTGTCAAGTTGATCGTGCCCTTGGCAGCCGGTGGCGCAAGCGACGTGGTCGCCCGCATTTTTGCAGCCAAGCTTGGCGAACGCTTAGGCCAGCAGGTCATCGTTGAAAACCGTCCAGGCGCTGAAGGCTTGATCGGTGTGGACGCTGCAGTGAAGGCTGCGCCCGATGGCTACACCTTGGTGTTAGGTTCAAGCACGACGCTGGCTGCGAATTTTCATTTGCGCAAGACCTTGCCTTTTCATCCAGTGAAAGACCTCGCGCCTGTATCGATGGCCTTTCAAGGTTTCTTCAATATTTTGGTGATCAACGCGGCGGTGCCAGCAAAGAACCTGAAAGAGTTTATTGCCTTGGCTAAGTCGCAACCTGGCAAACTTGATTACGGCACTGCCACCAGTGGGTCAAAAATTTGTGTTGAGACCTTCAAAGCGATGGCGGGCGTTGACTTGCAAATGGTCAATTACAAAAGTTCACCCCAGGCGCTCAATGATTTGATGGGTGGGCAATTGCAGTTGATTTGTGAGCCAGTGGCCACTGCGATGCCGAATATCTTGGCCGGTCGTTTGCGCGCGCTTGGTGTGACGAGTGCCTCGCCGCATCCGGCAGCACCAGGCTTACCGACTGTTGCGCAAGAGGGGCTGCCGGGCTTTGAATACTCGGCATGGGTAGCAGTGTTTGCGCCCGCTCAAACTCCGGCCGCAGTGATTAGTCGACTCGAAAAAGAAATCGCTTGGGTGTTGAACGACTCCGAGACGATTAAAAAAGTACAAGCGGCGGGTGTTGAGCCGATGCCCGGCGATGCCAAAGCGCTAGCCAAGTTATTGAATGCAGAAATTGAGCGGGCCGGTAATGTGGTGAAGGCTGCAAAGCTTCAACCGGAGTAGTGCAAGGCAGCAGGGATCGCAGTGTGATTCGCTAGTTGACGAGCGCTCTGAGACGAGCGACTTGACCCTTCGGCTGATGGTTTGAGAGGAAAGGATGGCGATGGCAGGGTTACAAAAGATTTACTTGATTCACGCCGGTGATGTTTCAATGAAGCCGGCGTTAGCAAGTTTCGCGGCCTTATGGCCCGAGGCGCGTGTGATGAATCTGTTAGAAGATTCTCTCGTACAGGATGTTCGCGAAGCGGGGCGCTTGCCGGATTCGATTCCGCAGCGCTTTGATCTGCTAGGGCAGTATTGCGTTGCCGCCGAGGCGACAGCCATACTGTTTACCTGCTCAGCGTTTGGCGCAACGATCGAGGGGTTAAAACTCAAACACTCGATTCCGATTCTGACACCCAACGAAGCCTTGTTTGAAGAGGTGATCGAGCGTGGTGGTAAGGTCGCGTTGTTGACAACCTTTGGGCCGTCTATCCCGGCGCTCACAGAAGAGTTAAACGAAATGCTGGCGCAGCGCGGGGGCAAGCTTGACCTAGATGCCATGCTCGTTGAGGGGGCATTCGATGCCCTGCTTGTGGGTGATCAGGCCAAGCACGATCAAATCATTGCGGACAAAGTGGCGACACTCAAGGGCTACAACACGATCGTGTTCGGTCAGTTTTCGATGGCCTCGGCCGCAGCGCAGGCGCAAAAGCTTGCCTCAGTACCGGTATTGACGACGCCCGATTGCGCGGTTCGTAAGTTAAAAAAATTGTTGCTAGGCTAATAGTATTTCTAGGATAACGATATGGTCTACGACGACTTTCAGTTTTTAAAATTTGACCGGCCCGATGAAGGCGTGTTGTTGATCACGCTGAATCGGCCTGAGGTCATGAATGCCACGAATGCCCGCTTGCATTGGGAGCTCACCAAGATTTGGGACGTGGTGCAAAATGACCCTCAGACTAAGGTTGCGATCGTGACCGGTGCTGGTGATCGCGCGTTTTCAGCGGGCGGTGATCTGGCCTGGGTTGAAACCATGGTGGGCAATCCCGAGCAAATTGCGATCGTCAAGCAAGAGGCGGCCGATGTGGTCTACAACATGCTGGCATGCGATAAGCCAATCATTTCTGCAATCAATGGGATGGCAGTTGGTGCTGGCTTGGCGGTTGCCTTGCTTGCGGATATCAGCATCATTTCTGAAAAAGCAAAGTTCACCGATGGTCACGTTAAGCTCGGTGTTGCCGCGGGCGATCATGCCGCCATCATCTGGCCTCTATTGTGTGGCATGGCCAAAGCAAAATATTATTTGATGACGGCTGATTTTATCGACGGCAAAGAAGCTGAGCGTATCGGTTTGGTGACCTTTTGTGTCCCGCACGAAGAGTTGATGCCCAGAGCCTTGGCGATTGCAAAAAAGCTATCGGTTGGTAGCCAGACCGCAATTCAGAATACAAAAAAATCGTTGAATAATTGGATGCGTATGGCGGGGCCAATATTTGATCATTCGCTCAGCTTAGAGATGTTCGGATTTTTAGGGGCTGACGCACGCGAAGGCCTGGATGCAGTAAAAAACAAACGTGCTCCGAATTTTCCGTCGGCACAACCAAAGACCTAAGGAACAGAATATGAAAGCAGCATGGTACGAAAAAAATGGTGAGGCACGCGAGGTGCTTGTACTCGGCGAGATGCCCACCCCCGAGGTCGGTGCAGGCGAGGTGCGCGTCAAAATCAGCGTGTCGGGTGTGAACCCCTCTGATGTGAAATCGCGTCGTGGTCGCCCATTGACTGCACCGCGTATCATTCCGCACAGCGATGCGGGTGGGGTGATCGACGCAGTTGGTGCGGGCGTTTCGGCAAGCCGGATCGGACAACGCGTCTGGACGTGGAATGGTCAGTTCGGGCGGCCCTTTGGTACCTGTGCGCAGTACATCGTGTTGCCAGAGGCACAAGCGGTTGCCTTGCCCGACAACACCAGTTTTGATGCTGCCGCTTGTATGGGGATCCCGGGTTTGACAGCTTTTGAGGCCGTGCGTCGTTGCGGTGATCTCACCGGTAAAACAGTCTTGGTGATTGCCGCGGCAGCTGCTGTCGGGCACTACGCCGCGCAAATGGCAGTGCTAAAGGGTGCACGCGTGATTGGTACCGTCAGCTCTGAGATCAAGGCAGCACATGCGCGTGCAGTGGGTGTGGCTGAAACGATCAATTACAAAACAGAGAATGTCGCCGAACGTGTGAAGGCACTGACAGGCGGGCGCGGTGTTGACGCCATTATTGATATGGATTTTTCAACAACAGCGGATCTTGTTCGCCAGGGTGCACTTGCACCGCACGGCACCGTGGCTTGCTATGGCTCAAACGAATACGCTGATCCACTCATCCCGTTTCGCGTATGTTTGTTCAATACGCTGAGTTTTCAGTTTCTCTTGGTGTACGACTTAACACCAAGCGAGCGGACCTTTGCCTTAAAAGAGCTTAACGCTTTGCTGGCGTCCGGTAAGTTGGTGCACGCGATTGGCGCGCGCTACCCCTTGTCAGAGATCGTCGCAGCGCACGAGGCCGTTGAGCAGGGCAAGGTGATGGGTAATGCGGTGATTGATATCGCCTAGTCGGCCGCGACAGCTTTGCTTGCTGCCGCGATCGCAATAGGACTCGCAGTCAGTATGAGGTTGGTTCAACGGGCACATCGGGTGCCCGTTGTCTGTTGCTGCGCCTCGAGGTTTATTGCTTAGTTGAGATCCCGGCTTTCTTGATCACGTCACCCCAGCGCGCATAGTCTTTGAGGTAAAACGCCTCAAAGTCTTTTGGGGTGCCGGGCATCACAATTGCGCCGCCATCTTCAAGTTTTTTCTGCAACTCAGGCACAGCCAAGGTTTTGTTCATTGCGGCGTTGACTTTGTCGATGATGGCTTGTGGGGTGCCTGCAGGCGTCATCAAACCGTACCAGACCGAAGCGACCATACTTGGATAGCCAAGCTCGGTGAAGGTGGGTAACTCAGGCAGTTGGCTGTTACGTTTGACGCTAACAGCGGCGATTGGTCGCAGCTTTCCACTTTTGATGTGCGGCAACAAGGAGGGGATCCCATCAAACATCAGGTCGACTTGGCCGCTTGCAACATCGACCACTGCGGGTGCTGAACCTTTATAGGGTACGTGCACCATGTTGAGTTTGGTTTCAGTTTTAAACAGTTCGCCCGACAGGTGAGGGGCACTACCTGTGCCAGCAGAGGCAAAACTGAGTTGCTTGCCCTGTGCCAACGCGATGAGCTCTTTGACGGACTGCACCGGCAATTGTGCGTTTACGGCCAAAATGATCGGAAACTCAGCGATGGCGGCAACGGAGACGAGGTCTTTGAATGGGGCGTAAGGTAGATTTTCGTAAAAATAGGGGCCAATGCCATGCGTAGAGATGCCCGCCTGAAGCAGCGTGTAGCCATCGGGTGCCGCACGCGCGACCAGCGCACTGGCGATGGTGCCGTTTGCCCCAGCTTTGTTTTCAACTAGAACCGTGGTGCCTAATTCTTTGCCAAAACGCTCAGACAGGGTCCGTGCAACAAAATCAGCGGCTCCGCCTGGCGGTACGGTGACGATCAGACGCACGGGCTTATCGGGGTAGTTGGCAGCAGACGTCGCCGGTTGTGCCAGGCTGGCAGCGCTGAGCATGACAGACACAAGACCGAATAAACCTTTGAACCAGTATTTTGAGCGCAGCATTGAGAACCTTGTTAGTAAAGTTAAAGCGTTAGCATGATTATGCATCAACTGCGCACGCAATATCTGTGCCAAGGGCAGCAACCGCGCTGCCCGTCGCGATTCAAGACCAAGACCAAGACCGAGATCAAGACCAAGATCAAGACCAAGATCAAGACCAAGATCAAGATCAAGATCAAGATCAAGATCAAGACCAGGACAGGGTACAAGACCGAATTCAAGGCAAGGCCTTTCGCCGGTCTGCTCTAAAATGAGAAAAAAGTACACCAACTAGGACTTTCCTTGAACATCAAACTTGCTGAAAATTTTCGCGCCGTGTTTTATGCGCCTTTCTACGCTACGCACGCCTTGGGGCTGTTTGCCGAGCAAGGCGTCACGATCACTTTGCTGGATTCAGCTTCACCTGGGGCAGGGATCGCTGAACTTGCCAAAGGCAATATTGACGTGATGTGGGGTGGCCCGCTTCGAGTGATCAACGAACGTGATCAGTTTGAGCGCACAGAGGGTTCGCTTGTGGCCTTTTGTGAAGTTGCAGCCAAAGATCCGTTTTTCTTGCTGCGCCGTCGGCAAGTTGAGCCCACCAAACTGAGCCCACAAGGCACGCCTTTTTCGCTAAAGGATTTGCCTGGTCTGCGTTTTGCTTCGGTGTCTGAGGTGCCCACACCTTGGTTGTGTTTGCAGCAAGATTTGCGTGAGGCTGGGGTTGACCCCGCCAAGCTTAACCGTGTTGCAGACCGCAGCATGCAAGAGAATCTTGACGCACTGCGACTTGGCGAACTGGATGTGATTCAGGTCTTTGAGCCCTATGTCTCGTTAGCCTTGGCAAATGAAGACCTAGAGGTGGTGCACGCGGCCAGCCAGCGAGGCTACACCGCCTACACCACATTTATTTCAACCTTTGAGGGGATGCAGCGCAATCAGCCTGGTTTTGAAGCCATGATCGCGGCGATTGAGCAGTTTAGGCCCTGGTTAGCTGCGCACGGGCCCGCTGAACTGGCACGAGTCGTAAAATCGTTTTATCCGCATGTCAGCCTCGATATCTTGACCGCATGCCTCACGCGCTATCACCTAGCTGAGCTCTGGACCTGCCGACGGGCGATCTCACGCCAGGGCTTTGCGCGCCTGGCAGCCAGCATGCTCGATTCGGGCTATATCAAACGGGCCGCTTGCTACGAAGATTGTGTGGCCGCAAGTGCCTATGAAGTCAATGAGCAATGATCGCATCAAGTGTCGTCAGTGGCGCAAAGCTCTCTGCACTGGCCATTGGCCAAGCGATCTGAAAGATTGGGCGTTGCAGATCTCCAGCCAGCAACGAACCAGGTGTAATACTCGGGTACTGGCTAGAAAGAAGGCTGACGTGATTGTCTACGATTCGGCAAGCAATATGTGTCGTGGTGAGGTCTTTTGGGTGTTGCAGCCCCGAGGCTTGCAATAACTCGGCCAAGGCGTGAAGGGTGTTTTGGTGATAATGGGCGACGCGCGGCGCTTTATCAACAGGGACCAAGGCGCGTTGGCGCTCGGGATCTTGGGTCGCGACACCGGTTGGGCAGCGCCCAGTGTGGCACTGCTGCGCTTGAATGCAGCCAACGGCGAACATGAAGGCCCGTGCACTGTTGCACCAATCAGCACCTAAAGCAAAGGTGCGTGCGATATCAAAGGCTGACACGATTTTTCCAGAGGCGCCAATCTTGATGCGATCGCGCAAGTTCAGACCGACCAAGGTGTTGTGCACCAGACGAATCGCCTCGCGCAGCGGCGTGCCGACGTGATCCACAAATTCGATGGGAGCAGCGCCCGTGCCACCCTCCGAGCCATCGACCACAATAAAGTCTGGCGTAATTCCCGTCTTGACCATCGCTTTTGCGATCGCGAACCATTCCCAAGCATGGCCAATACACAATTTGAAGCCTACGGGTTTGCCGCCTGATAAGGTTCGCAGGCGTTGTACGAAATGCAAGAGGCCGATCGGGCTGTCAAACTCAGAGTGGGCCGAGGGCGAGTTGCAGTCTTCTCCAATTTTTACGCCCCGGGCCGCCGCGATTTCAGCGGTGACCTTGCTGCCGGGCAGAATCCCGCCATGCCCAGGCTTTGCGCCCTGAGACAGCTTGATCTCAATCATTCGAACTTGAGGCAACAGCGCGTTGGCAATAAAGTGCGACTCTGAGAAACGGCCTTGCTCATCACGGCAACCAAAATAACCAGAGCCGATATTCCAAATCAGATCGCCGCCGGGTTTGCGGTGGTAGCTGCTGATGCCGCCTTCGCCCGTGTCATGCGCGAAGCCTCCAAGCTTTGCGCCTTCGTTTAAGGCCAGTATGGCGTTTGCGCTTAAGGCGCCAAAGCTCATTGCCGAAATATTGAGGACTGACAACGAAACCGGTTGGGTACAGGAGGGCCCACCGACAGTCACGCGAAAGTCTGGGTCAGCAATGATTGAGGGGGCAAGCGAGTGGTTAATCCATTCATAATGCGTGTCGTAGACATTCAGCTGTGTCCCGAAGGGGCGTTTATCGATCTCTTGCTTGGCCCGCTGATAGACTAACGAGCGACTCGCTCTTGAGAAGGGCGCTTCATCGGTGTCATTTTCAAAAAAATACTGACGAATGGCTGGGCGCAAATCCTCAAAGAGATAACGCAGGTGCCCAATGATCGGGTAATTACGCAATATCGCGTGATGCGTTTGCGCCAGGTCGTGGATGCCGAGTGCGCAGAAGCCCCAGGCGGCGACGGCGACCAGCCACCAAAGGATGGCGCCTTCATTTTGCAGCGCAAAATAAGGTCCAAGCCCTGCGAAGGCGAGCGCGAACCACAAGGCGAGATATCGAAATAAAAATAATGCCATCGTGGGCTCCGGTCGTATAATTTTCTGTCAAGGAGAAAGTATGACGCACCCCGATCATAGAGCTGAAATTGTGACCGATCAAAGTACTCAGCCGAAAAAATCCGAGACGCGAGCCGAGCTGCAGCCAAATCCTTGGCGCCTAGAAATCGGGGATTGGTCAGCTTTGCAGGCAAGGGCCGCGCCGATTCGACTCGAAGTCTTTGTGCACGAGCAGCAAGTTCCCCTAGAAGAAGAGATTGATGCATTGGATGCTGAATGCATACATGCTGTGGCGTTTGATGCTCAAGGTTGTGCGTTGGCGACAGGTCGTCTGTTGCCCGATGGCCACATTGGCCGGATGGCTGTGCTCAAAACGGTGCGTGGGCAGGGCTTAGGGAGTGCAGTCCTTCAAGCCCTGATGCAGCAAGCCCGACAAAAAGGTTTTGTCGAAGCGGCGTTGTCTGCACAGACACACGCCCAAGCGTTTTATGCACGCCATGGCTTTGTACCTGAGGGCGCTGAGTACCTTGACGCAAATATCCCGCATGTGTTGATGCGTAAAGCGTTATGAGGCGACACTGCCTAGTTACGCCATGACTTCAAAACAAAAAAGCCTCAAACATTCAAAGTGAATTTTGAGGCATTGTCATAAAAGCCAGGTACTTTATGCTTTACACTTAGATGGTGCCCAGGAGAGGACTCGAACCTCCACACCTTTCGGCACACGGACCTGAACCGTGCGCGTCTACCAATTCCGCCACCTGGGCCTAACTTGTACTCGATAAGCCACGCATTATAAGCGAGATTTTAGCTTTGGCAAAACGCCTCCCACCCAATACCAAGAACACTCGCACTGCGACTGTCTCCCCCGAAAATATCCCTGATTTTGATCCCGATGTTCCGAGTCGCGAACAAATTCTAGAAGTCTTGCGTGTCGCGCCTGCGCCGCTATCGCCAGAAGATTTGGCCGCCCGCATGGGCCTGACGCGCGAAGAAACCTTAACGGGTTTTGATCGCAGAATCGCGGCCATGGAGCGCGACGGTCAGTTGCTGCCCAATCGCAAGGGTTTGCTGTTGCTGGCGAACAAGCTAGATTTTGTCGCTGGCCGTGTGCAAGGACATCGAGACGGGTTTGGCTTTTTAGTGGCCGACGCTGGCGGCCAAGACATTTTTTTGTCGCCGCGCGAAATGCAAAAAGTCTTGCACGGCGACCGCGTACTGGTCAAGCCGACCGGTGAGTATCGCGGCAAACCTGAGGGCACGATTGTTGAGGTGCTTGAGCGTCGAACCAATCGCTTGGTTGGGCGCTTTTTGAATGAACGGGGCATGACCATCGTTGTGCCCGAAGATCAGCGTATCAAACACGACGTCTTGATCCCGCCTGGGGATACAGGCGGTGCGCAACATGGGCAGGTGGTGTCTGTCGATATCATTGAGCAACCATCGCGCCATAAACAGCCTTTGGGGCGCGTTGCTGAGATTTTGGGTGAAATTGACGACCCGGGCATGGAGATCGAAATTGCGGTGCGCAAGTTCGACGTGCCGGTCGACTTTTCAGAGGCTGCTGAACGGCAGGCTGAAAAACTACCCGACGCCGTACGTGCCACCGATTTGAAAGACCGTGTGGATTTGCGCGACGTACCTTTCATTACGATCGATGGCGAAGACGCGCGTGACTTCGATGACGCGGTGTACTGCGAGCAGGTTGACATGGGCGAGGCACGCAAGCGCCCGGCCTGGCGCTTGCTAGTCGCGATCGCCGATGTCAGCCATTACGTCACGCCCGAAGATGCGCTGGATGAAGCGGCGCGCGAACGCGGCACAAGCGTGTATTTTCCACGTCGGGTGATCCCGATGTTGCCCGAGAAACTTTCAAACGGGCTGTGTTCGCTCAAGCCCTCGGTTGATCGTTTGGTGTTGGTGTGCGACATGGTGATTCCGCTTTCGGGTGCCAAAGCTGGCACGGTGTCGGCCTATCAGTTTTATAACGCGGTGATTCACTCACATGCGCGCACCACCTACAACCAAGTGTGGGAGTCACTTCAGCAGCCTCAAGGTCCTGTGGCACGCAGTTTTGCCAAGGTTATGCCCCAGATTAACGGGTTGTACGAGCTGTTTCAGTTGTTGTCGCAGGGTCGTAAAGAACGTGGCGCAATTGATTTTGACACGGTTGAAACCAAAATTGTTTGCAATGAGTTGGGCCGTATTGAAAAGATTATTGGTGTCTTACGCAACGACGCGCACCGCTTAATTGAAGAGTGCATGCTAGCGGCCAATACGTGTGCCGCTGACTTTATGCTGCGTAGCAAACATATCGGTTTGTATCGGGTGCACGAGGGCCCAACGCCTGAAAAACTGCAATCTTTGCGTGAATTTTTGAAAACGCTTGGACTGAGTCTGGGCGGCGGTGCCGACCCGACCGCTAAAGACTACGGCGTTTTGCTCGATAAGGCCCGTGCGCGACCCGACTACGGGCTGTTGCAGACGATGTGCTTGCGTTCCATGCAACAAGCGATTTATGGACCAGACAACGCCGGCCACTTTGGCTTGTCGTATCCAGCCTATACGCACTTTACGTCGCCGATTCGCCGTTACCCTGATCTGATGACCCATCGCGTCATTAAGGCGCTGCTTAAAAGCCAGCGTTATCAACCTGTGTTGCACGGGTTTGCTTCAGCACCGGGTGCCACGTTACGCGAATACGAGCACGATCTGTGGGAAAAAATCGGTTTGCTGCTGTCGGGCACAGAGCGGCGTGCCGACGATGCGTCGCGCGATGTTGAGGCTTGGCTCAAGTGCTGGTTTGTCAAAGAACGTGTTGGCGAAGTGTTCAGCGGGCGGGTCACCGGTGTGGCAAGTTTTGGGATTTTCGTCACGCTTGATACCTTGCACGTTGAGGGCTTGGTGCATGTTTCAGAACTTGGCACAGAGTATTTTCAATTTAACGACGCGATGCATGAGCTGCGTGGCGAACGCACCGGTTTGCGCTACCGTTTGACGGATGCGGTACAAGTGCAAGTGGCGCGCGTTGATCTCGAGGCGCGGCGAATTGAGTTTAGGCTGGTGACAGGCACCACGTTTGATGCTTTGCGCAAGGCAGCGACCGGGGTGGAAGACCCAGCCGCCAGGCGGATTAAAAAAGCGGCTGCACCTAAACCGCCCGAACTCAAAGGGCAAATTGCTAAAGTGCGTCGTGCACAGGCCCAAAAAGCTGCCAAGCAAGAGACTGCGCGTGCGCCTAAAAAGGCGGTGCGCGCAGGAAAAAGCGCTGGTTTAAAAAAATCTGCCCGTAAAGGGCGCTAGGAATACGTATGGCTGCAACTCAAATGCTGGCGGGTTTTCACGCGGTGATCGCGCGTTTACGCCAGGCACCAGAATCTATCCGTGAAGTGTACGTTGAGGCCCAACGACGCGATAAGCGCATGCAGGCCTTGATTGCCAGCGTCACGCAGGCCGGGCGACCCGTGCACCCTGTATCGGCTGATCGCTTAGACGGCTTGACTGGGGGCTCTAGGCACCAAGGTGTCGTGGCAGTTGCCGATGCGCGAAAACTCGCCGATGATCTCGATGAGGTACTCGATGGTGTGCAGGGGCCTGCGCTGTTATTAATTCTGGATGGCGTGACCGACCCCCATAACTTAGGTGCGTGCTTGCGTACCGCCGATGCTGCGGGCGTACATGCGGTTGTTGCACCGCGCGATCGC
>JAIPCU010000039.1 GCA_021738045.1 Candidatus Methylopumilus sp. | reverse complement strand
GCTTCCACGCAATACGGTAGTGACGGTTTGGCCGGTGCCGTGACGTTTAAAACACTCGACCCCAGTGACTTACTCACGCGAGGCCAAAACGTTGGCGGCTTTACTCGCTTGGGATACGCCAGTATTGATCAGGCCGGTTCAGGCACCTTGGCGGTTGCGGGGAAAAATGAAAAGTGGCAAGCGATGATATTAGGCAGTTATCGGCAGGGTCACGAAACCGATAATAAAGCCAACAACGACGCTAAAGATATCGATCGCACGACACCTAATCCCGTTGATTACAAAAACCGTTATTTGCTTGGCAAAGCCATTCTAACCATTGATGCCGCACAGCAACTTGGGTTAACGATTGAGTCGCAGCGCCGTCGTCAACATACCAAAGTATTCTCGGCTCGAGCTTCAGCACCTGTCCTGCCTCGCAGCATCACAGATTTAACAACTCAAGATACGATTGAGCGCGATCGGTTGTCGCTTGAGCATCATTACAACAATGTCAACGCTGCCTGGATTCAAAGTGCCGAGACGCGTGTGTATTGGCAAGATGCGAAGGTAAATCAATACGCTACCGAGCAACGCAAGCGTTCGCCCGAGCGTATCCGAGACAACACCTTTCGCACACAGGTCGTTGGCGTGGCCGCGCAGTTTCAAACGAATTTGACTGGATGGGTGAATCAGCGTCTCTCTTACGGGTTGGATCTTAGTCAGGCTCATATCAGCGCCATACGCGATGGCACTTTTGCCCCGTACGGTAGCAAGTTTCCTTCACGACCATTTCCCGATACGACCTACACCTTAGGCGGGGCCTTTTTTCAAAGTGAGATCGAACTAGGTGCCGTGAGTGTGATTCCAGGCGTGCGCTTTGATCGTTATGCCATCGATCCTTCGACTAAGGGCTACGAAAATCGAGCGCTCGCTAGCCTCTCAGGTCAGGCAGTGACGCCGCGTATTGGTGCGGTCTGGCGACTCGCGTCTGGTTTTGCGCCTTACGCGCAACTAGCGCGTGGCTTTCGCGCCCCCACGCCAGAGCAAGTCAATAACGGGTTTGCGAATCTGGCCTCAGGCTATACCAGTGTCGGTAATCCGGGGCTCAAACCCGAGTACGCCGACAGTTTAGAAATTGGTTTTCGAGGCAAGTCTCACGGGCTTCGTTATTCGCTGGCAGGTTTTGAAAATCGCTATCAAAACTTCATCAGTCAAGAAGTCATTGGAGGGGGCGGCCGACCCTCAAATCCCACGATTTATCAATACGTCAATTTAACCAAGGCCAAGATTCAAGGAGTTGTCGCCCAGGTTGAACTAAAAGTTGGACAAAGATGGACAGTTCAAACCGGTGCTGCGTACTTGAAAGGGGATAGCCAAATCAATGGAGTCAGCGCCCCAATCAATTCAGTGCAGCCCTTCAAAGCAATGTTCGGTTTGCAGTACGACGCAGGTGAGTGGGGTGGTCAAGCGACCGTGCTTTATAGCGCGGCAAAAGATCCCAGTCGTATTGCACCAGGCAGAACCTCTCAGTTTGCTTCGCCTGATTACACAGTGCTTGACCTTGGCGTGTACTGGAAACCGTCTACCAATCTGACCCTGAACGCCAACTTAAATAACGCCCTAGATACTAAGTACTGGCGCTGGTCAGATGTCAGTGGCTTAACTGAAAACAGCCGTATTGCAGATGCTTATACCGCTGCTGGACGCACAGTACAAGTGTCCCTGCGCTACGACTTCTAACTTTTTTTATCCCTCCGAGGTTCTTATGCAAGGTCCTGTTCAAACGATTCCTCAGGCTTTTTCTAGCTTAAAACGCCAAGGGTTCATCCGTCAGTTCGATGCGGCGCAACGACTCAATTTGTCAGAAGGTGAATTGATCGCAGCGCATATCAATCGTGATGTTTTTTTGCATGCGCTTAGCCAACCCGACCTCAGCGCTGTTGATGTAAATGGCCCTCAGACAAAGAGTGAGTGTGCTGAAACATTCGCGGCGGATGAGCTAAGTGCGTTACGTCTACGTCCAGACTGGCACGCGCTGATAGCATCACTAGAACCGATTGGCGAGGTGATGGCACTGACCCGAAACGCTTCGTGCGTACACGAAAAAATTGGCGTGTATCAAAACGCCACCATCACTGAACGAGTGGGCGTTGTAGCGTCTGGCAATATTGATTTACGCGCTTTTTATTCTAAGTGGGCGCACGGATTCGCTGTATCTGAAATGACCAGTCGAGGCCGTCAGCATAGCCTTCAATTTTTTGATATCTCAGGCGTCGCAATTCATAAAATTTATTTGCGTGAAAATAGTGATGTCAAAGCTTATCAAAGCCTGGCGAAGCAATTTGCAGATGACTCACAACAATCCGGTCTCTACACCGAAAATCCTGTACCTAAATCACCTGAGCAAGCCGACCAGCAAATCGATCTTCAGGCGCTGCATCAAGCGTGGGCCGCTCTACGTGACACGCACGATTTCTTTTCGCTGTTAAAGGCTCATGGTGTCTCTCGTGTTCAGGCCTTACGACTTGCGCAGCCTAAGTTCGTTCAGCAGGTTCATTGCGCAGAAGTTCTTAGGGTATTGACGGCTGCCGCCGCCCGTGAAATCCCGCTCATGGTTTTTGTGGGTAACCACGGCATGCTCCAGATTCACTCTGGGCCCATTCACAAGGTCTGGTATGCAAAGCCATGGCTAAATGTGCTGGATGACAGCTTCAATCTTCACCTTCGAATGGATCACATCGATACCGCTTGGGTTGTGAAGAAGCCGACAGTTGATGGCTTGGTCACCTCTTTTGAGATATTCGATGCGCAGGGTGATGCGATCGCGATGTTGTTTGGTTTACGTAAACCAGGGCAGCAAGAGCTCTCTGCGTGGCGAGATCTTTTAGACGAGATTCAAGAAACCCAACAAGCTTGCGCGGCTTAGTGGCATGATCTTGAACGCTCCGCAATGTTCAGGTCTGTTGTCGCGCCGTCAGGCGCTAGGCTATCTTGCGGGGTGCGCCGTAGCTGCTATCTCGGCGTGCCCGTCAATAGCGCGCGCGTCGCCGCGTAAACGAGTGGTATCTATCGGGGGCGCGTTAACCGAAATTTTGTTTACGCTTGAAGCGGACAACGATCTGGTAGGTGTTGACTCAACTTCAATTTATCCACCCCGTGCCCTAGGCTATCCAAACGTGGGCTACGCGCGACAATTGTCAGCTGAGGGTGTATTGTCGTTGAGGCCTTCGCATATTCTCGCAACAGAAGAGGCTGGGCCACCCGCAGTACTGAAGCAAATCGCCGCTGCCGGAACGCGCATTACGTTGCTACCAGCCAAGCATCAATATGTTGGCTTACGGCAACGGGTGCTGGGCGTGGGTCGTTTACTCGAGCGAACCGAAACGGCACAGCTCGTTCTTGAGCAGCTTGATTCGACTTGGGATCAGGTACAGAGGCAGGTTGCTACGCAAACAAGGGCTTCAGCCGTGCGATCTGTGCGCGTCCTGTTTGTGTTGGCGCATTCGCCTGCTCAGGTTTTGGTTGCAGGGGCCTCTACTGCCGCACAATCAATGTTGCGGTACGCTGGTGCAACCAATGCAGCGCGAGGCTTCAAGGGATATAAACCCATCACGCCTGAGGGGATGATTGCAGCACAACCTGATTGCGTTTTGGTGACCGAGCAAGGCTTGCAGGCCGCAGGCGGTCTTGAGGCGATCTTAAAGTTACCTGGGCTCGATCAAACACCAGCGGGGCGCGCGCAGGCTGTGATCGCGATGGATGCTTTGCGCTTGTTGGGCTTTGGCCCACGCATGCCCGAGGCAGTGCTGGCCCTTCATCAAGCCTTTCACGCGCTATGAGTCACCTTCGGCAGCTGCAGCGTATACCGCCTGCCTGGTGGCTAGGCGTTGCGCTCTCATTGATGCTTGCCTTTGCGGTGCAGATGGGTGCAATGCCCGTGCACTTGAATGATTGGCTTGATTTACCAAAAATGTTCGATTGGTCTGTACAAGATAAGCCTACCCAGACGCTTTCTGCAGGTGCTCACGTACTGTTTAACCTTCGGGTACCCCGCCTGTTGTTGGCAGTGTTGGTTGGCGCAAGCCTTGGGTTAAGTGGCGCTCTGACTCAGAGCTTATTTCGTAATCCACTCGCCGAACCTGGCTTACTTGGCGTTAGCGCGGGCGCTGCCTGCGCGGCTGCACTCACGATCGTGATACTCAGCGAGATGCCGCTCGCAGTTATTGCGCCAGTACGCGCCTGGTTGCTACCCTTAGCCGCCTTTGCCGGGGCGCTCGCTGTGTGCTTTGCGCTCGAGCAAATGGCACGCTGGATGGCGCCAGGGTCGATCGCTGCTTTGTTGTTGACTGGTATCGCCGTGAATGCATTGGCCGGGGCGGTCATCGGCCTGTGTACTTATTTAGCGGATGATGAGCAACTCAGAAGTTTGTCATTTTGGACGCTAGGCTCAGTCGCAGGCGCACAATGGCTGTGGATATGGTTGTTTGCTGGCTTACTCGGGACGGGCTATTGTCGCCTGAGGCACTCAATGCAAACCTTAAATGCACTTGCCCTAGGCGAAGCCGCTGCTCGGCAAATAGGTGTCGATGTACCTGGCCTACGAAAACAGGTCATCGTATGGGTGGCCTTGCTTGCTGGTCTGGCCGTCGCTTTCTGCGGCATGATCAGTTTTGTTGGTCTGATCGCCCCGCATTTGGTGCGGCTGTGGGTAGGCCCCGATCAACGGCAGGTTCTGCCACTGGCCATGCTTTTGGGTGGGCTGTTATTGCTCGTGGCAGACACGCTTGCTCGCGTGGTCGCAGTACCTGCTGAAATCCCTGTCGGGATTTTTACAGCACTCATTGGTGGGCCCTTCTTTTTCTTGCTGGTGCGCCAGGCGCGTAGTCAGATCAGCTAAGCGATATAAAAATGCATCCTAAGCCTTCAGTCGCGCTGTTGCAACTTAATGATGTTCGTCTCAGCCTCGGTTCAGTTTGCAAAGGGTCGCAAGCGCCTAAATCTTTCAAGCTGTGCATATCACCAGCCGAACGCTTAGCGATCTTAGGCCCGAGCGGAGCCGGTAAAACAACACTTCTGCGCTTAATGGCCTTAGACGCAAGCCCCATAAAGGGCGAAGTTCTCTTTAAGGGTCGAGCACAGCAGAGCTGGCCAACCGCCGAACTCAGTCGCCATCGAGCGGTGATGCCACAAAGTTGCCAAGTCGCTTTTGGCTTAGAGGTTAAATTGGTCATCGCGCTTGGGCGTGTTGCCCGCAGGTCGGATCCCTTTGTGTCTGATATCGTCTTTGATGCTGCACGCCTCGCTCGTGCTGATCATCTGCTGTCACGCCGTTGTGACACGCTCTCGGGTGGAGAATATGCGCGTGTTCACCTGGCGCGTGTGTTTGCGCAACTATGGGATACCAGAGACGGTTTGATTCTTGTGGATGAACCACTTGCGGCACTTGATCTGGGCCTACAAGACATTATTTTGCAGGCACTAGACCGTTTCGCGACAGAACGGCAACATGCAATTATTGCTGTCTTACACGATGTGAACCATGCCTTACGGGCCTTTGATCGCTTGCTTCTGGTTAAAGAGGGCCAACTGTATGCAGACGTGGCAAGTCAAAGCCAAGCTATACCTTTATTTGAATCACTGTACGGCTTGTCCTTAGAGTGCCTGCGCACCGCCGACCATGCTCTGGTGGTCTCTCCGCGATCCAGTCGACGCGGGGTAGCATGAGCGTCTTGCCTAGTGCCCGTCTGGTCAGGCTTGGGCAATGGCTTCAGTCAGCTCTATTGCACGGGTTTTTATTACTCTGCCTCGTGGCATATCACTGGCATCGTCACGGTTCATTGAGTTTTAGTGCTGACAACATTCATAAAATAAGTACCGGTAATCTGAGCACGTTAAGTACTTACAACGCTCATTTTATAGACGCGTTCATTGAACAATCTGAAAGTACTGAACCACATCCCACTGCCGTAAAACTCATTGAGGCACCGTCAGACGAAAAGGTAGAGATCGCGACGGACTTACTGGCGGACACCACGGTAGTGGTAAAAAATGACGCGCAGACAGAGGCAAAAAAAAATGTCCAGCACGACGTGACCGTGCGTTCAGCTCGACAGAGAATACAACCGAAGGCACAACCGACAGCACAAGCTTCAGCCGTTGTGAGTCTTAGCGCCAGTCAAACCACGGCCGCAGTGAGTCCTAGCGCCAGTCAGGCCACAGTCAAGCTGCTACAGGCTGCGCGCCCAGACCATGCGCACAACCCAAAGCCAGCCTATCCCTTGGCCTTGCGCGATCTAGGTGTGTCAGGGGTCGTATGGTTACGAGTTTGGGTTGACAATACAGGACGTCCGCGCGAGATCGAGTTGGCAAGAGGTAGTGGCTATCGACTTTTTGATGAGGCCGCTTTGCGTGCAGTGCAACACTGGCGTTTCGTTCCCGCAAAGAACGAACAGCAAAGCTTAGCGAGTTGGGTTGAGTTTGCCGTGCGCTTTGAGATTAATGGCTAAAGGTTTTGCCCTAGCTGAAATCACGCATAGACAACAGCATTGAACTGAGCTACGCTAATTCGTACTATCGGATCTTCGCAGCACGATGTACTCGGCGATACATATGGGTCACGGTCGAGTGAAATTCAAAAAATTAATCCTATAAAAATTTTTGAAAACGTAGCAAGCGTCTTAGACACGGAGAAACATCATGTCAAAAAAATTAATATTTAACGTGCTTGCAGTGCTCAGTGCGTTCATCATTGCACCAGCCTCGGCACAAGTTTCAACCTATCCAAACAAACCGATTGCGCTGCTGGTGCCGTATGCACCGGGTGGCAGCACCGACATTACCGCCAGATTGATTGCCGAACACCTTTCGAAGCGACTGGGGCAACAAGTCGTGGTCGAAAATCGCGCAGGTGCGGGTGGCAACATCGGTGCCAATGTGGTGGCACAGTCTGCTCCGGATGGCTATACGCTGTTGATGGCACCTAGCAGCTTGGTGGCCAATATCTCGCTGTACAAGTCGCTTCCGTATGACCTGCGCAAAGATTTAACGCCAATCTCACGTATTGCAATGATTCCAAACGTGCTGGTCATTGGGGCAGAATCTAAAATCAACACCTTTGCCGAGTTCATTGCGGCAGCTAAAGTGGCTAAACCACCGTTGAATTATGGCTCGGCCGGTAGTGGTTCAAGCCAGCATCTAGCGGGTGCCCTCTTTGCCAATACGATCAAAATTGAAATGGGGCATATTCCTTATAAGGGTGGTGCACCAGCACTAGTCGATTTGATGGGAGGACGCCTAGATGTCGTGTTTGCACCGCTCGTTGAGGTCTTGCCTTTTATTCAGGGCAAAAAGCTCAAAGCGTTAGCGGTGACGACTCCTACACGTTCGTTTGCGTTACCCGACGTACCCACCGTGGCAGAGACGTTTCCTGGTTTTGATATCACGCTGTGGAACAGCATCATGACGCGCAGTGGTACACCGCCTGAGATTATTACAAAACTTAACGAGGCCATCCAGTATGTGTTGGCACAACCTGAGGTTCTGAAAACCTTACGCTCGCAAGGTTCGAATCCCTCCGGCAACACCATTGATGACTTTAAGAAGCTGATCGCACAAGAGGTTCCTAAATGGGCCGAAATCATCAAGCTTTCGGGGGCTGAAACGCAATAGGACCCTCACGAAGGCTGTCAGCAACCTAAACCCCACGGCATATTTTTGCTGTGGTGATTAGGCGGCGCTAGCCCTGCATCCAAAGCATCAGCCCATCAACCCATGATTTCGCCGGAAGCTTCAGTTGTCGTTCAACGCACGCAGCACGTGCATACAATTGATCGAAATCGATCGAGGGTGCTTGCTTAAAGGCAATGGCAACGATATTGCTATCGTGTACCTCGGGCAACCAAGCGACAGCGCCAAAAGACTGTTCAATGGCTTCTAGATTGTGACTGTGATTGACTCGATCACAGAAAATATTGACCGTCATGATGCCAGTGTCGGTTAAGCAGTCGGCGCAAGCTGCGTAAAACTCTGGTGAGTTCAGTGTGGGCTCGATTGCTTGGGCATCATATAAGTCGACCTGCAGCACGTCGCAAGAAGAATGATTTGACCGCTCGTTCACAAAATCCCAAGCATCCATAGCGCACACTGACAGTCGTTGATCGTTTAACGGCAAGGCAAAGTGAGTGTGGCATTGAGTGATGACCGCAGCGTCTAGTTCGATGGCTGTTGTACGGGCAGCGGGGTAGTGATGGTAGCAAAACTTTGTGAGCGCCCCTGCACCTAGACCTAGTTGCACAATATGCATGGGTTGTTCAATGAATAAGGTCCAGAGCATCATTTGCTGGATGTATTCAAACTCAAGCGCAAGCTGATCATCAAGGCGCATCGCACCCTGAATAATACGAGTGCCAAAATGTAAGTTTCGAACGCCGTCCTGCTCTGAAATATTAGGTTTGCTCATGAGAGCATCTTATGATATTTCTGCTTCCCGTCTTAACGCTGTCTTGCTGCGTCTCTGACGGCTGTCTTGATGCACATCTAAGACGGGCGCTGATTTATCAATCTCGGCGAGGCATCTCTAGTTTAAAGAGCCGGACAGCATTTTTATAAGCCACCTGTTCGAGTGTAGCGGGTGTCAGGTAGGCAAGCAGTTGCTCTCGTTGCTCTTGAATAATTTCGTCGTAGCGTCTTTCTAGACCGCAACAAGTATCAGAGCCTAGCATCACTTGTGTTGGAAACTCTTCAATGAGATTTTTCCAGGCGGGTTTGAGCCCATTGGGTGTGTAGATCTTTCCGTCGCCTAAGGTTGTACTGGTACTTGCGTGCACCGGCCCGCCCGCTGACAGCTCACACATGATGTTCTTGCGTTGTTGAAAAAAGTTTCTTAGGTCGTCCGGTCGGGCGAGCGGCAGGCAATGAGACAAGATTGTGGTGACTTGTGGAAATTCTTCAGACAGGCGCAACAAGTCTTCTTTAAAGGTCTCGTTCATCCCGGCGTGAACTTGTATAAAGGCGCCGTAGCGATTCGCGAGTTCATAGGCTTGCCGCATCATCGGGCTGTCAAGCCTAAAACGTCGTCTAAATTCTGGTCTTGGTGACGAGAGATAGTTGTCAGTGTGAAGCTCGCCAAAGCCCTTGATGCTGCCATCTTTAAAGCCGCTTTCGGCGGTTCTAAAAAGACTTCTAAAAATCCACTGATCTGGGTCGGTGAAGCTTCGGCCTTGTCGTAAGATATCGACCAGTTCGCGTTGCCCAATGGCAGGGATGTAGCGATCTTTCAGCACCGCACGCATATCGTCATTGAGATAGCCAACAGCACCTGCCCATTGAACGTTGTTTCGGTCCATTAGTTTTTTAAAATCGCCTGCATAGACCTCGTAATTATGCAGATGCACATCTGCGATGGGTACGGTTTTAGCTAAAGCAATTGAACCTGGCAGGGGTTGCGCTTGCACCAGTAACGTGCAGCAAAATAGGGCGACACCAATAAAGTTGCAAAGTGATTTCATAGTTGCTGTCATCGGTGCCGCTGGTTTAAGTCATTGTAAAGATAGGGTGGTACGCTTGGTAAATCGCACAGTGAACGATTACGCCCGTCAGGTCAAAGTCGAAACATAGTTTCATCTTGTGCCTGACGGATCCAGCTCAAAAGATAGCGTCAATTAGTTCAGTTTTAAATTGAACTTGTCAATTGCTTCTTGAAAGGACTTGGCTTCGGCTTTAAACGCTGGTTGCATTTTGTCGACGGTCATATTCCAAGGCTCAGATCCTGTCGGTTTCATCGCCTCTTGAAATGAGGGGTCGGCAATCACTTCGGCAGAGGCCTTTCTTAACATTTCAACAATCTCTTTGGGCGTTTGAGCTTTGGTATACAGTGCGGCCCACACATCCGTGTACAGGTCTGGGTAGCCAGCCTCTATAAAGGTTTTAAGTTCTGGCATTCTTGCGCTTTTTTCACGTGCCACCGCACCAATCGCTTTGATCTTGCCGTCTTTTAAATGAGGCCCAGCGATACTGTAGGTGGTTGCCATGATTTGGATGTCGTCGGCCAACAGGGCGCGAATCATTTCGGGCGAGCTGCGGTAACTAATTTCTTGGTAGGGATCACCCCCCGCAGTGACAGACATTTTTTTTGCCAAAATCAAGCCTAAATATGAGGTGCCCAAGACCCCGTGGTTCATGGATTTGCCGCGTTCTTTTAGCTCTTTCATGAAAGAAGGGATATCTGTCGCTTTCACCGAAGCGCTGGCAAACAGAATGTAAGGCGCATGACCGAGCGGCGCGATCGGGGTGAAATCATCAAGGGTATAGCCAGCATCTTTAATCACAATCGGGGTCGTTGCCAAACCGTTAGAGGTATAAAACAACGTATAACCATCGGCCGGAGCATTCAAAACTTTTTTGGTGGCAACCATGGCCTGGCCACCGGTTGCGTTTTCGAGCACTACGCTTGTCTTTAAGATTTTACCCAGCCGATCTGCAAAGAGTCGGCCAAGCAAATCAAAAGGTGAGCCTGCACCAAAGGGCGTCACGAGCGTGATGGTTTTGTTGGGATAGTTGTTCGTTTGCGCAAGCGCGGGCGCGGTGGTCGTTGCGACGCCTGCCAGCACAAAAAGAAATATATTCCAGCTGCGTATTGAGATGATTGACATGTTTGCCCCGTCTGTGAATTTTGAGTTCTATTTTTACAGAGGGTTTACTACTTTAATTCACTGAGATTGGTTTTTGTATTGTTTATGTATCGTTCAATCAAGCGAATTACCCTCGCAACAATCATAAACTAAAAATAGTCGTTTCTTTGCAATACGATCAAACAAAGAGTGCTGCGAGGGCCAACGAAGCTGTTAGGTTTTTTGAACTCAAGAGAGGGCCTGATCGCTCGAGTTACTCCGCTTTAATATTGGCCGCCTTAATGATCGGAGCATACATCTTCAACTCGGCTTGAATAAATTTGGCAAATTCATTTCCGGAAATTGGCCGAGGCGTCAAGCCCTGATCCTCAAGTGCTTTGATGACGCCGGGGTCATTGAGGGCGGAGGTCACGTCTTTGGTGATGTTTTCAAGCACAGCTGTGGGTAAGTTCTTGGGTCCAAATAGTCCAAACCAATTGGTGAGTTGGATATTTGGATAGCCCAACTCTACGAAGGTAGGCACTTCAGGAAGTAGTTTTTCGCGTTTGCTACCAGCTACAGCCAACGGAGTCACTTTGCCCGCCCGAATTTGACCAAGCAAGGGGGGTGTCGTCGCAAAGAAGATGTCAATTTGTCCGCCCACCAACGCGGCTACCGCCGGGCCCGTTCCCTTATAGGGGATGTGTGTCATGGGTAGTTTGGTCGCGATACTTAACATCTCACCCGCCATGTGTTGTTGTCCTCCCACACCCGGTGATCCGTATGTTAAGGGGACTGACGTCTGAGCCTGCGCGAGTAGGTCTTTTAAAGACTTAGCTTGAACTTTAGGCCCCGCTGCGAGCACGAGCGGCGCTTCTGCGGCCAGCGCGATGGCGGTGAGATCAGTGATTGGATCGTAGCGCATCGTCTCAAAAACGAGTTTGTTGATCGACACCTCAGGGGTATAACCAAGCAGTAATGTGTAGCCATCTGGGGTGGCGCGTACGACTTCGTGAGCGGCGATCATTCCGCTGGCACCGGGCTTGTTTTCTACAACGACGGCTTGGCCCCACTTATCGGTTAAATACTTTGAAAGTAAACGGGCAATAATGTCGGTAGCACCGCCGGGCCCGTAGCCCACCAGAAGTTTGACGGGCTTGTCGGGATACGCAGCTAAACTTGGCAGCGCTGAGACCGTTAAGGCGATCAAAAAAGTTTTTACAACAAGCGAGCGTAAAGACATGTCAAGGCCTCTCGGTTAAGGTGCTACTTTGTTGGTTGCATAAAGTCGTAAAGATATCGCGGGTACCGCGGTTTTGCTGTCAAGATTGGTGTGACTTGCTTTGGGTGCGTGTTCAATATCTGTGTGATATTCAGCACAGAGGTCTGTATGCAGACGCAATGTTCCGCTGTATGCATCAGCTTGCCCTTCAGCACTCTGCTCAGAAAAGACCAATTTATGGAGGATGCCATCCGCTGAAAAGGTGATTTGTGCTCGACTGTGTGACTGGCTTAAATCAATGCTGATTTGCTTGTAGCCAGACAGAATCGAATTGAGTTGCCCAAATACACTGGCTGCGAGCCTAGGGTTGAACTGCCTGTCGATGAAGGCTTGACGCGGGTAATAGCCTCGGTCGACATCCATAAACGTATCAAAGATATATTGAACACGTGTCGAGCTTTTTGAAAATAATAAGGCGCAACAAATTTTGTGCAATAAGCCGAGTTCATCATCGTTTGATTCGGCGATACTAGGCCCGTTCAATTTCAATGATGCCAACACTTGGCAGTTGTTGTGTTCGGCGAAGCGCATTAACACAGGAGTCACTTCAAGCAGGTCTTGGTCTGCCTCTACGCGAACGGTGATGCCGTCAATTTCGTTACGTTTAGCGGCTTGTTGAATGAGTTCGCTTTGATATTGCAGATCTTCTAAGGTAAAGCCAGACTTCACGAAATGGCTAAAGTGTTGGCCGTCATAATGAGATTCGTCATACATATGAAGCTTACATAAAAAGACTTCAAGTGCTGAGTCTTTTTTGAAGGCTTTTATGCGTTCACGATGCTTTTCAAAACCGGCCAAGGTTACGTTGATCTCGATACTGCTGACCCCAGCTTGCTGCAGTGCAGGCGTCTGAAGATCGCGCTTTGGTGCCCCAAGAGAAGTCAACATAAAGCGATGACCCATCTTCGACAAAAGATGCATGCGTCTGTGTGTGCTGGGGTCGAGTACATCTTGGTCGGTCACTTTTGAGAGGCGTGCGCCCATTTCCCAAAGTGCTAGCAGTGGATAATCGTTTCGGGCCAGTTTGCGACCGAACTCTTGAACGCCACCCGTTGCCGGTATCTGGGCAACTTCTGTCCAAGTATGTCTAAGCTCGACACCCACGTGGGTAAAGGTTGACGTGCTCGGGTGGGTCAAGCGCTGTGTTTTGTCGCGCAAGACGTGATTCTCCAACGCGCTGCGTCCGCCCATTGTTCTGACAGGATAGGCGATATGGCCTTTTTCAAAGACGTCAACAATGAAATAGCCAAACTTTGCGACATCACCACGACCAAACTCGACCGTTGGTTTAACACGGTAAAACTCAGAATAGTCGTGTCTTAAAAATGCAGTCGATGGCAACATGTAAAAGTCAGCGTGATCGAGTTGTTCGTACCAAAAATTATGTACGTGACCGGCAAACGAGGCTTCTACGTTTTTGTTTTTCATGAGCCCTAACAGCCAACTGCGGCCCGGTTCATCCAGATTGTCGTAGCTGCCGCGTTCGGCTTCGCTATAAACAAACGGCGGGTAATGCATAAACAGAAAGACGCGTTTACCGGCGGCGGTTGCGATTTGTTCTTCAAGCCAGGTCTTTTGTTCTTGCTCAGCACTTAAGCCAGAGTTAATCAAGAGCGAGTTAATCAGGCAACATCGAATGTTTTTAGTGTCAAAGCTGTAATAGTCTTTGCCGAAGGCGTTTCGATAGGCTTGTAGATGCGCGTCGCAAACTTGGTCGGCTGGCATCCAGTCGATTTTTTTATCGCCCACGTCATGGTTGCCGGGCAACACGTGCAAGGGCGCTTTGAGAGGGGCGCTGATGGCCTTGAACTGTTCAACCGCTTGCATGAAGGTCGGTAAAGCGGGCATTGGGTGAACGATATCGCCTAAATGTACGACGAATGCTGGAGGAGGGTCCATTGCCGCGATGTCTTGAAACACAAAGCGCGCGCGCTCGTTGGCTAAATGATTCGTCTCGAACGGTGAGCTTGAGACATTGTCGCTTTCGTTGACATGGGTGTCGGCGACGACAACGAAAGAGAAGAGGGGGGTCGGTGAGCCGCTAGGCCGAATTTTAGAGCGCATTAAATATTTAATTCCAAATAATGAAATTGACAACCGAATATCGGTTATAAATTATGTTGTTGATTCTTTTAAATGTCAATTATTTTTCAGTGAACGACCTTCCCTCAACAAAGTGAATGAAGCGATGCGACTTGCCAGAGATGCTTTAGAAAGTGCTGACCCGGGATTTTTAGACTACGACTCATTGCAGAAGCAGCCCCAGTTTGCTTCGACGCTAGCTAACGGTTTAGCGCTGCTGGGTTGTTTCGGGCAACGCGCTGCGTTGTGGAGCAACAAAGAGTTGTCCGAGCATCTGCAGCTCACTAAGCCCACGATAACAAGACTGACTTTTACGTTAATGGGTTTAGGTTATCTTCGACGTGACAAAGCCTCTGGGCGGTATGCTTTGGGGCCTGCAGTGTTGTCGCTTGGTTATCCGTTACTGTCCCAAATGGCGATTAGACAAATCGCGGCGCCTGAGATGTTGGCGCTCACCCATTATGCAAAAGGACCCGTTTCAATAGGGATGCGCGATCGCCTACAAGTCGTTTATGTCGAAACAGTCACCGGACAAGACAGTAATTTTACTAAACCGGGTATCGGCTCGACTCGACCCTTGTTACGCACGGCGATGGGTCGCGCACTTTTGTATCAACATAGCGACCAAGAGCGGCGGCACATTTATAAGGGTTTGAGGGCGGCGCAGCAAGAGGAGTTCGACAAGTTTTTAAAACCTACTGAGAGGGCGTACGAACAAATTAAGCGACTAGGCTTTTGTTCAGTGGTCGGTGATTGGCAGGCACCACTCGCAGCTGTAGCGGTGCCTCTCTCAACGGCTTATCACGGCGTTCACTTGGCGTTTAATTTAACGGTGGCGGCCTATGCAGTGGCAGATGCAGAATTACAAAAAGATCTTGGTCCGAGGCTTGTGCATCTGGTCAGGAGTGTAGAGCGTGCACTTGGGCTGACCGTGTAATGTGGGAGTTCACGAGACCCTTATATGGGGCAGTCGCAGAGGCTCTTGGGTCTGACCTAACAATACAGTGACTGACAAACTATGATCTGCGGTATAACAAGGGTTGGTGATGGGAGTCTCGAGATGAGCACGGATATTGAATACGCAACAAAAGTTGATTTGGCCGCCTGTTATCGGTTGATGGTCAAGTATGGCATGACCGATATTATTTATAACCACATCACGGCTCAAGTGCCGGGTAATGAAAAACTGTTTTTCATTAACGGACTGGGACTTCACTACAGCGAAGTCTGTGCCTCTAACCTGTATACCGTCGATCTCGAGGGCACTATCGTACAAAAGCCTGACCTGCCCTATGGGATCTCCAAGGCTGGTTATGTGATCCATAGCGCGATCCATGCCGCCAGACATGACGTCCGGTGCATTATCCATACCCACACGCGTGCTGGTATGGCGGTGTCTTCGCTCAAAGAGGGGCTTTTGCCGTTGACACAAACTGCGATGCGGTTTTATGAACGCATCGGGTATCACGACTATGAAGGCCCAGCGGTTGATATGGATGAACAAAAACGATTGGTCGCGGATCTGGGTTCACACAACGCGATGATCTTGCGTAATCATGGCTTGCTGACCTGTGGGGCCTCGGTCGCCGAAGCGTTTAATCTGATGCTGTGGCTTGAGACTGCCTGTAAGGCGCAAGTGGATACCTTGGCCATGGGTAGAGAAATTATCGTGCCTGATGAGGTTGTGCTGAATCGTACTGCTCGTTTGTATGACCCAGACGTACGTCAATTTGGGCAGTTAGAGTGGGAAGCTATGCTACGACTATTAGATCGTGAAGATTCGAGTTATCGAGATTAAGCGGCAAATCGACATTCGGGCTGAAATCTATTGTCGTGTTGTATCCTCCTGGCGATACGCTGTATTAAAAGTCTTCGAGATAATGCTATGACCCTTCTAACAAAAAGTCATCCAGAACTGCACCAAGCCTGTATGGCAGTGCTCGACCGTTTCATGAACGGACTCAATCACTACGATGCCCAAGCGATGGACTCAGCCATGCATTTCCCTCATGTGCGTTTTGCTGGCGGTCAAATAAAAATCTATCCCAAGGCGGGCGATAACCCGATGGATTTGTTTGAACGACTCAGGCGCGAAGATGACTGGAAATATAGTCGTTGGGTTTCGCGCGAGTTGGTGCAGTGCAGCGATATTAAGGCTCATTACGCTTTAAGTTATACGCGCTTTCGAAGCGACGACTCTGTAATTGGGGTGTATGAGTCTCTGTATGTACTGACTAAAGTTGAAGGCAGTTGGGGGATTCAGATGCGCTCAAGCTTTGGTCCGTAAAAGATAGATCCTCACTTGCTTGCGAGCGGTCATCGGTCTATATTGAGGTATAGGTACCTGAAGGTACCGCTGTATAAAAATATAAAAGAGACAAATGAAAGTGACGACACAGACAATGCCGCTGCGCGAGGTCGCGCATTCTCGTTCGGGCGAAAAAGGTAATGACTCGATGGTGTCAGTCATTGCATACGATATTCGCGACTACGCGGTGTTACTCGAACAAGTGACGATTGAAGCAGTTCGTGCGGTCTACGGTCCCATTACTAAAGGTGTTATTCGTCGCTACGAAGTCCCGTTAATCGGCGCCTTAAACTTTGTGATGACTGACGTTCTTGAGGGTGGCCGTTCACGAACGTTGGCTTTCGAAGAGTCTGGCAAAGCCTTGTCTTCTCTTATGTTGACGCTTCCGCTGCAGATGCCTGCTGATTATGTCGGCCGTTCTGTTGCTACCAAGAGGGCCGCATAATGGTTCATAAAAAAACTGGCAAAACGGTGCGCCTAGGCTCTGCAGCAGGTTGGTCGCGAGATCGGTTTGAGCCGGCAACAGATTTGATGAATCGCGGGAACGTCAACTACCTATGCTTTGATTCGATGTCAGAGGTCACCATGAGCGCTGCTCAGGTATCTCGCATGGAAACTGACCGCGTGCCGCCCTACGATCCCTATTTGCTTCCTCGGATGGAGCCTATTCTTAAAACGTGTAAAGAAAAAGGGATCAAGATTATTACTAACCAGGGTTGGTTAGATCCTGAAGAAGCTGCGCAACAGGTGGCGGCCTTAGCGATCAAACTCGGCATTAAAGATTTACGGGTTGCCTCAGTATCAGGCGGTATTTTGACAAAGACGATCAGCACGATGGGGTTGAACTTCATCGAGACGGGTAAGCCAATTGCTGAGAGTCTTGACACAGTTGTATCTGCAGAGGCGTATCTAGGTGCTCAAGGGATTGTTGAGGCACTAAAAGGCGGGGCTGATGTCGTCATTACCACTCGCATCGCTGACGCCTGTTTATATCTAGGCCCGCTTGCTTATGAGTTTGACTGGAGTTTTGATGACTATCAGTTGATGGCGAAGGGGATGGTGATCGGGCACTTGATGGAATGTGGTAGCCAACTGAGTGGCGGTTATTTTTGTGACCCTGGTTACAAAGACGTTCCGGATTTGGCCAATGTGGGTAACCCAATCGCAGAGGTGAGCGACGATCGCGTATTGTTATCCAAGCTTTCGAACTCGGGTGGGATCGTATCTGAGGCGACTTGCAAAGAACAATTACTCTACGAAGTTGGAGACCCCGCCAATTACATTTGCCCTGACTGTATTGTTGATTTCACTAAGGTCAGCTTCAAGCAGGTTGACCAAGATCTGGTTGAAGCCTTTGCTGACCAAGCGGGCAAACCTCGTACACCAACGCTCAAGGCCTTGGTCGGCCTGACCGAAGGCTTTATGACCGAAGAAATGGTGATCTTTGCAGGCCCTGGTGCGCTTGAGCGAGCAAAATGCACGCAAGACTTACTCGAGCAGCGCTTTCAAAAGGTTGCTTTGCAAGCTACAGAGATTCGTTTCGACTATCTGGGAATCAATGGTGTGCATCGCGAGTCTTCGCCTGCGCCGGTACATGAGCCCTATGAAGTCATTTTGCGTGTGGCGGTCAAAACTGCAGAACGCTCAGAAGCCGAGAAGATTCGTCGCGAAATCGACCCTCTGGCAGTCAATGGAATGTCTGCAACAGGCAAATGGGCGACGAGCGCCCCAGGTTCTAGGGTGCGGCCGGTAGTTGGACTCAGTTCGTGTTTGGTACCGCGCGAGTTGATTCATTCGACAGTGTCATTCTATTGAATCGGCGATGGAGTACGAAAAGAAAATTTAAGTGATTAAACGCTCGACTATGCCGATAGCCGTTCATACAAATGATATTTAACAATAAAAATTGGAGGCAACATGCTTGACCTAACTGGAAAAGTTGCAATCGTAACGGGTGCGGGGTCGGTCGGCCCTGGCTGGGGAAATGGTAGGGCAACAGCAGTTCTTCTTGCACGACAAGGTGCTTCGGTGTTTCTAGTTGATGTTGTAAAAGAAGCCGTTGAGCAAACTCGTCAGACGATTGAAGACGAAGGCTTTGTCTGTGCCACACATCTGTGCGATATGCTCGATTCAGCAGCCGTCAAGAAAATGGTTCAGGCCTGTCTTGATCGTTTCAAACGCATTGATATCCTGATCAACAACGTTGGTGGGTCAGAGCCAGGTAACCCTGTGACGATGACTGAAGAGGCTTGGGACCGTCAGATTGATTTCAACCTAAAAACTGTGTTCTTAGGTTGTAAACATGTGATTCCAGTTTTAGAAGCGCAAGGCAAAGGTGTGATTATCAATATCTCATCCGTTGCCGGTTTGCGTAATTCAAAAGAGCGCACGCACGTGGCTTACAGTTCGAGTAAAGCTGGCATTATTCAGTTCTCGCGCTCAACAGCGGGCGCCTATGCAAAAAAAGGAATCCGCTGCAACACAGTCGTGCCGGGTTTGATGCACACGCCACTTGTTGAGCATCGCTTAACCAAACAACTTTCCGAATCTGATGCTGCGTCGTTAATTGCGAAGCGTAATGCCATGGTGCCGATTGGTCGGATGGGTACGGGTTGGGATATTGCTCATGCAGTTTTGTTCTTAGTGTCGGATGAAGCGGCATTTATTACCGGTACAGAAATTGTTGTCGATGGTGGATACACCACCTTTGGCCCTAGCGGAACGTGATGGCTAGCCGTTTAGCTGCTTGATCGATCAACCACTCTTGCGAAGAACAAAGATGACACGACGTTTAGAAGGGAAGGTTGCTTTGGTGACCGGTGCTGGCTGCGTGGGCCCCGGTTGGGGTAACGGTCGAGCAATTGCTTTTAGATTTGCGCAAGAGGGTGCGCGAGTCTTTGCGGTCGATAAAGATTTGAGCACCATGACAGAAACACTCGCACTGATTGCCGAGGCGGGTGGTGATGCCACGCCGTATCAGTGCAATGTGTTGGACAGCAAAGCGATACCGGTCTTGGTGGCAGCCTGCGTCAAACAATACGGTGGCATTGATATCCTTGTCAATAATGTTGGCGGTGCTTCACCGGGCGGTCCTATTTCGTTGAGCGAAGAGAACTGGGACGCGCAAATGGATCTCAATCTCAAAACCGTTTTTATGATGTGCAAGCATGTGATGCCTGTCATGCTCGAAAAAGGGTCTGGGTCCATTGTCAATATTGCGTCGATCTCTGGTATCCGTTGGTCTGGCGCTGCACAAGTCGGATACGCAGCTTCAAAAGCTGGGATTATTCAGCTTGGCCGAGTGGTGG